>JBIKKQ010000203.1:0-5720 GCA_044360305.1 Pirellulales bacterium
ACCGGCAGCGAACTTCTTCCTGCTTGGCCTTGCTCCCGATGGGGTTTGCCGAGCCAGACCGGTCACCCGGCCTGCTGGTGAGCTCTTACCTCACCGTTTCACCCTTACCCGCCGGGCGAACCCGACGGGCGGTTTGCTTTCTGTGGCACTGTCCCTGGCCTCGCGGCCGGTGGGCGTTACCCACCATCGAGCCCTGTGGAGCCCGGACTTTCCTCCCGCCCGCTGGCCGCCGTGCCCCGGCGGGCGCAGCGGCCAGCGGGCCGGCGATCGCCCGGCCCACTCCGATCCTCCACGACCAGTGTACCCCGCAGACGTCCCCGACGATTGACTCCGTCGCGCACGGGACCTACCGTTCCCCGGGTGGGGCTGGACGCCGGGACGGTTTGGCCTCGACGCAATCGGGAGGGATCCAGATGTACGGCGAACTGCTTCCCCGCGGCGGTGGCGATCCCATCCCGCTCCTCAAGCCCCTGCTGGTGGTCGGCCGGCGCGAGATCGCCGACATCGTGCTGCGGTTTCCCAACGTCTCGGGGCAGCATTGCCAGTTGTCGATCGTGGACGGCTATTGGCACGTCAAGGACCTCGGCAGCAGCAACGGGATCAAGGTCAACGGCGTGCGCACGATCGAGCGCCGGCTCGAGCCGGGCGACACGCTTGCGATCGCCCGGCACGAGTACGAGGTCTGCTACGAGCCTGTCCAGCTCGGTGCCAAGGCGGTCCCCGTCGCGCCCACCCGCGGCGGACCCGTCTTCGAGCGGTCGCTCCTCGAGGCGGCGGGGCTGGAGACGAAACGCAAGGCTCCGGCTTCCCGGGGCCGGCCCGGCGGCTGAGCGCCGGCCCGGCGGCGCGGCCGTCTGGTACAATCAGTTCATGGCGAAGCCGCGCAAGGTTCGGGTCGAGTTCCGCAAGAACCGCTCCGTCCGCACCCGCCGTGGCGACCTGACACGGTTCGCCGCCGACCCCGATCGCATGGCCGACGAGGCGTCGTCGGAGCGGATCTCGGGCAAGGGAGAGTTGACGCGAAAGCGGACCGTCGTCGCGTCCGCGCCGGCCGGCGCGGACGCGCTGGCCATGGCGGCCCCGTCCGCCGGCTCCTGGCTCGGCCGCGTGCTCCACGTCCACGGCCTGGAGAGTTTCGTCGAGCGGCCGGACGGGGAGTTGGTCCGCTGCACCACCCGCCGCATCCTCCGGACCCTGGCCACCGACCAGCGGCATCCGGTCGCGGCCGGCGACCTGGTGCACGTGGACGAGGCGCCGGGAGGGGCGACGATCCGGTCGATCGAGCCGCGCCGCAACGAACTCTGCCGCGACAGCCGTGGCCGGCGGCACGTGATCGTGGCGAACGTCGATCAGGTGCTCGTCGTGTCCAGCGCCGCCATGCCCGACCTCAAGCCCGGACTCGTCGATCGGCTGGTCGTGGCGGCGGAGGCCGCCGGCATCCGGCCGCTGATCTGCATCAACAAGGCCGACCTCGTCCCCGCCGCAACGCTCGTGCCGCTGGCCGGCGTCTACGCCCGGATGGGCTACCCGGTCATCCTCTGCTCGGCCGCCACCGGCCTCGGCATCGGGCGGATCGCCGCCGAACTCGCCGGCCGGGTGACCGCCGTCGTCGGCCAGAGCGGCGTCGGCAAGTCGTCGCTGCTCAACGCGCTCGACCCGGCGCTCGGCCTCGCCGTGGCCGAGGTCAGCCGCGACAACGAGAAGGGGCGGCACACGACGACCACCGCCCGGCTCCTTCCCCACCGTCACGGCGGCACGTTCGTCGACACGCCGGGCGTGCGGCAGTTCCAGCTCTGGCAGTTGGTGCCCGCCGAGGTGCCGAGCGCCTTCCGCGACCTCCGGCCGCTGGCGAACCTGTGCCGGTTTCCAGACTGCAGCCACACGCACGAGACCGACTGCGCGGTGAAGCATGCCGTGGCCGACGGGCTCCTCGACACGCGGCGCTGGGAGAGCTGCCGGCAGCTCGCCGGTGGTGACGAGGAAGGCGGTCGCGAGCGGGAGGAGGAGGCGTGAAGGAACGCGGCCGGGGGATGCAGAGCGAACGGGCCGTGCTCGTCGGCGTGCTCATGGCCGCGCCGGTCGATGCCGAGCAGCCGCTGGCCGAGCTCGGCGGCCTCGCCGCCACCGCCGGGGCCGAGGTGGTCGCGGAGATCACCCAGCGGCGCGAGAGCCCCGACAAGACGACGTTTATCGGCCGCGGCAAGGTGGCCGAGGTCGCGGCGGTCGTCGCCCGCCACGATGCCGACGTCGTGATCTTCGACAACGACCTGTCCCCGGCCCAGACCCGCAACCTCGAGAACGCGCTCAAGGTCAAGGTGCTCGACCGCTCCGAGCTGATCCTCGACATCTTCGCCGCCCGGGCCCGGACCTACGAGGCGGCGCTGGCGGTCGAGCTCGCGCAGCTGGAGTACTCGCTACCGCGGCTGAAGCGGATGTGGACCCATCTCTCCCGGCTCAAGATGGGGATCGGCATGCGCGGGCCCGGCGAGAAGCAGTTGGAGGTCGATCGCCGGCTCGTCGAGAAGCGGATCCACGACCTCAAGCAGGAGCTGGAGGGGATCCACGCCCGGCGCGAGCGGCAGGTCGCCGCGCGGCGCGAGCACATGACGGTGTCGCTGGTGGGCTACACCAACGCCGGCAAGAGCACGTTGCTCAACGCGCTCACCGGGGCGGATGAGTTCGCCGCCGATAAGCTGTTCGCCACGCTCGACACCCGGACCCGGCGCTGGCGGCTGCCCGGCTGGGGCCCGGTGCTGCTCAGCGATACCGTGGGATTCATCCGCGACCTGCCCCACCGGCTGATCGCCAGTTTCAAGGCGACGCTGGAGGAGACCCGGCAGGCCGACCTGCTGCTGCACGTCGCCGACGCCTCCAGCCCCGCCGTCGACGCCCAGATCGCCGCGGTCAACGGGGTGCTCGCCGAACTCGCCGTCGAGGGGAAGGACACGCTGCTGGTCCTCAACAAGATCGACGCCCTGCCCGACCGCAGCCAACGCGAGTCGCTGCTCGAACGTCACCCGCACGCCCTGCCGATCTCGGCGCGGACGGGGGAGGGGATCGCGGCCCTCGCCCGGGCGGCGAGCGACTGTCTCGGCCGCGCCTTCCGCGACGTGGACGTGGAGACCGACCCGGGCAACGGCCGGCTGCTCGCCTGGCTGGGCCGGCACGGCGAGGTGTTGACGCGGCACTTCGCCGCCGATCGGGTGACGGTGCACTGCCGGATTCCGGCCGCGCTCCTCGGCCGCATTCCCGCGTCGGAGGCGGTCGTGACGCCGCACCAGACGACGGCCGAACGGCTCGCGGAGCGGGCGACGCCGCCATGACGGGGCGTCGTCGTCCTCCTGCACGGCCCCGGTGCCGGCGGCTCGACGGCCTGCGGGTGCTCGTCACCGGCGGTTCGTCCGGCGTCGGCCGCAGCCTGGCGATCGAGATCGCCAGGCGCGGCGGCCGTGTCCTCGCCACCGCGCGCCGGGCCGATCGGCTCGCGGCGGTCGCCGCGGAGCCGGCGGCGCACCCGATCGCGGTCGTCGCCGGAGACGTCACCGACGAGGCGTTTCGCGGCGCGCTTCCCGGGGAGGCCGCCCGCCGGCTGGGCGGCCTCGACGTCGTCATCGCGGCGGCCGGTGCCGGTGCGGTCGGTCCGTTCCGCGACGGCTCGGCCGCGACGGCGGCGCGGGTCTGGGCGCTGGACGTCGTGGCACCGCTCGAACTGGTCCGCGACTGCCTGCCGCTGCTCGCCGCCTCTGCGGATCCCGCCGTCGTGCTCGTGGGATCGATCCTCGGCATCCATCCGCTTCCCTGGCACGCGGAGTATTGCGCCGCGAAGGCGGCGATCCGCTCGCTGGCCGGCACGCTGCGGGTGGAACTGGCGCCGGAAGGGATCGACGTGCTGCTGGCGAGCCTCGGGCCGACCGAGTCGGAATTCTGGGACAGCCTGCTCGCCGGCTCGCGGCCCGCGTGGTCCCGGGGGCGGCCCCTGCCGGCGGCCGCTGCCGCCCGGGCGATCGTCGCCGGCCTCGAGCGGCGTCGGGCGGAGGTGATCCCGGGCTGGCAGGCGCGAGGCTACGCCCTATGCGGCCGTCTGCTGCCCGGCTTGATCGACTGGGCCGTGTCGCGAAGATTGTGACGAGGGCCGCCACGCGGCATCCGACGAACGACACGGCGAGGTGTTCGATGGCCACGAGCGGCGTCTCTCCCGGGCGCGGCGTCTCCGGCCCCTTGCCCGCCCCGCTTTTCGCCGTCGCCTGTCCGGCCTGCGGCCGGTCGGTGGCCGCGGCCGCGGATGCGGCCGGCCGCGCGGCGACCTGTCCCTGCTGCCGGGGGCGGTTCCTCCTTCCCGCGGCGCCGTTCGACGTGCCGGCCGCGACCGAGTCGCGGACCGCCGATGACGACACGGTGCGGGGGCGGGCGTCCCCCGTGCCAGCGCCGCCTCCGGACGCGACCGAGCCGCCCCGTGCGGAGCCCGTCGCCCTGCCGGTCGACCCGTTGCGGGTCGTCGGCGGGCCGCTGCCGACGTTCGACATCCCCGTCGAGATGTTCGCCGGCCCGCTCACCGCAGCGGTCGTCCTGCCGGATGCCGAAGGCATCATGGACGGCCAGGCCGCCCTGGAGATGGAGGCCAAAGTTGTCGAGCGCCAGGCCCGCGAACGCCGCCGGGCCCGCCGCAGCCTGATGATGCTGGTCATCGGCTCGGCGATCCTGTTGGGGATCGTGTTTGCGTTCACCGGCCTCGGCCAGCGCCGGTAGCCGGCTCAGCCCGCGAGCGAATCGCCGATGGCCAGCAGGGCCTCCGCGTCGAGGAAGGCGGCCGTGTCGGTGAAGATCCGCGCCAGCGCCGCCTTGTGGATCTTCATCTTCAGCACGCCGACACCGAGGGCGCCGTAGAGCAGCGCGTCGCCGTCCGGCCGGGCCTTGTCCGTGGGCTTGATGCCGGCCACGCCGGCGGGAGGCACCGCGTTGAGATCGATGATCACACGGGCCCGCGCGGCGGCCGCCCGGCCGGCCGCGTCCAGCAGCGTGACCCCGGCGGCGCCGGCGGCCACGATCAGATCGGCGGCGGCGACGGCCTCGGCCAGCGGCGTGCCGGTCGCGAACGGCGCCGCGCCGGCGACCGCGGTGACGGTCGCGGCGGGCACCGTTTCCCGGATGCGAGCCGCGACCTCCTCGGCCCTGTCGAGCGACCGCGAGACGAGGGTCACCCCGGCGCCGCGGCCGGCGAGCAGCCGCGCGACCCGTTGCCCGACCGGGCCAGTGCCGCCGAGCACCACGCAGCGGGTGGCGGTGTCGGCCCACGACAGGTGGCGGGACGCGGCCACGACGGCAGCGCTGGCCGTGGTGTTGGCGCCGTTGGGATCGACGAGCACGCCCACCCGGACGGGACCGAAGAAGGTCCGCCGGACGCGGTCCGCGACCGCCTCGGCGGCGGCCACGTCGGAGCCGCCGATGAAGATCGCGGTGCTCGCCAGATCGGCGCCGCCGCGGGTGAACATCGCCCCGTGGACGAGCGGTTCGACCGTGGCCGCGGTCACGCCCCCGTGTCGCAGGAGGACGTCGACGCCGGCGTCCACGGCGACGATGGCATCGAAGCTCGACGGCTGCGGGTCGCAGTCGAGCTGGAGGAGGACGCGCTGGGGCATGACCCGCCCGACACGAGGAGGTGTGCGGTGGCGGGGGGCGCGCCCCCCCGGCCCCCCCCCCCCGGCGTCAGCCACCCCCCCGCC
>JBIKKQ010000084.1:0-14833 GCA_044360305.1 Pirellulales bacterium
GGGCGGCGGCCGCCCCGGGCCGCCGCCACCACGAGGACGTCAGAACCCGCGGAACGGGTGGGCCGCCTTGTCCTTGCCGGCGATCATCTCGTCGGCCGTCGGCTTGCCGTGCATCGCGTTGGCGATGGCATCGACCGTGGCCTTGTAGTTGTAGTCGTAGATCTTCTTGTCGTCGGCGGCCAGCCAGTGGATGAACACGCCGCAGACGATCACGAGGTTCTCCGCCTCGGCCTTGGGAATCACGCCGCTGGCGACGCTGTCGGCCACGGCCTTGGCGACGGCGGCCTGGGCGGGGCCGAACATCTGCACCGCCTGCTTCGCTCCCTTGATGGTGACCTTGGTGATCATCACCGTGGCCGGCTTGACCGCCAGGTTCGGCGTCAGCACGGCCAGCAGGTTGGAGTGTCCCTCGCTCTGCCGGGCCAGCGCGTTGGCGAAGGCGACGCCGACCGGGCCGTCCTTGCTGCCGATCAGCAGGTCGATGTGAGCAATCTCGTTTCCGTCGCCGGCCAGCGCTTCGCCAATGAACATCGACATGGACACGTCCTCCAGAGGAATCAGACTGCGGTTCAGAATGCGGGGGCGTTCGAACGATCCTCCCGCCGATCCCCGGTCAGTCGGCGGACGGGACTGCGCCGGCGGACCGCGGAACGGGTCGCCGGCGAAGGGTCGAAAGGATACCATCGTCGCCGGCCGGCACAAGGCATCGGGCCGCCGGCCCGAATCCGTCAGCGGGCGCGCGTGCAAGCATGGCCGCAGTTCAGCGTCAGGGCCGCGGTTCGGCGTTGCCGCGGCGTGCGCCGGTGTCTCCGACTGCCGATCGCGGGCCCGACCTCGTCGTCGTCGGGGCGTCGGTGCGGGCGTTCGCGCAGTCGGCCCGGCGTGCCGGCTGGCGCGTGCATGCCGCCGACCTGTTCGGCGACCTCGATCTCGCCGAGGTCGCCGCGACCGTGGTGCCGGCGCGGCGTGGCGCTGCAGGCTACCCGGGCAATCTCCGCGCGGCCGTGGCCGGGTTTCCGCCGGCGGCCTGGTGCTACACCGGCGCCCTGGAGAATCATCCCGATCTCCTTGCCGCCCTGGCGAAGGTGCGGCCGCTCCGCGGCGCGGGCATCGCGGCCGTGCGGGCCGCCCGCGATGTGACGATCGTGGGCCGGGCCGCACGGGCCGCGGGGCTGCGGTTTCCGGAGACGCGGTTCGCCGCCGCAGGCGTGCCGCGCGATGGATCGTTCCTCGTCAAGCCGCTGGCCGGCGCCGGCGGTCGGGGGATCGAACGCTGGACCGGCGCGACGGCGGCCCGGCCCCGGTCGGGCCGATGCATCTGGCAGCGGTTCGTTCCGGGGATGGCCTGGTCCACGAGCCACGTGGTGTCCGCCGCCGGCGCGGAACTCCTCGGCGCGAGCCGGCAACTGCTTGGCCGCACCTGGTGTGCGGCCGGCAGGTTCGCCTGGTGCGGGGCGATCGGCGTCGGCGTCGACGAACTCGCCGCCCCGCTGCGCCGGCAGTTCGTGGCGGTCGGCAGGATGCTCGTCGGGCTGCGGCTGACCGGCGTCGTCGGCGTGGACCTGGTCGTCGATCGGGCCGGGCGGGCGTGGGTGGTGGAGGTCAATCCGCGGCCCACGGCGTCGATGGAACTCGTCGAACGGGCGACGGGCAGATCGATCGCGGCGGCGCACCTCGCCGCCTGCGGCGCCATGGGCGCCGCGGTGCGCGCGGCGCGGAGTCGCGGCTCCGGCCGGCCGTGGACGAAGGCCGTGCTGTTCGCCGCCCGGGCCACGCCGATCGACGCCGGCATGCCGGACAGGCTGCGGGCGCTGGCCGCGACATGGGAGCGGGCCGACGGCGGCTGGTCCGCGATCGCCGACATCCCGCGGCCGGGGCAGGTGATCCCGCGCGGCGGCCCGCTGCTCACGGTGCTCGCCCCGCGCGGAGCGGGCCGCGATGCCGTGCGGCCGCTGCGGCGCCGCGCGGCCGCCGTCGTCCGGGCCCTCAGCCCGCCATCCGGCGCGGCAGGGCGGCGGGGGCGGCGTCGAGCAGGTACTCCATGAGGTACGCGTCCTCGGTGGTGTCCTGATAGAAGTCCTTGAGCACCGACACGGCCCGGAAGCCGTGGTCGCGGAAGAACAGCTGGGCGGGCAGGTTGGTCTCGCGAACCTCGAGGAGCACGCGGTTGCGGTGCTCGGGGGTCAGCTTGCCGAGCAGTTTGCGCAGCATGTGCGAGCCGACGCCGAGCCGACGGTGCGACCGCAGCACCGCGAAGTTGAGGACGTGCAGCCTGGTCCGCTGCAGTTCGTAGATCATGAACGACACGACCGAGTCGGCGATCTCCCCGACCATGCCGATGCAGTTCCGCTGCCGCAGACAGCGGGTGAAATCCTCGTCCGACCAGGCGAACTCGAACGCCTCGCGCTCGATGGCGACGACCTCGGGCATGTCGCGGCGGATCATCCAGCGGACGTGGACTCCGAGTTCGTTCTGCGGCTGCAACAGGGTCACGATCGACGCTCCGACGGCGGGGGGCTGCGGATGATGCGGCCGGTCGGCATGCCACCGGCACGGGCGGAGGACGGTAGCAGGCGTCCGCCGCCCGGCCAAGCCGGTTCTGACAGTGTTTTTTTTGGTTCGCGGGTGCTTGCGCGGTTCGTGGGTGCCCCTCCCATGTCGCCGGGCTATGGAAGCAAGCGGAGCCATGGATGGCGCAGCGCCGCGGACATGCAGTGAACGGAGGGCCGGAGGCCCGGAGTGAACGTCCGGCGACGTGGGAGGGGCACCCACGGATCAAACAACCCTTGACCGCTCTCGGGCAGGCTCCTACCCTCCGCCACCGAATTCCGCTCGTCCGCCCTCCGGCACTCCATCCGGACCGCACACCATGATCCTCCGGCAGCGCGTCGTGATCCGTCGGTCGCTCCTGTCGCTCGCGTCGTGCCTGCCGTTGCTGGCGGCCGTCGCCGGCTGTGCGGGAACAGCCATTCGCAGCCAGAGCCCCGAGGTCGAGGCGCTGGCCGGGCTGGAGAGCGACACGAAGCTCGTCGGCGACTACGCGATCGCCTCGGGCCTCGGCATGCAGCGGATCGAGCGGGCCGCGCTCGTCACCGGGCTGCAGAACACAGGCAGCGATCCGCCCCCCGGTCCGGCCCGCCAGATGCTGCTCTCCGACATGCAGGAGCGGGGCGTCCAGGAACCGAACACGCTGCTCGCCTCGCCGCACACGGCGCTGGTCTGGGTGAGCGGCCTGCTGCCGCCGGGTGTCCGCAAGGGGGACCGGTTCGACGTCTTCGTCGAAACGCCGGTCGATACCGACACCACGAGCCTCGCCGGCGGCTGGCTGATGGAGACGCGGCTCACCGACGTGGCAGTGCTCGGCAACAAGGTCCGCGAGGGCCGGGTGCAGGGCGTCGTCGAGGGGCCGCTGCTGGTCGATCCGGTCGCCCACGGGACGCTCGACGCGGTGGCGCGGATTCGGGCCCGCGTCCCGGCCGGCGGCGTGTCGCTCGTCAGTCGGCCGATCGGCCTGCTGCTCGCCCCCGAGCACCGCTCGGTCGCCATGTCCCAGCGGCTGGGGGAGGTCGTCAACCGGCGGTTCCACACGGTCGTCCGCGGCACGAAGCGGGGCGTGGCCACGCCGAAGACCGACCAGTTCATCGAACTGGAGATCCCCGCCACCTACCGGCACAACCTCGATCGCTACGTCCGCGTGGTGCGCTGCGTGGCCGTGATCGAACCCGCCGGCGGCCGCCACGCCCGGCTGGAACTGCTCGGCCGGCAGCTGGCCGATCCGGTGACGGCCCCGGCGGCGGCGCTCCGGCTGGAGGCCATCGGCAAGGAGGCGATCCCGACCCTGCGCCGCGGGCTGGAGTCGAACGACGCCGAGACCCGGTTCGCCGCCGCCGAGGCGCTCGCCTACCTCGGCGAGTCGGTGGCGGCACCGCACCTCGCCGCGGCCGCGGCCGAGATGCGCAGCGCCCGCCCGGGCGCGCTGGCCGCGCTCACCGTGCTCGACGACGCCAACGGCATCGACGCCCTGCAGTCGCTTCTCGCCAGCGCCAGCGCCGAGACCCGCTACGGCGCCTTCCGCGCCCTGTGGCGGATGGACCGCGAGATGCCGCAGGTGAAGGGGGAGCGGTGCGGCGATGCCTTCTCTCTCCACGTCCTCGACGTCAAGGGGCCGCCCCTGATCCACGCCACCCGGAGCCTGCGGCCGGAGATCGTCCTGTTCGGCACGGAACATCCGCTCATCGACGGCCTGCGGGCCGAGGCGGGGGCGGCGATCATCGTCGTGGTCGAGGGGGAGACGGCGACGGTGAGCCGGTTCGTACCCGGCCAGTCGGACCAGTCGCTGGAGACGCGGGCCGCGGTCGAGCCGGTGATTCGCGGCATCGTCGCGCTCGGCGGTAGTTACCCTGACACCGTGCAGTTTCTCCAGCAGGCGAGCAGCCGGCGCGGCCTGCGCAGCCGGCTGGCCTTCGACGCGATCCCGTCCGAGTTCGACGGCCGCGAGAGCATCCACGAGGAGGCGTCCGCCCGCAGTCGCGAGATCGCCGACGTCCGCGACGACGACGCGGCGGCCGACGAGCGGCCGGACGAGCAGCGATGACCAGGCTCAAGGCCCTGGAGCTGTGCGGCTTCAAGAGCTTCGCCGACCGCACCAGCTTCGAGTTTCCGGCCGGCATCACCGTCGTCGTCGGCCCCAACGGCTCGGGCAAGTCGAACGTCGTCGACGCCATCAAGTGGGTCCTCGGCGAGCAGTCCGTCCGCAGCCTGCGCGGCAAGGAGATGACCGACGTCATCTTCGCCGGCTCCGTCTCGCGCAAGCCGCTCAACGCCGCCGAGGTGTCGCTGATCTTCGACAACTCGGCCCGCCAGCTGCCCGTCGACGCCGCCGAGGTGCGGATCATGCGCCGGGTCTACCGGAGCGGCGAGAGCGAGTACCTGCTCAATGGCGAGGTGACGAGGCTCCGGGACATCCGCGAGGTGTTCTCCGGGACGGGGGCGGCGACCGAGGCCTACAGCGTCATCGAGCAGGGGCGGGTGGACGCGCTGCTCGTCGCATCGGGCAAGGATCGGCGCGCCGTGTTCGAGGAGGCCGCCGGCATCACCCGGTTCCGGACGCGGCGGGCGGAGGCCCTGCGCCGGCTGGAGCGGGCCGAGCAGAATCGGCAGCGGCTCGCCGACATCGTCGGCGAGGTCGGCGCCCGACTGGAGACCGTGCGGCACCAGGCCGCGCGGGCACGGCGCTGGCGGACGATGACCGATCGGCTGCGGCTGCTGCGGATCGCGGCGGCCACCCGCGACCTCGCGGTCATCGCCGCGGAGGGGCAACGGGTCGAGGAGGATCTCGCCGGCAACCGTTCCCGGGCGGCGACGGTGGAGGCGGAGGCGCTGGCCGCGGCGGAGGAGGTTGCGCGGCTTGCCGCAGTCGCCGACGAACTCGAGCCACGGCTGGTCGTGGCCCGGGATACCGTCGCGGCCGAGGCACGCAGGGCGGCGGCCGCCGAGGCGACCGTGGCCGTGCAGTGGACGCGCCGCCAGGACATCGAGGCGGAACTGCGCCGCGCCGTGGATGCACTCGAGGCGGCCGGCCGCCTCCGGCGCGCGGCGGCGACGGCGGCGGCTGCCGCCGTCGATCGGGAGACGACCCTCGCGGCCGAGGCGGCGACGTTGGCCGACCGGGTGCGGGCCGGGGAACTGGCGGCGGCCGGTTCGCACGGCGACATGGCTGCGGCCCGGGCGGCCCTGACGACAGCCGTCGCGGCGGTCGAAGGGGCGCGGAACGAACGGTCCCGGCTTGATGCCGCGTTGCAGCGGGCCAGCGCCGCGGCCGACGAGGCGCGCCGCCGGGCGGAGAGTCTGCGGCGGCGGGCCGACGAGTCCCGGCTCCACGAGGCCCGGCTCGCGGAGACCGGCGCCGCCGTCGAAGGAGGGCTCGACAGCCTTTCCCGGCAGCTGGCCGAGGCGGTCGCCGGCGTGGAACAGGCCGGCCGCGAGGAGCGTGCCCGGGCGACGGCCATCGAAACGGCATGGCGGGATCTGGCCGAATGGAAGGCCCGGCTCGAGGCCTGTCGCGAACGCCGTTCGTTGCTGCGCGAGATCGTGGACCGGCAGGAGGGCATCTCGGCGTCGGCCCGGCGACTGCTGGCCGACAAGGCCGCCGCCGTCCCCGGTCTGCGCGGCGTGCTCGCCGATGCCGTCGTCGCCGACGTCGATTGGGCGGCGCTGGTCGATCTGGCCCTCGGGGATCGCGGCCAGAGCCTGCTCGTCGATTCGATCGGCGCCGCCGTTCGCTGGCAGGCCGGCTGGTCGGCGACCGACGAGGGGCGCGAGGCGCTCGCGGCGGGAGGCAGGATCGGTTTCGTGGCCGCCGCAGACCTGCGCGAGCCGGCGGCATTCGATCCGGGGGCCCATCCGGGCGTGGTCGGCCGCCTCGACCGGCTCGTGGCCGCGGCCGCGGCGGAGCAGGGTGCGGAGCCGACGACGGTTCCCCTCGACCGGCTGCTCGGGAGCGTCTGGGTGGTGGAGCGGATCGAACATGCGCTGCCGCTCGTGGCGACGGCGCCGGCCGGCACGCTGTTCATGACCCGGTCGGGGCAGTGCCTGTCCACCGACGGCACGTTCGCCGTCGGCGGCCCCGATGCGGGCAACGGACTCGTGGCCCGGCGGACCGAGCTCCGGGCGCTGGAGCAGCGGCACGCCGAACTGGAACGGACCGTCGCCTCCGCCACGGCCCTGATCGGCACGCTGCAGGCAGAATTGGAGGCGGCGCGGGAGTCGGCCCGCGAGGCGGCGACCCGCCGGCAGCGAGCCGGCGAGGAGATCGCCGCCGCCCGGACGGAACTCGATCGGCTGACTCGGGAACGCCGGGCGGCGGCCGTCGCCACGCAGGAAGCCGACCGCGAGGCCCGCGCCGGCGCCGACGCCGCGGCCGAGGCGCAGGCCGCCCGCCACGAGGCCGCCCGGGCCCACGAGGCGGCCGATGCCGCCGTGGCCGCCGCACAGCAGCAGGCCCTGCACGCGCAGGCGGCCGCCGACGCGGTCGAACGCAGCCGGGGAGCGGCGGTCGAGGAGATGCATCGCGCCCGGGTGGATCTGGCGACGCTCGCCGAGAAACTGTCCCGCTGCCGCGAGGAGGTCGCGGCGGGCCGACGGACCCTGGCCGGCCGCGAGTCGGAACAGGATGCGGCCGCGGATCGCTGGCAGGCCGTGCTCGGCCGGCTGGCGGCGCACGACCTCGACCTGCTCGCCGCCGGCGCGGCCCACGCGGAAGCGACGGCTGCGGCGGAGCGGGCGGCGGCGGCGCTCGCCGAGATGAACGCCGCCTGGACGGAGACGGACGGCGGCCGGCGGCGGGCGACGACCGCCCTCGAGGAGGCCCGGGCCGGCGCGGCGACGCTCGCCGAGCGGGTGCACGCCCTGGAACTGGAGGCCGGCGAGGTCGGTCATCGTCGCGGCCGGATCGTGGACCGGATCCGGGACGAGTACGAAATCGACATCGATGCCGTGGCCGCCGCGGAGGCCGCCGCGCCGACCGCGGCCGACGCCGAGAGCGACGCGGTGCCGGCCGACCGCGGCGCCCTCGACGCGGAGATCGAGGAACTGCGGCGCAAGCTGGCGTCGATGACGACCGTCAACCTCGAGGCGCTGGCGGAGGCGGACGAGCTGGCGACGCGGCTCGCCGGCCTCGAGGCCCAGCTCGCTGACGTCACCAATGCCCGGACGACGATCGAGGAACTGATCACCCGCATCGACGACGAGAGCCGCCGACTGCTCGGCGAGACGATCGAGACCGTTCGCGGCCACTTTCGCCAGCTCTTCGAGCGGGTGTTCGGCGGCGGCCAGGCGGACCTCGTCCTCGAGCCGGACGTGGACCTCCTCGAGGCGGCGGTCGAGATCGTGGCCCGGCCGCCGGGCAAGGAGCCGCGCAGCATCTCGCTCCTCTCGGGAGGCGAGAAGACGATGACCTGCGTGGCCCTGCTGCTGGCGATCTTTCGCTCGCGGCCGAGCCCGTTCTGCGTCCTCGACGAGGTCGATGCGGCGCTCGACGAGGCCAACGTCGACCGGTTCGCGGGCGTGCTCCGGGATTTTCTCGCCTCCACCCAGGTCATCGTGGTCACCCATTCGAAAAAGACGATGGCCGCCGCGGACACCCTGTACGGCGTCACGATGGAGGAATCGGGGGTGTCGAAGCGGATGGCGGTACGATTCGAGGCGACCGCCGCGACCAACGCCCGGCCCGCGAGCCGCGCGGCCTGAGGCCGGATTTTCCGCGGGAAAAATCCGCTACGCGTGGCGGGGCGACGCCGTCGGCACAGGCCGACGAACCGGCCCGACCGTTTCCGCCGTGAAGAACGGCTCAAGTCGCACGACACGGTTTTTCGATCTACCCGGTGGGCGGCCATGCCGCGAACGTGTCCGGGAGCGATCCCGGGCCGTCCGCGGGCCGGGCCGAGGGGGGATCTGCGACTGACGACTGGATCCGGAGCGACGGCCCACGGGCCGGCCTCCGGGCAGCCCGTCATTCTCGCGCCCGCCCTCCAGCTTCTGGCCGCCCACCGGGGGACGCGGCGACGCGGCCGGGCCCACGGTGCCGATGCCGCGTCAAAGGGGGGCCGTGTTCCGCTGCTCGGCAAGAGTGCGGGCTGGCCGAGACGTTTCCGGACACGAAAGATCCTCATGGAGTCCACGCGATGAAGGTTTTCACGACTGGGCAGGTCGCCAAGATCTGTAAAGTTGCTCCCCGCACGGTGAGCAAGTGGTTCGACTCCGGCCGCCTCAAGGGCTACCGGATCCCCGGGAGCCAGGACCGGCGCATCCCCCGGGAGTACCTCATCAAGTTCCTCAAGGAGCACGGCATGCCGCTGGGCGACCTCGAGGACGAGGCGATGGCGAAGGTGCTGTTCGTCGGCCAGGATCAGATCCTGATCGAAAATCTGAAGCGGCACCTCCCGGTGGAACGGTCGTTCAAGATCCAGGTGGCCGCCAGCGGCTTCGAGGCCGGCATCCAGGCGGAGAGCTTCCATCCCGACGCCATCGTGGTGGACTACTCGATCGGCCGGATCGACGCCCAGCAGATCTGCCAGAACCTGCGTCGCAATCCCGAATACGCCGACACGATCGTGATCGCGCTCCTGCCGGACGACGGCTCGCAGATCGTGATCGACAGGGCGCACGTCAACGAGAGCTTCAAGAAGCCGTTCGACGTCGCCCTGCTCGCCGAGCGGCTGCGGACGCTGATCGGCGCCCGCAAGGAACTGGTCTGACGGCCGCGGCCCCCACGGGCCGTGGCGGGGACCGCACGATCGACTCCATCCCCGCGGGCCGGCGCGTGAGCGCGTCGGCCCGCGGGTGCGTTTTCCGCCGGAGCGTATGATGGCGGCCATGGAAGAGACGGTGCATGGCGTGCGGATGATCGACGTCGGCGGCAAGCCGGTGACGCTGCGGACCGCGCGGGCCTCGGCCCGACTGCGGGTCGCGCCGGAGACGGCCCGGCGGATCCGGGCCGGAAGCCTGGAGAAGGGGGACGCGCTGGCGGTGGGCCGGCTGGCGGCGATCATGGCCGCCAAGCGCACGAGCGACATCGTGCCACTCTGCCATCCGCTGCCGCTCGACGCCGTCGAGGCTGTGATCGACGTCGAGGCGGACGCCGTGGTGGTGCGGACGGAGGTTCGGGCCAGCGCCCGGACGGGGGTGGAGATGGAGGCGCTGGTGGCCGCGACCGCGGCGGCCCTGGCAGTCTACGACATGTGCAAGTCGCTCGACCCGGGCATGGCGATCGAGTCGGTGCGTCTCGACGAGAAGACCGGCGGCACCCGAGGCGACTACCGGCGCGGCTGAGGGACGACCGCGCGGGAGGACGCGGCGGCGACGGGCTGCATCAGGCCGGATCGCGGTTCGTCTCGGCGAGGATCGGCTCCAGTTCCTCGACGAAGTCGCGGACGTCCTTGAACTCGCGATACACGCTGGCGAACCGGACGAACGCCACCTGGTCGAGTTCGCGGAGCAGATCCATGAGCCGCTCGCCGATCACCCGGCTCGGCACCTCCGACTCGTACGCACCGTACAGTTCGCCCTCCAAGGCCGACACCGCCGCCTCGATGTCGTCCTCGGTCACCGGCCTCTTCCAGCAGGCCTTGGCCAGCCCGCGCTTGATCTTGTCGCGGTCGAAGGGCTCGCGGACACCCCCCTTCTTGACCACCGCCAGCGTCTGCCGCTCCAGCCGCTCGTAGGTGGTGAATCGGCGCCGGCAGGCGAGGCACTCGCGCCGCCGCCGGATCGACGCGCCGTCGTCGCCGGAGCGGGAGTCGATCACGCGGTCGTTGTCGATTCTGCAGAACGGGCAGCGCATGCACGAGCTCCGGGACTGCGGGCATCGTAGCGTCGCCGGGCGAAAACGGCCAACTCGGCCGCGGTCAGGCGTCGGTGTCGTCCTCGTCCAGCGGCTCGTCGGCGTCGATGGGATCGGCCACCGGCTCGGCGGCGGCACCGGTCGTGGGACGGACGAGCTTCCAGTCACGGCGCTGCCGGGAACTGGGAATCTTCATCGCCTTGCGGTACTTGGTCACGGTGCGGCGGGCCAGCGTGATGCCCCGTTTGGCGAGTTCCTCGACGAGGTCGTCGTCGCTGTACGGGGCGTCCTTGGGCTCACCGTGGACGATCTCCTGGAGCTTGAGGCGGACGGTGTCCCAGGCGACCTCCGCGCCGTCGGCGTTCGTCGTGCCACCGACGAAGAACCGGCGCAGCGGGTGCAGGCCGCGCGGCGTCTGCAGCCACTTGTCGTCCACCGCCCGGCTCACCGTGGTGACGTGCATGCCGATCCGGTCGGCGATCTGCTGCATCTTCAGCGGCTCCATCGCCTCGGGGCCGTCCACGAGGAACCGGGTCTGGTAGTCCACGATCGCCTGGGCGGTCTTCAGAAGCGTGCCGCGGCGCTGCTCGATCGCCTCGATCAGCCACTGGGCGGCGTTGATCTTCCGCTTGATGTAGTCCTTGGTCGCGGCCGGCGTCTCGGTGGAGGCGAGCATCTCCCGATACAGCGGGCTGATCCGCAGGTTGGGTAGGTCGATCTCCTCCAGCCGCACCTTCCAGCTGCCGTCGGGCATCTGGTCCACATACACGTCGGGCTTCACAGGGGGGACGATCGGGGCGATGAATGCCGCCCCGGGCTTCGGCTGGAGGTCGTGCAGTTGCCGGCGCAGGGCCTCGATCTGCGGGATCGTGAACCCGGTCTTCTTTTCGATGAGCGGCAGCCGGTTGGCGGCCAGGTCCTCGAGGTGGTCGGCCACGAGCCGGCGCAGTTCGCGGCCGTGGGGCATGTCGGGGCGAATCTGCAACAGCAGGCATTCGCGCAGGTCGCGGCCGCCGACGCCGGGCGGATCCATCGACTGCACGACGTCCAGCGCCTTCTCCAGCAGCGGCAGTTGGCCGGCGGGCCCCTCGGGATCGACGAGTTCCCCGAGCCCCATCGGCAGGTAGCCGTTGGCGTCGAGGTTGTAGATGATCCGGTCGGCGGCCTCGCGTTCCGCGGGGGTCAGGTCGTAGTTCGAGAGCTGATCGTGGAGGTGGTTGGAGAGCGTCTCCGGCCGGTCCACCATGTTGGCCATGACGTCGAGGTACCGGTCGCCGGCCTGCTCGATCTGAGAGGCGGAGGGGCGGCTGCGGTCGTCGTCGGAGTCGGGATATTCGGCCGACCAGTCGTAGGACCGTTCGAAGTCGGCCTGGTTGGCGTGCTCTTGGTCGACGATCAGCGGCCGTTCGTCCGCGGTCCGTTCGGGGGGCGGCTCGGCGGCTTCGGTGACGGTGGGCACCGGCTCGGCGCCCCCCTCCTGACCCGCCTCCTCGACCTCGAGCGTCTCGTTGTTCTGGATCTCCTGCTCGATCCGCTCCTCGAGGGCCATCACCGGGAGCTGGAGGATCTCCATCGACTGGATCATGCGCGGCGCAAGCACCTGCTTTTGCGCCATCCGCATTTCCTGGCCGAACGACATCCGCATGGATCAAACGCTCCGAAGTGCCGGGGACGGCGGCATGTCCAACCACGCGGCGTGCCGCCCCGCCCGGCTCAAGAATACCGTTTTTCATCGCCGGAGGCGCCCGGCACGGTTCTTGCATGAATCCCGCTGCCGGGACGAATGTCGCGGTGCAGACGAGGGCGTCGGTGCCAGGTCGCCAGGCGGTGTCCCGGACCGGCTCCGGCCCGGATCATCAGGGACGCTGCGGAGTCGGCTCCGACCGGGCGGGGGCGCCGGGAGACGGCGCGACGCCAGCGTACGGGTAGGTGGAGATCGTGTCCCAGGCGAGCTTCTTCAGGGCCGCGGTCTGTTCGGGGGTGAAGTCGGTCTTCACGTCGAGCCCCTCGGGTGACATCCGGTACATGGCCGCAAAATGCATGTACCGGCCCAGTTGGCCGGCCAAGGCGCCCTGGTGCGGCATGATGTCGCCGCTCAGCACGGACGAGGCGGTTTGACCCGGCGCGATAGATCCCGACTGGTTGACGACCCCGGGGAACTTTCCCGCCTTGATCATCTTCCGTACCGTGAGCATCGCATCCCCGAGCGGAACGAGAACCAACACCCGTTTCCCGGCCTTGGCGTTGACCTCGTCCGCCCAGGCTTCCTGGGCCTTGCGGAGCCCGTCCATCGCGGCCTGCATCGCATCGAGGTCCGTGTCGTTGAACTGTTCGGCCGAGGTCACTCCCTGGCGGCCGTCGCCCACAAGCCATGGCATTTGGAACTGGACGCGGAAGTTCGGGTTGTGCTTCGGCCCGGTGGCGACGAGCAGGGGCAGGGTGTTTGGCCGCCAGCTTTCGATGGGAGTCGGATGGGCGCCGTAGACATAGACGTCGATGTCTCCTCGCTCGAGGTACGGCAGCAGGTTGTCCCAGACGTGCAGTTTCTCGCCGCGAACCTTGTGATGCCCGGTGATGCCGGCCGCGGTGCACAGCGGTCCGCTGTCTTCCGTCTGCCAACTGTTGCCGGCGTTGAGGACCCGCAGCCCCGCCGGCAGCGGCTTCGCCCCCTCGGCCGCGGCCGGCTGCGTGGGCTGGTCGTCGGCCGGTGCGGCCGTGAACGTGAGCAGGCAGGCCAGCAGCGGCAACAGGTTGAGCGATCCGATCGTGCCACGACCGTGGTGAAGATGGTGGCGATTCATGCGTGATCGCTCCTTGGGAGTGTGCGCGAGTCTCGGACACCATGATACTGCGAAGCGGCGAGTGTCTCAAGACACCAGCTCGTCATGCGCGAAGCGTCACCGCCGGTCGGTGACATGCTCGTCGCCAGCGGACTTTGCCGTTGCGTCCTCCAGCGTGATGGTTCGTCCTGCGGTGCAGGCAAAGTTCACCGGCTCCTGCGCGTGCCACCGACCGGCTCGTCATCTGTCGTACAACCCGAGCCACGATGCCCGTGTTTCGTATGACAACGGCATGGCTTCGCAGCCGTGTAACTAGCAAGTCAGTACTTCTGCCGCCCCGCGAGCGCGTCGGCCAGCATGTCGCGATTGGCCTGCTCCAGCGACGCGCCCACCGTGAGGCCGCGGGCCAGCCTCGTGAGCAGCACCGGCAGACCGGCCAGCCGCTCGGCCACCACTAACGCCGTGCCGTCCCCCTCGACGTTCGGCGTCGTGCCCATGATCACCTCGCGGACGCCCCCCGTGCGCACCCGGGCGACGAGCTTGTCGATCGTCAGCGACTCCGGGCCGACGTTTTCCAATGGCGCGATCCGACCCTGGAGGACGTGGTACAGCCCGCGATAGTTGCCCGCCTGCTCGAGGGCCAGCAGGTCGCGGACCCGCTCCACCACGCAGAGCAGCGTGCGATCGCGACGCGTGTCGCGGCAGATGTCGCAGAGTTCGGCCTCCGCCAGATTGAAGCACTCGCGGCAGGGGCGCAGGTTCTCCTTCACCGCGCGGATCGCCGCGGCGAACGCCAGCGCGTCGTCCCGGCTCATGCCGAGAACGTGGTGCGCCAACCGCTCGGCCGACTTCCGGCCGATGCCCGGCAGGTCGGCGAACCGGTCGATCAACGTGGCGATCGTCCCGCGTCCCTCAGCCATCGACGTCTCCTCCCGGCTCGTCGTCGGCGATCGAGGCATCCCGTTCGTCCTCGTCCGCCGTCGCCGTCGCGGCCTGCGCGGCGGCTGGGCTCACCACGGCCGCGTTCGCCCCCGCCTCGACACGTCGCGGCGGCTCGACCGTGCGGATCGCCGCGTCGAACACGACCCGCGCCCGCGCCACGAGCGGATGGTCGGCCGCCGCCTTGAGCCGGGCCGCCTGGGTCGCTGCCGTCGGTGCACGCTGTGCCGGGGCTGCGGTCGGGCCGGGGGCCGCGGTCGGAGGATCGACGGCGATGGCATGGCGGAGCGGCCGTCCCGCCAGACCGGTCAGGGCCGCGGCGATGCCCCGCGTCACCTCGGGGCGGCGCAGGAACGCCGCCGCGGTCGTGGCGTCGGCCGGCAGCGTCACGACAAGCACGTCGTCCTGCCACGCGACGGTCCGGGCGGCCGCCGCGAAATCGACCGCCAGCCCGCCGACCGCCTCGCTGCCGCGGATCCACAGTTCATGCGGATCGGAGGGAGCCGCGGGGGCGGATGCGGAGTCGCCGGTCGGGCTGACATCGCCGGCCGGCGCTGCCGGCGGCGCGACGACCGCAGCCGCCTCAGGCTCCTTCACCGCGTCGGTCGTTTTTTTTTCGCGCTCCGCGGGCGGCGCGGGGACCGGCGGTCGGGCCGGAGCCGCGGCCGGTCGCGCGGGAAACCCGCCGGATGACGTCGGCGCCGACGCTGGTCCTGCGGAACCGGCCGGGCCGCGGGCGGGCGTCGGTCCGGCCGGGCCGACGAGCGGCACCCCA
>JBIKKQ010000097.1:0-12204 GCA_044360305.1 Pirellulales bacterium
GATCTGCTCGACCGCTTCGGCAAGGCTCTCCAGGTCGTCGAGCCGCGCCAGCCGCACGATCGCCATCTCGGCGAGCACGTGGGCGTGGCCGCTCGATCGCATCCGGGCCAGCGACTGGTCGAGGATCTGCAGCATCGCGAGAAGCGTGGCCGTTCCCAGGCCGGTGCCGACCGCCGTCGGATCGATGCCCGCGCCATCCCCGAGCCGGAGCCGTTCCGGTCCGCAGCCGACGCTCGCCAGCAGGCAGTCGCGCAGCACCGCCAGCACCTGCTCCAGCACGCCGCCGGGATCGGCGCCCCCCTCGAGGGCCGCGTCGAGCGCGGCCAACGCGGCCGCCGCGTCACGGTTCGCGACCGCGGCGACGAGGCTGCCGATCCGCTCCTCGCGGCCCGTGCCGATCACGGCATGCACGTCGTCCACACCGATCGGCCCCGCGGCGGAACCAAGCAGCTGCTCGAGGAGCGACTGACTGTCGCGCATGCTGCCCGCGGCCCGGCGGGCGATGAGGTTCAGTGCCTCGGCTGAGACGTCGGCCCCCTCGGCCTCGACGATCTGCGCCAGCCGCCGGGCGATCGCCGGGGCATCGACGGTGACGAAGTCGAACCGCTGGCAGCGCGAGAGGATCGTGATCGGCAGTTTGTCGGGCTCGGTCGTGCAGAGCACGAACTTGACGTGGGCCGGCGGCTCCTCCAGCGTCTTGAGCAGGGCGTTGAAGGCCTCCCGCGTGAGCATGTGGACTTCGTCGATGATGTAGACCTTGTAGCGGCCGCGGGCGGGGCGGACGGCGACGTTCTGGCGCAGCTGCCGCATCTCGTCGATGCCCCGGTTGCTGGCGGCGTCGATCTCGACGACGTCCACGTCCTGGCCGGCGGCGATCGCCGTGCAGGAGTCGCAGGCGTTGCACGGCTCGGCGGCCGGCCCGGCCACGCACTACAGCGCCTTGGCGAAGATCCGCGCCGCGCTCGTCTTGCCCACGCCGCGGGCGCCGGTGAACAGGTAGGCATGGCCGATCCGGCCCGACGTGATCGCGCCCGACAGGCCGCGGGCGACGTGCTCCTGGCCGACGAGGTCGGCGAACAGCTGCGGCCGATAGCGCCGGGCCACGACCTGATAACCGGCCGGTGCGGCGGGGGAATCGGGCGTGGCCATGAAGCCTCGGGCCGGAAGGGAGCGGATCCGCCGGCCCGGCCGCCGATGAGAGGCCCACCGCACAAAGGGCGGACTGCTTATGGCTGCTGCGGTTAGGCCCTGACCAGGTTCACAGCGCCCCATCGCAGGGGCCTCTCATCGGCGGCCGCGGCCGCTGCTGCAGTTGTACGAATCCCGGTCGCGGCGGTCAAAGGCCGCCCCGGTGTCGGCCGCCGCACGGCGATGCGGCCGGCCCGTGTCCGGGCCGCGCGGCGGTGCACCGTATGAGGAACGCGATCGGTCCATATACTGTTGCACCATCCGGTTGTCGTGGACCTCCCGGTACACGCCGGCCCATCTCTGCCGCGAGTCTGCCGCCATCATGAAGATCATCCGCCATGCCGCCGACGGCGGCGTCCACCTTGCCCGCGAGCACGCCGACGGCCGCACGACCCGGCTCGAAGGGGACCTGTTCGGGCCGCTGCACGACACGGGCGTCGAGGTCCGGATCGGCAAGCGACTGGCGCCGCTGGAGCCCCGAGACATCCTCTGCATCGGCCTCAACTACCGGCGGCACGCGGCGGAGAGCAACGCCGCCCCGCCCGCCCACCCCGTGCTGTTCATGAAGAACTCCGGGACGGTGCAGAACCCCGGTGATCCGATCGTGCTGCCGCGGAAGCTGCGCAGCGACTCGGTCGATTACGAGTGCGAACTGGCCGTCGTCATCGGCAAGACGTGCCACAACGTGTCGAAGGCGGAGGCGCTGGCCCACGTCGCCGGCTACACCTGCGCCAACGACGTCTCCGCCCGCGACTGGCAGCGGGACGGCGGGGGCGGGCAGTGGTGCCGCGGCAAGACGTTCGCCACGTTCTGCCCGCTCGGGCCGGTGCTCGTGACCACCGACGAGATTCCCGATCCCAACCGGCTGCCGATCCGCACGCTGCTCAACGGGCAGGTGATGCAGGACTGGAACACCGACGACATGATCTTCGACGTGCCCACGCTGATCGAGTTCCTGTCGGCGAGCATGCTGCTGCGGCCCGGCACGGTGATCCTCACGGGCACGCCGCACGGCGTCGGGTTCGCCCGCCAGCCGCCGGTCTACCTGCAGCCGGGCGACACCGTGTCGGTGGAGATCGGCGGCATCGGCACGCTCACCAATCCGGTCGTCGAGGAGACCTGGCCGGCCTGACGTCGCCGGTCGGCCGCGACCGGTAGCGTGCGGCGGCGCCATGCTCGGCCATGGGCTCGCAGAACTCCCCGATGATGCAGCAGTTCGAGGCGGCGAAGGCCCGCTGCCCGGGCGCCCTCGTGCTGTTTCGGATGGGGGACTTCTACGAGCTGTTCGGCGCCGACGCCCGCGAGGCGGCGACGCTCCTCGATCTCACGCTCACCAGCCGTGACAAGGGGCCCGACGCCGTGCCGATGGCCGGCTTCCCGCACCACCAGCTCGACGCCCATCTCGTCCGGCTGGTGGCCGCCGGCCGCCGCGTCGCGATCTGCGAGCAGATCGACGACCCGAAGACGACGAAGGGACTGTTGCGCCGCGAGGTGACGCGGATCGTCACGCCCGGCATCGCCGCCGACGAGGCGTTGCTCGATCCCGCCCGGCGGAACTGGCTGGTCGCCGTCCGGCCCCGGGCCGTCGCCGGCCGGGACGCGGACGGCGTGGTGGTGGGGATCGCCTGGATCGACGTGGCGGCCGGCCGGTTCGAGGCCGCCACGCTGCCGCGCGAGGACGTGGCCGACCAGCTCGCCAGGCTCGAGCCCGCCGAGGTCGTGTGCGCGGACCGCGATCGGGAGCTGGTCGGCGAACTGGTCCGGGCCGCCGGCCGCCCGGCCGCGGTCACCGCGCGGCCCGACTGGTGGTTCGAGGCGGCCGCGGCGACGGCCGCGGTCGGCCGGGCGGTCGCCGGGCGGCGGCTGGAAGGTCTCGGCTTCGAGCTGCCCGCCGACCAGCCGGCGGTCGATGCGGCCGGCGCCATCGTCGCCTACCTCGAGGAGAACGAGCCAACGGCGGTGGCCCGGATCGAGACGCTGGCCGCCTGGCGGCTCGGCGATCGGATGGAGATCGACGAGGCGTCGCGCCGCAGCCTCGAGCTGGTGCGGTCCGTGACCACCGGCCGGCGCGACGGGTCGCTGGCCGGCGTCCTCGACCGGACGAAGACGCCCCCCGGCGGCCGGCGGCTCACGGAATGGCTGGCGGCGCCGCTCGTGGACAAGGCCGCGATCGACGCCCGGCTCGACGCCGTCGCGACGCTCGTCGCCGACGTCGGCCTGGCGGGCCGGCTGGCCGACACGCTCACCGGGATCGGCGACCTGGAGCGGCTCGTCGGCCGCGTCGTCTCCGGCCGCGCCGGCCCGCGCGACCTGGAGCGGATCGGCAACGCCGCGGCGATCCTCCCCGAAGTCATCGCGGTGCTGGCCGGCCGCGGCGGACTGCTCGGGGAACTTCGCGACGCGGTCGATCCCTGCGCCGACATCGCGGCGCGGGCGCGGGCCACGCTGCGCGAGGGCTGCCCGGTGCTGGCCCGCGAAGGGGGCTTCATCCGCCCGGGCTGCGATGCCCGGCTCGACGAGCTCGTCGAACTCGCCAGCGGCGGCAAGGCGTGGATCGCCCGCTACCAGGCGGAGCAGATCGAGCGCACGGGGATCGCGTCGCTGAAGGTGGGTTACAACCGGGTGTTCGGCTTCTTTCTCGAGGTCGGGCGGGCCCACGCCGACCGGGTACCCGCCGACTTCGTCCGCAAGCAGACGGTGAAGAACGCCGAGCGGTACACCACGCCGGAGCTCGACGAGCGGCAGCGGCAGGTGCTCGGCGCCGAGGAGGAGGGGGTGCGGCGCGAGATCGAGCTGCTCGACGAACTGCGGGCATTCGTCGCCGCGGCCCGGCTCCGGCTCGACCGGGCGGCCGACATCCTCGCCACGCTCGACGTGCTGGTGGCGCTGGCCGCCGTGGCTCGCTCGCGCGGCTGGGTGCGGCCCGAGGTGACCGACGGCGGCGGGCTCGTCGTCGAGGCCGGCCGGCACCCCGTGCTCGAGGACCTGCTGCCGAGCGGCACGCTGGTGGCCAACGACATCGCGCTCCAGGCGCGGACGGCCGACGCGCCGACCGCCGCGGCGGTCGGCGATCTCCCGGCGCTGCTCCTCGTGACGGGGCCGAACATGGGGGGCAAGAGCACGTTCATCCGCCAGGCCGCCCTGATGACGGTGCTGGCGCAGGCCGGAAGCTTCGTGCCGGCGCGGCGGGCCCGGATCGGGATCGTGGACCGGCTGTTCGCCCGGATCGGCGCCGGCGACGACCTCGCCCGGGGCGCGAGCACGTTTCTGGTGGAGATGGCGCAGACGGCGCGGATCCTCAACCGGGCCACGCCGCGGAGCCTCGTGATCCTCGACGAGGTCGGCCGGGGGACGAGCACCTACGACGGCCTGGCGATCGCCCAGGCGGTGATCGAGCATCTCCGCGCCCGGGCCGGCTGCCGGACGCTGTTCGCGACGCACTATCTTCAGCTCGCCGACCTCGCCCGGCTGCCGGGGATCGCCAACGTGCAGGTGCTGGTGCGGCAGCATCGCGACGACCTCGTGTTTCTCCACCAGGTGGTGCCGGGCGCGGCCGACAAGAGCTGGGGCGTGCACGTGGCGAAGCTGGCGGGCGTGCCGGCGGCGGTCATCGAGCGGGCCGGTCAGCTGCTCGCCGGCTTCGAGGCCGACGTAGCGACCGCCGCGCCGTTGGCGGACCATGCCCCTGATCTCTCGGAGCAGTCTCCCGAGCATCTGCCCGAGGATCTCCCCGAGGAACCCGCGGACGATTCGCCGGTCGCCACGCCTCCGCCGGCGTCGAAGCCGCGCCGCAAGGCGGCGGCCGCCGAGCAGCGGTCGCTGTTCGACTGACCGATCGGCCTTGGCAGCGGATCAGGCGAACGGGTTCTCGAGGCGGACGTTGGGAAAGCGGCTGAAGTCGCTGTCGGCCGAGGCGACCATCAGGCCGTGCTCCAGCGCCAGCGCCGCCAGATGGGCGTCGGGCACGTGCTCGGAGCGAATGCCCGTCGCGGCAAGCAGTCCGCCCAGCACGGCCCCGTGATGCGGTGTCGGGGCGGGCACCCAGACGCAATCACAGGCCAGCCACTCCTCCACCTGCCGCCACGCCGTGGCCACGCCCACCGGTCGCTCGAAGAGCCGCTGGTTGCTCGTGAGCCTCACGAACGCCAGCAGGCTCGGCCAGGGCAGGCCGAGGGGAACGCTGTCGCTCAACCGTTCATCGAGCCAGGTTCGGGCCCGTTCATGGTGTGGAAACGACGTCGTGAACGCATACACCAGGATGTTCGCATCGACGAGCCTCATCGATGCCCTTCGCCCTCGCCCGCGGCCAGTGCGGCGGCGACGTCGTCGACGTTGGGGAGGCGGCAGCGGCCGAGGTCGACCGGCGTCGTGCGATACGCAGCGGGCTTGCGGGGCGCGTCCATTCCGGCCAGTCCACGCCGCAGGGCTTCGTTGACGAGATCCTTCAGGGGCTTGTCGAGCGTGCGGCGCAGGTGCTCGATCCGCGCGGCAACGTCGTCGTCGATCGATAGCGTGGTTCTCATGCTTCAAAACATAAGACTCATGATGTCTTGATGTCAAGTTCTGGTCGGAGCTCGATGAGTGACGCGGACGGATATAGTGGCGGGCGGCCACAGACCCCGGAGGCTTCGCCATGCACCGTCTCCCCGGCTCGCCGTCGCGTCGCGGGTTTCTCCACGTCGGGTCGCTCTCCGGTCTCGGGCTCTCGCTCGGGGGCCTGTTCCGTCTCCAGGCGGCCCGGGCCGACGCCAAGACCTTCGAACACTTCACCGGCACCGCGAAGAGCGTGATCCACATCTGGCTGCCGGGCGGCTGGGCCCAGCAGGAGACGTTCGACCCCAAACCGTTGGCGCCGGTCGAGTATCGCGGCGACCTCGGCGCGATCGACACCAGGCTGACCGGGGTGCAGTTCAGCGAGAAGCTCGTCAGGACGGCGCAGGTCGCCGACAGGATCACGGTCGTCCGCTCGATGACCCACGGCGAGGCCGCCCACGAGCGTGGCACCCACAACATGTTCACGGGCTACCGGCCGAGCCCGGCCCTCAGCTATCCGAGCTTCGGGGCGGTCGTGGCGCACGAACTCGGGCCCCGGGCCGATTTGCCGCCGTACGTCTGCCTGCCGAACCTGCCGGCGCCCGACGCGGGCGCGGGCTACCTGGGGAGCGGGTTCGGGCCGTTCGTGCTCGGGTCCGATCCGACCGATGGCGGCTTCACGGTCCGGGACCTGACCCTGCCGGGGGGCGTGGACCCCGGGCGGTTCGCGACCCGGCGCCGGCTCCGCGACGTTGTGGGCCGCCACTTCCAGAACCTGGAGGACGGCGGGGCGGTCGCCGCGATGGACTCGTTCTACGAGCGGGCCTATGCGCTGGTGAGTTCGGCCGAGGCCCGCGCCGCCTTCGACATCAAGGCGGAGCCCGACGCGATCCGGGACGAGTACGGCCGCAACCAGGCGGGTCAGCGGATGCTGCTGGCGCGGCGGCTCGTCGAGGCGGGCGTGCGGCTCGTGACGCTCTCGTACGGCGGCTGGGACATGCACGGCAAGATCCGCGAGGGCATCACCAACACCCTGCCACCTTTCGACCAGGCGTTCGCCGCCCTGATCAACGACCTCGACCGCCGCGGCCTGCTCGACTCGACGCTCGTCATGGCCTCTAGCGAGTTCGGCCGCACGCCGCGGATCAACGGCGATGCCGGCCGCGACCACTGGCCGAAGGTGTTCAGCATCGTCCTCGCCGGTGGCGGCATCAAACGCGGCTGCGTCTACGGCGCGTCCGACGCGATCGCCGCGGAGCCGCACGACAACCCGCTCTCGGTCGAGGATCTGGCCACCACCGTCTACCACTGCCTGGGGATCGTCGCGGACAAGGAACTGATGGCCCCGGGCAACCGGCCGGTGGAGATCGTCGATGGCGGCGTCGTGCGAAAGGACCTGCTCGCCTGAGGCGTTCGTCCCGCCACGCGGCACGCGCATGACCATGCCATTCACTCAGCGGGCATCGTTCCAGGCGGCGGTCCTCGTCGGGTTGGCCGGCTGCCACCTGGCCACGGCTGTGGCGGCGCCGGCGATCACGCGGATCTGGCCGCCGGGCGCCGCCCCCGGCACCGAGGCCGAGGTGGAGTTTCGCGGCCGCGATCTCGACGACGCCCGGGAACTGTTCTTCGAACGCGGCGGAATCCAGGTCCTCGGGTTCGAGCAGGTGAATCCGCAGACGATCAAGGCGCGACTGCGGATTCCGGCCGACTGCCCGCCCGGATCGCATCGGCTGCGGATCCGCACCGCCGACGGGCTTTCCGAACTGCGAACGTTTCGCGTGGCCGGCTTCGGCACGAAGCTGGAGGCCGAGCCCAACAACGACCGGGCCGCCGGGCAGGCCGTCCCGCTGCCATGCACGGTCGCCGGCGTGGTCACGGCGGAGGACGTGGACTGCTACACGGTCAGCCTGCCGGCCGGCGGCCGGCTCTCGGTGGCGATCGACGGCATCCGGCTCGACCAGGAGATGTTCGACCCGCACGTCGAGATCGTCGATGCCCGCGGCTTCGTGGTGGCGGCCTGCGACGACCATCCGTTGCTCGGCCAGGACGCGATGCTCTCCGCGGTGGTGCCCGCGGCGGGCGAGTATTCGGTCCGCGTCCGCGAGAGCGCCTTCGGCGGCAACGATGGCTGCGTCTACCTGCTCCACATCGGCGATTTCCCCGTGCCCCACCTGGCCTGGCCGCCGGCGGGCCGGCCGCGGGAGAGCCTCGACGTGGAATGGCGCGGCGACCCGGCCGGGCCGTTCCGACAGACCGTCCAACTGCCGGCCGATCCGCCGCCCGGCGGCGTGGCCGAGATCGTGCCCGTCCGCGACGGCCGGGCGTCGCCCGTGGCCGTGCCGGTCCGGGTCGCGCCGGTCCCGCGGATCGACGAGGCCGAGCCGAACGACGAGCCGGCGCGGGCCACGTCCGCCAGCGGGCCGGTCGGGCTGGCGGGCCGGATGGATGCGGCGGAGGACGTGGACTGGTTCCGCGTCGCGGCCCCCGCGGGGAGCCAGTGGAGCGTCCGGGTCTGGGCCCGGCAGCTCGGCGCACCGATCGACGTCGTCCTGAACGCCCACCGCGACGACGACAAGCGCGAGCGGCTCGCCGGCAACGACGACGCCGACGGGCCCGACAGTTTCCTGCGCGTGACGGTGCCGGAACAGGGGTCGTTCCTGCTGCGCGTCAACGAGCACCTGCGCCGTTCCGGGCCGGAGTTCGCCTATTGGATCGAGGTCGAGCCGGCCTGGCCTGAGGTGCTCGCGTCGGTCCCTCCCGCCCGCGCCAACTCGCAGGAGCGGCTCGTCGCCCAGGTGCCGCGCGGCGGCCGGACGGCGGTCGTGTTCACCATGGCGCGAACCGACTTCGCCGGGCCGGCACGGCTGGCGTTCGCCGGGCTGCCCGCCGGCGTGCTGGCCGCGGCGCCGCCGGCGGCCGGGAACGCGACCGGCACGCTGGCGGTTTTCGAGGCCGCCGCCGACGCGACGCCCGGAACCTCGTGCGCCGAGGTGCTCGTGCTGGCCGCGGCCGACGGCCGGCCGCTGGGCGGGCTGCGGCAACGGACCGAACTGGTGCTCGGGCAGCCGAACAACGCCCCCTATCGCACGAGCACGAGCGACCGGCTGCCGGTCGCGGTGATCGAGGACGCTCCGATCCGCATCGAGCTGGAGAGGCCGGCGGTCCCGCTGGTGCGCCGCGGCGTCCTCGACCTGAAGGTGCGCGTCGAGCGGCTCGACGGCTTCACGGGGCGGGTCCGGGTCGCCTTTCCGTTCAAGCCTCCCGGCGTCAACGGGCCTGCGAACGTGGAGATCCCGGAGGACCGGACGGAGGCCACCTACCAGCTCAACGCGACGCCCGACGCGCCGGTCGCGGAGTGGGAGGTCGTGGTCACGGCGGCCGGGCTGGTGAAGCCGGACCCGCAACCGAAGGAGAAGGGGGGCCGCCGGCGGCGGGACGGCGAGACGACCTGGGTGTCGAGCCGCCTCGTGCCGCTGCGCGTGGCCGAGCCGCTCATCGAGATGGCCGCCGACAGGATCGCGGTCGAGCAGGGGCGGGAGACGCGGGTGGTGTGGGCCGTGAAGAAGGCCGCCTCGTTCGACGGCCTGGCGAAGGCGAAACTGCTCGGCCTGCCCGCGAAGACCGAGGCCCCGGAGCTGGATCTGGCGGCCGACGCGACCGAACTGGCGTTTCCGCTGACGGTGGCCGGCGACGCGCCGCCGGGCCAGCACGCGAACGTGTTCTGCCAGGTGCGGATTCCGCAGGGGGACTCGTGGGTCGTCCACAATATGCCCGCGATGCAACTGCGGATCGACAAGCCGCTGCCGACGAAGGGGGCGACGCCATGAACCGATGCAGCGGATGGCCGGTGGCGATCGTCACCGGCTGGCTTGCGGCGGCCGCCGTGGCGGCGGAGATCGTGGGCATCGAGGTTTACCCGCCGCAGGTGCGGCTCGAATCGGCCCGCGACCGGCAGCGGATCGTGGTCCGGGCCCGGGCGGCCGACGGGCGGACGTTCGACGTCACGGCGGCAGCCGGGATCGGCGTCACCGACGCCGCCCTCGCCGCCATCGACCGGCCCGATGGCCGCGTCGTCCTCCGACCGCTGGCCGACGGCACGGCGACGCTCCGGGTCGCGCATGCGGATCACGTCCGCGAGGTGCCGCTCGTGGTCGTGTCGGCGGCGTCCGATCCGCCGCTTTCGTTCCGGCTCGACGTCATGCCGGTGTTCGCCCGCGGGGGCTGCAACATGGGAAGCTGCCATGGGGCCGCCCGGGGCAAGGACGGCTTCCGGCTCTCGCTGTTCGGCTTCGATCCGGCCGGGGACCATCAGCGCCTGACCCGCGAGATGCCCGGCCGGCGGATCGACCTGGCGCATCCCGAGCAAAGCCTGCTGCTGCTCAAGGCGACCGGCGCCGTGCCGCACACCGGCGGCCGGCGGTTTCCCGCCGACGGGGATCTGGCCGACCGGCTGGTCCGCTGGATCGCGGCCGGCGCGCCGGACGATCCGGCTCCGCCCGCGGCCGGCGCCGTCCCGCAGTTCGTGGGGCTCGACCTGTATCCGCCCGCGGCGGTGCTCGACGGGGAGGCCGCGACGCAGCAGTTCGTGGCCGTGGCCCGGTTTTCCGACGGCACCGACCGGGACGTCACCGACCTCGCCTGGTACGGCTCCAACAACGACCGCTCGGTGAAGGTTTCGCCCGCCGGGCTGGCGACCGGCGGGGTCCGCGGCGAGGCCTTCGTCATGGCCCGCCACGACACGATCACCGTGGGCGTGCCGATGGTCGTGATTCCCCGGGGGCTCGAGCATCGGCTGCCCGTCGAGGAGGAGCTCCCCGGGGCCACGGAGGGTGGCCGGGCGATCGACGGGCTCGTCAACGCCAAACTCGCCACCCTGCGGATCAGCCCGTCGGCGGTGTGCGACGACGAGACCTTCCTGCGCCGCGTGACGCTCGACCTCGTCGGCCTGCTCCCCACGCCGGACGAACGGGCCCGGTTCCTCGCCGCCCCGGCACCCGACAAGCGCGGTCGGGTCGTCGAGGAGTTGATGGCCCGCAAGGAGTTCGTCGATCTGTGGGTGATGAAGTGGGCGGAGATCCTCCAGGTCCGCTCGACCAACAACGTCAGCCCGAAGGCGACGATCCTCTACCACCAGTGGCTCGACCGGCGGATCGCCGCCAACCAGCCGGTGGACCGCATGGTCCGCGACCTGCTCACGGCCAGCGGCGGCACGTTCGACAATCCGCCCACGAACTACTTCCAGACGGAGACCAACACGCTCAAGATCGCCGAGAACGTCGCCCAGGCGTTCCTCGGGATGCGGATTCAGTGTGCCCAGTGCCACAACCATCCGTTCGACCGCTGGACGATGGACGATTACTACGGCTTCGCCGGCTTCTTCGCCCAGATCGGGCGGAAGAAGGGTGCCGACCCGCGGGAGCAGATCGTGTTCGACGCCGGCGGAGGGGACGTGCGGCACCCGCTGACGGGGCGGCCGGCGGCGCCGAAGTTTCTCGGCGGCCCGGCCCCGAAGGTCGGGAATCGCGACCGTCGCGAGGCGCTGGCCGAGTGGCTGACGGCGGCCGACAACCCGTTCTTCGCCCGGCACCTGGCGAACGTCGTCTGGGCCCACTTCTTCGGCCGCGGCATCGTCCACGAGCCCGACGACGCGCGGGTGAGCAACCCGCCGGCCAACGGGCCCCTGCTCGACGAACTGGGGCGGCGGCTGGCCGCGTCGGGCTGGGACTTCCGCGGCCTGGTCCGCGACATCGTCACGTCGCGGACCTACCAGCGATCGTGCGCGACCAACGACACCAACCGGCTCGACGACACCAACTTCTCCCATGCCGCCGTGCGCCGGCAGCGGGCCGAGGTGCTGCTCGACGTGCTCGCCCAGGTGACGGAGACGAAGAACAAGTTTCCCGGCATGCCGCTCGGAGCCCGCGCGGTCCAGGTCGCCGACGGCCGGACGACGAACTACTTCCTGACCACGTTCGGCCGGACGACCCGCGACGACGTCTGCAGTTGTGCCGTGCGGATGGACCCCAGCCTGTCGCAGGCGCTGCACCTGCTCAACGGCGACATCGCCAACGAACGCATCCGGCAGGGCGGCCTCGTGGAGCGACGGCTGAAGGAGGGACGCGAGCCGGGCGAGATCGTGGATGAACTGTTCGTGCGCTGCCTCGGCCGGATGCCGACGGACCGCGAGCGGACCGAGACGCTGGACACGGTCAATGCGGCCGCCGAACGCCGGCAGGCGCTGGAGGACGTCTTCTGGGCGCTGCTCAACTCCCCCGAGTTCATCTTCAACCACTGACGGCCGGCCCGTCATGCCATCACCGATGACCCCGCGAGACGCACACCCGTTGGTCAGGCGACGCCGGCAGCCCGGCGGTCTCGGCCCGTTGTCCGTCTCGATCCGGCCGATCCTGATCCTGGCGACGGCGGCGGGGCTGTGTGTCGCGGGGCCGGCGGCCGCGGTCGCCGCCCCGCCGCCCACGTTCG
>JBIKKQ010000020.1:0-31476 GCA_044360305.1 Pirellulales bacterium
GGCATCGACCACCCAGCCCGCGGCCGCGAGCGACTCGGCCCAGGCCGTTTCGGTCGCAGCCGCGAGGACGGTCAGCGGGATGCGGGCCGCGACGGCGACGCGGTGGTTGGTGGCGGCGTCGCCGGCGAGGGTGGCCGGGTCGCAGGCGAGGAGCAGCCGCACCGCGTGGCCGGCCCGCTCGAGGTGCCGGGCCATCACGAAACCGTCGCCGCCGTTGTTGCCCCGGCCGCAGACGATGGCGATCGCCGCGCGGGGAGCCAGATCATGCAGCAGGGCGGCGGCGTTGCGGCCCGCGTTCTCCATCAGCACGATGCCCGGCAGGCCGAACTCCTCGATCGCCCGGCGATCGACGTCGCGCACCTCGGCGCGGGTCAGCGACCTCATGGCGATCTCCCCGCAGCCTGCCCCCGGCCGCGGCAGCGGTCGCTGCAGTAGCGGACCTGCTCCCAGCACCGCTCCCACTTCTTGCGCCAGGCGAACGGCCGGCCGCAGGCCGCGCAGGTCTTCGGCGCCGGCTGCCCCGGCCGCCGACTCAGGCTGTCTCGGCGGCCCATCGGTGCGACTCCGGCAGGGTGGTCGCCCGGCCAGCGCCGGGCGGGCCCGGCGGGAGGGCGATGGCGCGGATCGCCTCGACGAGCATGATCGCCGCCAGAAGCAGGAGCACGAGCCCCGCCCATGGCACGGGGTCGGCCGGCAGCACGAACCCGGCAGCCGTGCGGAACCGCGGCAACGTCATCGCGGTCAGGGCCCAGGTGCTCATCACGTACATGAACGCCGTCGGCAGGCCGGTGACGAGCCACACCCAGGTTGCCCGGCGGGTCCGCCACAGCCAGACCGTGATGCCGAGGAGCGTGAGCGCCGCCAGCAGCTGGTTGCTGGCCCCGAACAGCGCCCAGAACGTCCTCCAGGCGGGCACGGGGACGCCGGCGGCATCGACGTTCGGCCGGAGGAGGAGGAGGAGCGGTGCGCCGGCGGTGAGGCCTGTGCCCAGCCAGGAGCCGGCCCGGCCGGAAAGGCCCGTCAGCTCCTCGATGATGTACCGGCCGAGCCGGGTGCAGACGTCGAGCGTGTCGTAGACGAAGGTGGTGAAGGCCATCAGGGCGAAGGAGACGCCGATCGCGGCCGGGACGCCGAGGATCTCCAGGAACCGGCCCATGCCCAGGGCGTAGATGAAGTTCGGCGACTGCCTGGCCAGCGGGCTGTCCGCGGCGAGCACCATCACGCAGCACAGGCTGACGATCGCCACCAGCGCCTCGAGGAGCATCGTGCCGTAGCCGATCGGCCGGGCGTCGGTCTCGCGGCGCAGCTGCTTGCTCGTCGTGCCCGAGGCGATCAGCGCGTGGAAGCCGGAGCAGGCGCCGCAGGCGATCGTGATGAACAGCATCGGCACCAGGGCCTGGCCGTTGGCCGCCTGCCAGCCGGTGAAGGCGGGGTAGCGGATGCAGGCGTCGCCGCCACAGATCGCGGCCAGGGAGCGGTCGCTGGCGACGAGTCCGAGAGCGGCCCCGGCGAGCGCCACGTAGAGGAAGCAGCCGCCGAGATGGCCGCGCGGCTGGAGCAGGAGCCACATCGGCACCAGCGCCGCCACGAGGCAGTAGCCGAGGAGCAGGACGCCCCAGATCTTCTGGGCGGCGGCGTCCCCGATCCCGAGTGCCGCCCCGAGGTCGAAGGGAATTCGCTGACCGCCCCAGATCGCCAGCCCCACGAGCGGCAGGAAGACGAGCGTCGCCAGCCAGAGTGGCATCCGCCCGAACCGCATGCACAACCCCATGGCCACGGGCAGGGCGAGATACAGCAGGCTCGACGTCGCGATTCCGCCCCCCGACACGGTGGCGCCGTCCTCGAGCGTCTGCCGGCCGACGAAGCTCGCCGCGGTGATGTCGGTGAAGGCCACGATGATGTACACCAGCGCGATCCAGACGAAGGCCAGGAACAGGACGTAGCTCCGCCTGCTCATGTGGTCGCGGACCACCTCGGCGATCGACCGGGCGCGGTGGCGGATCGAGGCCACCAGGGCCGCGAAGTCGTGCACGCCGCCGACGAGGATGCTGCCGCAGATGATCCAGAGCAGGGCGGGAAGCCAGCCGAAGGCGACACCGGCGAGGATCGGGCCGACGATCGGCCCGGCGGCGGCGATCGCCGAGAAGTGCTGGCCGAGGAGCAACTGCGCCGGGATCGGCTCGTAGTCGACGTCGTCGCGGAGCGTGACCGCGGGCGTGGCCGCGGCGTCGTCGAGGTTGAACAGCCGGGCGAGCAGCCCGCCGTACAGCAGGTAGGCGGCGGCGAGGACCGCCGCGCTCGGCAGCAGGACGACCAGCAGGCTCACGGTGAATCGCTCCAAAACCGGCCGATTGCCGGGACGGGTTTTCCCCCGGGCCGGCACCGTGTACATCATGCCCTGCGGGCGGGGCCGCGTCGATGCGGACGACGGCGGGCCGCCCATCTACCACATTCTCCCGGAGAGCCCGCATGTCCAGCGTCACCCCCGAGCAGCTCGTCATCATCGGCAGCGGTCCCGCCGGCTGGTCGGCCGCCACCTATGCGGCCCGCGCCCAGCTCCGGCCGCTCGTCTTCGAGGGGGCGATCAGCGAGAAGAACCGGATGGCCGGCACGCTGCCGCTGGGCCAGCTCGCCCTGACGAGCGAGGTCGAGAATTACGCCGGCTTCCCCCATGGCGACCTCGGCGGCTTCCTCGATTCGGCGCTCCCCAAGGAACGCCGGCAGATGATGGCCCCGCACGAGGGCCAGGGAGTGACCGGACCCGAGCTGATGGAGCTGATGCGGCAGCAGGCGGTGAACTTCGGCACCCGGATCGTCACCGACGACATCGCGAAAGTCGATTTCTCCGCGCGGCCGTTCCGGCTCCATCCCGCCGCGGGGGGCGTGGTCGAGGCACGGTGCGTGATCGTGGCCACCGGCGCCAGTGCCAACTGGCTGGGCCTGCCGAGCGAGGAACGGTTCAAGAACAGGGGCGTGAGCGCCTGCGCCGTCTGCGACGGCGCCCTGCCGCGGTTCCGCAACCGGCCGCTGGTGGTGGTCGGCGGCGGCGACTCGGCCGTGGAGGAGGCGACCTACCTGTCGAAGTTCGCCAGCCGCGTGCACCTCGTCCATCGCCGGGACGCGCTGCGGGCCTCGAAGATCATGGCCCAGCGGGCCTTCGACAACCCGAAGATCGAGGTCCATTTCAACACGGCCCTCGCCGAGGTGCTCGGCGACGACCAGCAGGGCGTGACGGGCGTCCGCCTCGCCGTCAGCGGCGGTTCCACCGGGGAAAAAACGCTCGACGCGGCCGGTGTGTTCCTCGCCATCGGGCACACGCCCAACACGGCGTTCCTCGACGGCCAGCTGGAGCTGACCCCGAAGAAGTACATCGTCTGGAAGAGGCACTTCCGCACGGCGACGAGCGTCGATGGCGTGTTCGCGGCCGGTGACGTGGCCGACGACTACTACCGGCAGGCGATCTCGGCCGCCGGAACGGGCTGCATGTCGGCCCTGGATGCGGAACGCTGGCTGGCGCATGCGGACGGCCACTGATGGGGTAGACTCGGGCCGCTGCCCGGTGTTCCCGCCGTGACCGTCGCACCATGTCCGACTCCCGCGTCCACGAACGGTGGCTGATCCCGATCTTCGCGGTCACGGTCTTTTCCAGCGCGTTCCTGCTGTTTCAGGTACAGCCGCTGATCAGCAAGTTCATCCTGCCGTGGTTCGGCGGCAGCCCGGCCGTGTGGACGGCGGCGATGCTGTTCTTTCAGGCCGTGCTGTTCGGCGGCTACCTGTACGCCCACCTGACCACGTCGCGGCTCTCCGCCGCCCGGCAGTTCCAGGTCCACGTCGGCCTGCTGGCCGTGGCGGTCGCCGCCGTGCTGGCAACACGGATCATTCCGCCGGCCTGGCTGCGGCCGACCGGCGCGGCCGACGAGTGGCCGCTGGCGCGGATCTTCGTTCTCCTCGGCGTCACCGTCGGGCTCCCCTACTTCGCGCTCTCCTCCACCGGACCGCTCCTGCAGCGCTGGTTCTCCCAGGTGATCGTCGGCGGCTCCCCCTACAGGTTGTTCGCCCTCTCGAACCTCGGCTCGCTGCTGGCGCTCCTCTCCTACCCGCTGGTCATCGAGCCGCTCTGGGGGGGGCGGACGCAGGCCATCGCCTGGTCGGCCGGCTTCGTCGTGTTCGCCGTCTGCTGCGGCATCTGCGTGCACCAGGTCCGGTCGGCCCGGTCGCGGGTGGAGGCCGACGAGCGGCCGGCGGGGCCGGCGGCGACCGCGGTGGAGCCGTGGCGCCGGTTCGCCTGGATCGCCCTGCCGGCCCTCGCCTCGGTGATGTTCCTCGCCGTGACCAACGAGGTCTGCCAGAACGTGGCCACCGTGCCGCTGTTGTGGATCGTGCCCCTGAGCCTGTACCTGCTGTCGTTCATCATCGCCTTCGACCACCCGCGCTGGTACCGGCGCCGTGGCTGCGCGGCGGCGGCGGTCGTGACGCTCGCGCTGATGGCCGGTTACGCTTCGATCAGCGCGTGGATCGCGGCGGCTGTCGGCGGCCCGGCCGAGGCGGTCTTCGACCAGTGGTGGGTGGAGACCGTGGTGCACTTCGTCGGCCTGGCGCTGGTGCTCGTCATGTGCCACGGCGAACTGGCCGGGCTCAAGCCGGCGGCCGATCACCTCACCGCCTACTATCTTTCGATGTCGCTGGGGGGCGCGATCGGCGGCCTGCTCGTGAACCTCGTCGCCCCGCAGGTGTTCACCACGTTCCGCGAGTTTCCCCTCGCGCTCCTCGCGGCGGCCGCCGTGGCGGCCGTGGTGCTGGTCACGGCCGGCGGCTCCGGATCGCCGCCGCGACCGGCACGGCTGTGGGGCCGGGTGCTGGGTGGGCTCGTCGGCGCGGCGGCGGTGTTCGGCATCTGGCACTGGCGGCTCGCCGACGACGATGCCGGAGACGCGGAACTGCGGACGGTGCATCGGTCCCGCAACTTCTACGGCACGCTGAGCGTGCAGGAACGCAATGCCGGCGGCGCCGACCACGGCTTCACGTTCTTCAGCGGCCACATCACGCACGGCCGGCAGTTCGCGGCGCCCGACCGGCGGCCCGAACCGCTCACCTACTACGGCGCCGGCTCGGGCGTGCAGCTGGCGATCGAGCACGCGCAGCGGCAGTCCGACCGCTGCCACATCGGCGTCGTCGGCCTCGGCGTGGGCACGCTGGCGACCTACGCCCGGCCCGGGGACCGCGTCCGGTTTTACGAGATCAATCCGCAGGTCGTGGAGATCGCGCGCAACACCGCCTGGTTTCACTATCTGGCCGACTGCCAGGGGGAGGTGCAGGTGGTGCTTGGCGACGCCCGGCTGCAGCTGGAGCGCGAACTGGCGGCCGCCGGATCGCATCGGTTCGACGTCCTCTGCCTCGACGCCTTCTCGGGCGACGCCATCCCCGCCCACCTGCTGACCGCCGAGGCGTTCGCCGTCTACGACCGGCACCTGCGTCCGGGCGGCGTGCTGGCGGTGCACATCACCAACACCTATCTCGACCTGTATCCGGTCGTACGCCGGCTGGCCGAGCACCAGGGATTCCTCCACACGCGGATCTACCGGCCGGCGGCCTGGGAGCGGGGGCTGTATCGCAACTGCTACATGCTGCTGTCGAAGGACGCGGACTTCATCCGGGCGACGCCGGAGGACATCGAGGCGATGCCGGCCGGGTTTCGCAAGCCGCGGGTCGTGCCGCTGTGGACGGACGAGTACGGCAGCCTGCTGCCGCTGCTGCTCTGACGCGGCTCGCGCGTGCACTACCAGCGTGGTGCGTCGGGGCTGCCCACGCCCCGTCGCCGGACGTTCGCTCCGGCCTTCCCGGCCTTCGCTCACTCGATGCTGCCTGCGCTCCGGCATCCATGCCTGCGCTGGTCAGCAACGCCGACTCTCGGGGCATGGGCAGCCCCTTCCGTGGTTCGCAGGGGCGAATCGAATGTCGCGTGCTCCCGATGATGATGAAAAGGGAGCGGCCGCCCTCCGGGCGGCCACGGACGCCGGGAGGTGCGTCCGCCCGTTGTCCCGGGCACGCGGTGCGTGCCCCGGACAACGAAAGCACGCAGGGGCCATGGATGGCCCTGCGTGCTTATATCTAGCAACCGACGTACGTGACGCAGATATCGCCGCACTTCTTGAACCGGACGATCACCGACACGCCACACGCATAGTCGTACCGCACCTGACCGCAGCCGAAGAGCGTGCACCGCGACGTCTCGCACGGGCATCCCTGGCAGCAGGCCGGCAGGCAGACCGGCACGGCCACCGCCCGACAGGTCTCCGGACTGACCGGATTGAGCACCGTCTCGAACGTCGGCTCCGGGCAGCAGCCGCGGGCATGACGATGCCGATGGGCGTGCTTGTGACGGTAGCGGATGCACGGATTCGTCGGACAGACGGTCTCCGCACCGCAGCCGGGCTCGAAGCCAAACCCGGGATCGGCGGCACAGCCCGGCTCCGCGGCACAGGCCGGGGCGAACGCCGAGCAGCCCGGCTCGCACTCCGCACACCCGGCGGCGAGCCGATGCCGATGGCCGAAACCAGCCTGGGCAAAGGTGGCGATGACGAGCGAAACCGCGGTCGCGAGGAGCGACACCATAAACAGATGGGGGAGACGGGTCATGGAGTGAACCTCCGGGGCGGGATGGGGCAGACGAGAAACCGCGGCCCACGGGCCGGCGGCGGAACCGGGCTGCAGCCACGGCTCCTGCCAACTCTGGCACGCCCCGGCGGTTTGTCAAAAAACCGCGTCCCCGGGCCGCGGGACTGGCGGCCCGGTCCGGCCCCGGTCGCCGGTCAGTCCATCATCCGCCGGAAGCGGGCGAACAGGTAGGCGGAATCGTGCGGGCCGGCGGCCGCCTCGGGATGGTACTGCACGCTGGCGGCGTTCGCCGTCCGGTGCCGCAGCCCCTCGATGGTGTCGTCGTTGAGGTTCCGATGCGTGACCTCGAGCTCGGCGGGGAGTGATGCCTCGTCCACCGCGAAGCCGTGGTTCTGCGACGTGATCTCAACCTTGCCGGTGGCCAGATCGATCACCGGCTGGTTGGCGCCGCGGTGCCCGAACTTGAGCTTGAAGGTCTTCGCGCCGCAGGCCAGGGCCAGCAGCTGGTGGCCGAGGCAGATGCCGAACAACGGCACCCGGCCGACGAGGTCGCGGACCGTGGCCACGCAGTAGTCGAGCACCTCCGGGTCGCCCGGACCATTGGAGAGAAACACGCCGTCCGGCTCGTGTGCCAGCACCTCCGCGGCGGTCGCCCGGCCGGGGAGCACCGTGACGCGGCAGCCGGCGGAGACGAGGTGCCGGGCGATGTTCCACTTCATGCCGTAGTCGAGGGCCACGACGTGCTTCGCGAACGGCTGCGGCGGCTCGCCGCCGGGGAGCACGCCCCCCTCGGCAGGCTGCGGCAGCGGCGTGGCACCGGGGTCGAGCGGCTCGATCCACTCCTGCTGCCGCTCGGGCATCACCTCGCGGACGAGGTCGCGGCCCACGAGCGCCGGTGCCGAGCGGGCCATGTCCACCAGCCGGGCCGGGTCGAGCTGCTCGCTGGAGATCACGCCGGTCATCGCGCCCCGCATCCGCAGCCGGCGGACGAGCGACCGGGTGTCGATGCCGGCCAGGCCCACGACGCCGGCTGCCGCCAGGTAGTCGCCGAGCGTGCCGCTGGCGGTGAAGTTGCTGGCCATTCGGCTGGCGTCGCGGACGACGAAGCCCGCCATCTGCAGCCGGCCGCTCTCCACGTCGGCCGCGTTGACACCGTAGTTGCCGATCTGCGGCGTCGTCATCGTGAGAATCTGACCGCGGTAGCTCGGGTCGGTGAGGATCTCCTGGTAGCCGGTCATCGAGGTGTTGAAGCACACCTCGCCGGACACGGTCCCCCGGCCGCCGAACGACTCGCCGACGTACACCGTGCCATCCTCGAGCGCCAGCGCCGCGCGTGCCATTGTTCCTCCTCCTTCGCCGTCGAATCGGTCGGCCGGTTCGACGATGGTAGCGGAAACGGCGCCGTCTGAAAGACTGCCCGGCGGCGGCCCGGCGGAATGATCAGGACCGCGCGGGGCTCAGGGGGCCGGCGTCGGCGCCGCGGTCACGAGCACGTCCTCCGGATCCTCCACCAGCACCAGACCGCGGAACCGCACCTCCTGGGGAACCGAGTTGGAGTGGAGCTGGAGGCCGATCGGCCCGCGCTCGCAGAGTTCCGGCTTGGGGTCGGTCCAGTCGAGCACCTCGCGGCCGTTGACGGCGAAGCGGATCCGGCTGCCGATGGCGAGGATCTCCATCTGGTTCCAGTCGTGCTGTCGGCCGGCGGCCTTCGCCCTGCCCTGCTGGTCGCCGCACAGCCCGTTGCGGCGATACAGGTCATACAGCCCCCAGCCCGACGGGAACATCACCAGGTGCCCCTGGTAACTCGATTCCTCGCCGTCCTTGGCGAATTTCTTCCCCCAGATGGCCACGCCCGAGTGCATCTCCGACTCCGCCAATTTTCCCTCGAACAGGAGGCGAAAGTTGCGGTACGTGTTCTTCGTCAGCAGGTAGGTGCTGACCTTGGGGGCGTTGTCCTTGGTGTTCTTGCCGACGATCTCCCCGTCGGCGATCGACCAGTAGGGATCGACGTGCCCCTCCCAGCCGGCGAAGTCGCGGCCATTGAACAGCCGGACCGCCCGCGACTGCTCGGCGGCAGGGAGCTTGACCTGCGCCGCCCAGCCTTCGATCGCGGCCCGTTCGCCGGCCGCCAGCGCCAGTTCGGCCACGGGCTTGCCATCGTCCCCCAGCTTCCCTGCCGCCCAGAGCGTGCCCCGGGTGACGAGGTCGAGAAATTCGGGCAGTTCCACGGTGTGGTTGTAGTGGCCGAGCGTCGTGCCGAAGACGCGGGCCTTCTCGTACTGGTTGACCCAGATCACCGGCTGCATCGCCTGCCGTGCCGTGCTCATCGCCTCGGCGAGCACCGTGGCCGTGGGCCAGACCTTGTCGACGTGATACAGCTCCTCCTGCGGAAGCTGCCACTCCTTGGGCAGGCCGCGGATGACGGGGTGATCGGCGACCATCCTGGCGCTGAATGCATAGTGCTTGTCATGCTGGACCGACGAGATGCCGATCAGTTGCCGCCAGTCGTCGATCTCGGTCTTGCGGAAGGTGTGCATGGCGCAGTGCATCATCACGGCCGGCGTCCCCTTGGCGTGCTCGGCGACGATCGACCTGATGAACTCCGGATCCTTCTGATCGCCGAAGCACTCGTTGTGGAAGACGACGTCGTAGCCCCGCGACCAGTCGGGCTTCTGGTAGATCTCGATCTTCCGGTCGCGGGCGTCGCTCTTGTCGTGGATCACCGTCACCCTGATCCGGGCGCGGGATTCGAGGCCCCGGGAGATGATCCCCTTCTGTCCCTCGTAGTCGTGGCAGCAGCCGCCGGTGATGTAGAGCACCTCCAGCGGCTTCGCCGGCTCGGCCGCACGACTCGAACCGGCCGCCAGGGCCGCCGTCAGGCACAGGATCGACACGATCGTCCGCATGGAAACCTCCGGGGAAAATGGCGAGACGAATGGTACCAGATACCCGCGCCCGATCGATTCAGCGGCGGGAATCGGCTCGTGGGGCCGCCGCGGCGGGTGTGCCCTGAGTCACCATCCGGGCGATCCGCCGGGCGGGCGCGGTCATCGCCAGGCGAGCCAGCTCCGCGGCCGCGACCCAGCGTCGGTCCGCGGCCCGACCGCCCGCACGCGTGCCGGCGCAGGCCACGACATCGAGCGTGATCCGGTGGTGCGTGACCGAGTGGGCGATCGTGTCCAGCCGCTCCGGCCGGCCGCAGCCGAGTCCGGCGAGGAGCGGCGATGCGGCGATGCCGTTCGTGCTGCGCACCGCGGGGCCGGCCACCCGGGGAAAGTCCCACAGGCCGCTCCACCACTCGTCGGCACCGCGCCGCACGACGAGCACCCGGCCAGCGCGGCGCACCACGACCGCCGTCTCGCGGACCAACAGCACGGGCCGGCGGCGTGTCGGCGCCGGAATCAGGGCCACGGTTCCGGCCCGCCGCGCGACGCACATCCGGGCCAGCGGGCAGTCCCCGCACCGCGGGGCGTCGGGCGTGCAGACCATGGCGCCGAGATCCATCAGCGCCTGGTTGAACCGGCCGGGCTGGCGGCGCGGCACGAGGGCCGCCGCGGCCCGCCACAGCGGCTCGTCGCCGGACGCGTCGCCGACCGCGGCCGCGTGGCCGACGAGGCGGGCAATGACACGCCGTGAATTGGCCTCCACGATCGGCTCCGGCTCGTCGAAGGCGATCGAGGCGATCGCCCCCGCGGTGTAGCGGCCGATCCCGGGCAGGCCGCGGAGCGCCGCCGCCGTCCGGGGAAACTCCCCGGCGTGATCGGCCATGATCCGCTGCGCGGCCTGGTGCAGCTGCCGCGCGCGGCGGTAGTAGCCGAGCCCCTCCCAGAGCCGCAGCACCTCCGCCTCGCGGGCTGCCGCCAGCGCCGCCACGGTCGGCAGGCGGGCGATGAACCGGGCGAAGAACTCCCGTACCCGCTCCACCTGCGTCTGCTGGAGCATGACCTCGCTGACCCAGATGCGGTATGGATCGCGCGACCGGCGCCAGGGGAGGTCGCGGCCCGCCCGGCCGTACCAGGCAAGCAGCGCCTTGGCGACGCCCGGCGGCTTGACCCGTCGGGTGCGATCGCGAGTCACGATACCGATCCCGGCCCCGCCGCGCGGCGGGCGGCGATCCGCAGGACGGCGGCGATGGTCTTGGCGTCCTCGATCCGGCCATCGCGACACATCGCCACGGCCTCGTCCCAGGAGACGATCCGCGTTTGGATCTGCTCCCCTGGCTCGAGGGCCTGCGGGCCCGCCGTCAGATCCTCCGCCACGAACAGATGCATCCGCTCACGCAGGATCCCCGGCGACATCCAGAACGCCCCAGCGGCCGTGAGCCGGCCGGCCCGGTAGCCGGTTTCCTCGGCGAGTTCGCGGGCGGCCGCGTCGGCGAGCGATTCCACCCGGTCGAGCGTCCCGGCCGGCAGTTCGAGGAGCGTCGCGCCGACGGCGGTCCGCACAACCTCCACGAGGCAGATGCTGTCGGACGACACGAAGGGCAGGATCACGACGCTCCCCGGATGGAGCACCACCTCGCGGTCCCGGCGCGTGCCGTCGGCGCACTGCTCCTCGACCCGGACCACGCGAAACCGGCGCGTCTCCAGCAGCGTCTCCCCCGCGGCCGCGGCGTCGGTCGCCGGCAGGCCGCCGCGCACCGGCAGCGGCACGATCCGCGCAGGCTGGCCGTCGATCGTCAGCGGGCCCGCGACCGCCCGGTTGTGCACGATCGCCAGCGCGAGGCCGGTGCCGAGGAGCGGTGAAAAACAGGCCGACGTGACGCGACCCACGACGTCGGCGCCGGATCGGACCTCGGTGCCGACGGCGGGCACCGCGCCGGCGCCGCCCGTCGCGTCGGCCGGTGCCGTGGCCAGGGCGACGAGCCGCCGGTTCACGTGGCCGAGCGCGTCGATCCGCGCGACCGTCTCCTGGCCGAGGTAACAGCCCTTGGTGAAGCAGATCGCCCGCTCGTCGCGGCCCACCTCCTGCGGCAGCGTCTTCTCGGGGAGGTCGGCCGGCAAGGGCGTTCCCTCCTCGATCCGCGCCGCCTCGAAGGCCGCGTCCGCGGCGCTTGGCAGTCCCTGCTCCGCGAACCAGGCCACGAGCCGGGCCGCGTGGGCCGCCGCCACCTGCACGATATAGCCCTCCGGCCCGCAGGGATCGCAGCGCACGATCAGCGCCGGCACCGGCCCGAGGCTGGTCGCCACGTGGCCGAGCGGCGCAGTCGGTACCGCCCCGGCCCGGCTGCCGAGCCATCCGGCCGCATCCGGGCCGGAGACGCAGACCACGGCATGGCCGGCCGACTCGTCCACGATCTCGACCGCCTCGCGGATGTGGTGGTGCTCGAGGTGCGCCGCCAGCGACGGGCCGCGTCCCGCACCGACATCGATCACGACGCCGTCGGCGGTGCGCAGGATGGTTGCCAGCGCGATCACGTGGCCGCGGGCGTCGGGAAAAAATCCCTCGCAGCCCCCGCCCTCGGCCAGTCGCGTGACCGCCGCCGTGGTGAAGTGATCGACGAAGGCGAGGGCATCGCGGCCGCGGACCATCACCCGGCCGCGGTCGGGCAGGGCCGCCCAGGCGACGTGATGCCGCAGGTCGCGATAGCCCGCGGGGGGCTGCGGGGGCGGGCTGGCCGAGGAACGTGTCGTCATGGAGAGGCCGCTGCGGGACCGCCGGCCGTCGGGCCGCGGACGGGCGTCGAGGGTAGCAGAATCCGGCCCTCCGCGCCCTCTATGTCCGTGGCGTTGCGCCATCCACGGTGCCGGCTGCCGCAGGAGGAGCCGGGACTTCGCGGCCGAACCTGAAAAATTTTCGCCGTTGGGTGAACGATCGGCGGCCGACCTGCGTAATGCATGCACCGCGACACGAACCGGCCGCAGCCCGCAGGGGCAGGCCGGAACCGGCGCGGCGAGATGCGACGATCGGCCGGCGGCGCACGCCGACGGCCGTGACCGGCACGGGGTTGTGGTCCGGTTTCCGTGTTCCCCCTTGGTGGCCCGCCGCGCCCCCTGTGCGCACCGGGCCGGTCCGAGCGTCCGTGTCGATCCTTTCCCATCCAGAGTGTTGACCACGAGGAGTTGACAATGGCGACCGTGCATTGCGACCGTGACTGCCGCAACGAGGACGATGATGATTTCGGCGACCCGCTCGCGGTCGCCGACGTCGAGCACTCCGACGTGTCCCGAGCCGCCCATGACGCGGGTGCCGCGGGGGGCGGGCGGACGCAGCGCCGGAAGGCCTATCATCGGATCGCGGAGGTGCGGCACCGGCAGGCGGTGACGCTGCGGAACGTGGCCCGGCGGCTCGGTCTGCCGCTGCCGGTGGTCCGCCGGCAGGAGTGCGCCGACTGCGACCTGCGGCTCTCCGACCTGCAGCGCTGGCAGGAGGTGCTGGAGGTGCCGGTCGCGGAACTCCTCGTCGAAGGGGAGGGGCAGCTCTCCGGGCCGGTGCTGGAGCGGTCGCGGATGGTGAAGCTAATGAAGACCGCGGCCGCGATCCGCGAACGCACCACCGGCACCCCCGTGGGCAGGATGGTGACGATGCTGATCGACCAGATCCTGGAGATCATGCCGGAGCTGGCGGACGTCGGGCCGTGGCACTCGGGCGGCCAGCGGCGACCGCTGGAGGACGTGGGTCGGGCGGCGCGGACGGCGATCTCCGAGGATTTTTTCCGGCGGTCGGGGACCTGACCGGATCGCGGTGGGCGGCCGCGGGCGGAAAAGCGGCGCCGGCATGGTGCCGGCGGTCTGCTACCATTGAGGTGTCCGGGCGTTCCGGCACGTGGCCTCAGCGGAGCGGATGCGAACCGTGTTTTCCTTCGTCGGTGTCCTGGCGATTTCCCTGATCCTGTTTCTCGTCGTCGCCGTCACGGGGCGGGCGATCCTCGGCCGCTGACCGTCGGTCGGTCAGCGTCGGGACCGGGGATCTCCGCCGGGCTGGTGGTCGCGGCTTCCCCCCACTGCCGTCCGGGCCGGGCGGTCGCTCCCCAGACGAGCCAGACCACCACGGTCGAGAGGAAGCCGCTCAACAGTACCCAGACGCTGATCGCCAGCGGCGTGTAGTCGCGCAGCCAGACGAGTTCCGGCGGCTCGACGCTCTTGGGCACCTTGTGCTTCACCGGGCCCGCGTCCCCCGACTGCCGGCGCATCTCCTCGCGAAAGTCGTCCCAGTCGGATCGGGCCGCGGGCGTCGAGACGGCGGCCAGCCGGGCATCCCGGGTGCGGAGCAGCAGCAGGGGCGGTCCGACGACGACCGCGATTGCGATTGCACCCGCCACGGCCGCGGGCCACAACGGTCGCCGTCGCGGCGTCAGTCCAGGGGATGCGGTCATCGGGGTCCGAATTCCTACTCGATCACCGGCTGCCGCTGCTGCTCCTGCCGATCGAGGAACTTCTGCGGGAGGACGATGTCGTCGGTCGGGCTGCCGTCGGGCTCGGGGATCAGTGTGAGGGTCTCGACGAGGGGCACGAAGACGTCGTCCTTCTCGATCAGGGCGAGGAGCGTCCGCGGCGAGATCCGCTTCAGCCCGGGGAGCATCACCGGCCCCACCCGGCCGGCGAGGATCCGGGCGATCTCGACCGCGGCGGGCGAGTCGAAGCCGGTGATGGCCGGCAGGTTCCCGTTCCACTGCCGATGGTTCACGAGCACCCGTGCCGCGCCGGGCGTCAGTGTCGCAAGCGTCGATGTCTCGGGCTGCCAGGCATCGCAGGCAGCCAACGCCTCGACTACCTCCGGAGTAAGCGGCCTGACGCCGACGAGCAGGCTTCCGCCCCGGTAGGCCGCCAGCGCGTCGATGGACTGCGGCGAGATCGCGGCCAGGCCCAACAGCTTGAGTTGCGGCCCCCGGTGTCCGGCCAATGCCCGCGCCACCTCGACCGGAAGTTCACGAAGGTTCGGCAGACTTCCGTCCCAGGTGCGGCACTTCACCAGTGCCGCCGCCGTCTCCGGTGACAGCGACTTCAGGCCGGTGACGGATACCACTTTCGCCCTGCTATCGGCGAGTGCCGCCGCAGTGGCCGGTGTCAGTTCGTTGACGCCGTTCAGCATGAGGTGGGTGCCCCTGAATCCGGCCAAGGCGGTGGCCGTTTCGGCCGACAGCGTCTTCAGCCCGGGCAACGACAACATCTGTCCGGCGTCGAGGCCGGCGATCGCCCGGGCACCGGTCGCCGACAGCGTGCGCAGCCCGTTCAGCCAGCGCTGGCCGAGATGCTGGTGCCGCATGATGAGCGCCAGGGTGGCGGGGGAAAAATCGGACAGGTTCGCCAACTGCAGCGGCTCCCGATGGCAGAGCAGGCCGCGGGCCGCCTCGTCGGACAGGGAGGCGAGTCCGTTCAGCGACAGCGGGCCGTCGTGCGTGCCGAGGATCTCCGCCTGCGCGGCGGTGAGTTCGGTGAGGCCGTCGAGCGCGCGGTCGCCACGCATGGCGGCGACGGCGGTCAGCACGTCGTCCGGCAGGCTCCTCATCCCGCCCAGCCCGTTCGTCCTGACGAGTCGGTCGAGGAGCGCGGGGTGCGGCACGTTGCGGAGCCGGTTCAACGACAGGCCGCCTGCTTTGGCGGCGAGGATCTCCGCGACCTCGGGTGTCACGCTCTCCAGGCCGTCGAGGATCAGCGGGCCGGCCGTCGGCACGAGCGCCCGGGCGACCTCGGGTGAGAGCGACTCGAGCCCCCGGAGCGACAGGCCACCCTTCGGCCGGTTCGCCAGCAGCCCGGCCGCCTCCGCGGAGAGCGTCTTCAGGCCGTCGAGCCGGAGCATGCCCGGCAATCGGGCGAGTGCGCGGGCTGCATCGGCCGAGAGCTCGACCAGATTGGCCGGGATCGGGTCGTTTTGCTGCACGAACCGCTCGGCCAGCGCGCCGCTCGTCAGCGCCCGCAGTGCGGGCAGCGACAAACTGCCCTCGAAGGCAGCGAGGCCATCCTGGCCGCGGGTCGAAAGCGTGGTCAGGGCCGCCAGCGACAGCGTCTGCGCCCGGCACCGGGCCAGGGCGATGGCTGCCTCGTCGGAGAGCGATTTCACGCCGACGAGGCTGAGCCGGCCGCTGAATGGTTCGAGCGCTGCGGCCGTCTCGGGGGAGATCGTCTGCAGCCGGTCGCAGGCGAGCCATGCGCCGTGGCGGGCCAGTTCCGCGGCCGCTCCGGCCGACAGCTCCTCCAGCGAGTTGAGATAGATATAGCCCTTGCCGCCGCAGGCATCGACGAGTTGCCGCGCTCGCGCCACCGAAAGTTCGCGCAGGTCCTGCTGCCGGACCGGTTCCTCGGCCGCTGCCCCGAAGGCACAGCAGACGACGATCGCGGCGGCAAGGCGCGGGGCGGGCATGGCAGGGCGTGGACCGGCCGATCGGGGCCAGGGCTGGTGGTGCAGCGGAAGCCGGTCCACCATCATACCCGCGTCCCCGGCAACGCCGCCAGCGCCGGTGAATCGCCGCTCGCGGGCGATCCCGCCTCAGCCGCCTGCAACAGACGGGCCGGTGTCGCGCAGGATCTCGGCGAGCGCCGCGAGCACGAGATCGACGTTGCGGATCGTCGCACCGTGGCCCATGAGCCCGATCCGCCAGGCCTTGCCAGCCATGGCGCCGAGGCCGCCGCCGATCTCGATGCCGTAGTCGTCGAGCAGCCGCCGGCGCACGGTCGCGTCGTCGGCGCCGGCCGGGATGTGGATGCAGTTGAGCGTGTGGAGCGAATGGGTCGGCACGTAGCGGATGCCGAGCGCCTCGAGGCCCGCACGGAGCCGACGATGCATCGCCGCGTGGCGGGCGACGCGGGCGTCGAGCCCCTCCTCGAGCACGATCGCCAGCGCCTCGCGCAGGGCGTAGGTCATGTTGACGGGCGCGGTGTGGTGGTAGACGCGGCCGCCGCCCCCCGCCGTGTAGTATTTCCGCAGCATTGACACGTCGAGATACCACGACTGCGGCTTCGTCTTCCGGGCGTCCATCGCGGCCAGGGCCCGGTCTGCGAAACTCACCGGCGCCAGTCCCGGCGGGCAGCCGAGGCACTTCTGCGTGCCGGAGTAGATGGCGTCGATGCCCCAGTCGTCGACGCGGAGTTCGTGGCCGCCGAGACTGGTCACGGCGTCCACCACGAACAGCGCCCCGGCCCCGTGGACGATGTCGGCGAGGCCGGCGATCGGCTGGTGGGCGCCGGTGCTCGTCTCGGCATGGACGATGCCGACGAGCTTGGCCTTCGGGTGCCGGTCGAGGGCGGCGGCGATCTGCTCCGGCGCGAACACCTCGCCCCACGGGGCCTCGAGGGCGTGGACGGTGGCCCCGCACCGCTCCATCACGTCCTTCATCCGGCCGCCGAACACGCCGTTGACGCAGACGATCACCTCGTCGCCGGGCTCGACGAGGTTCACGGCGATGCACTCCATGCCCGCCATGCCGGTGCCGCTGACCGGGAAGGTGAGCGGATTGGCGGTGCGGAACACCTGCCGCAGCATCCCGCAGACCTCGTCCATGATGGCGACGTACTGCGGGTCGAGGTGGCCGAGCGTGGGGGCGGCGAGCGCCCGCAGCACCCGCGACGAGACGGGACTGGGGCCGGGGCCGAGGAGAATCCGCTCGGCGGGATGCGTGGTGTTCATGGTGCGGCTGCCGGGCGGGGAGGAAAGCGGACCGGTCGAATAGACTACGCGGCGCGGCCGCGGCATCGCAACCGCCGCGACATGCTCTCGCCCCGCGTCACCGGGGCACACTTCAGCGTCGCCTCCTCGGCCCCTTGCAAACCGGTGCGTCGTCGGCTCCAACGGTTGTTTGAGCAACGTTCGCCTTGCCGCAGGGCCCGCCGGCTTCCCCGCATGTCTCCACCCGATCAGCCGTCCGACGCCGTTCCCGACCCGCGTCCGCCGCGGTCCGGCAACCGGTCCCGCCGGCAACGTGGTCGGGGCCGCGAGGTGATCACGGCGGTGCGGCGCGATGCCGCCGCGGGCGTCGCCTGGGAGATCGTGCAGCCGCGGTGTTCCCGGCGCCGGCGCGAGGACATCGAGGAGGTGGAGGCGATGGTCGAGGCGGGCGAAATCGAGATCGCCCGCGACGAACTCGTCTGGCTGCTCGGCGAATGCCCCGACTTCCTCGAGGCCCACGTGCAGCTCGGCCTCATCGCCCTCGAGGAGGACGATCCCAAGCTCGGCCGCGGCCACTTCGGCCGGGCCTACGAGCTCTGCCTGCGGGCGATCGATGCGGCCGGCGGTCCGCGGTCCTTTCCCTACAGTCTGCCCGGCAACAAACCGTTTCACCAGGCCGCGAAGGGCCTCGTGCACTGCCTGCTCGAGACCGGCCGCCGGCGGACCGCCACGGAGGTCTGTCAACGCATGCTCCCCCTCGACCCCGCCGATCCGCTCGGCCTCGCCCGGCTGGCCGGCCGGCCGTGAAGCGGCGTCCGCTCATCTCATTGCGTATCCTCATGACGGGAATGCATCACGCTTCAACACGCTTCATCACGGGGAGTGGGCCCATGCGCACGCTGGCGATTCTGCTCGGTGTCTGGCTGACGTCGATCTGCGGTGCCGGGGAGATCCGGCTTTGGGAGGGGCCGGCTCCGGCGGCCACCGGCACGGCGAGCAGCGACATACCCGCGGTCGCGTTCCATGCGGTGGCCCGGCCCGCGGCCGCCGCCGACGGGGAGCGGCGACCGGCGTTCGTGATCTGCCCGGGGGGCGGCTACGGCAACCTCGCCGTCAACCACGAGGGACATGACTACGCCGCCTGGCTCAACGCGCAGGGCATCTCGGCATTCGTGCTTCGCTACCGTTTGGGATCGAATGGCTACCGGCATCCGGTCATGCTCGGTGACGTCGCCCGGGCCGTGCGGCTCATCCGTCACGATGCCGAGCGGTTCGGCATCGACCCGCGCCGCGTGGGCGTGATCGGCAGTTCGGCGGGAGGGCATCTCGCGTTCACGCTCCTGACCCATGGCGACGCCGGTGACCCGGCGGCGGCCGATCCGATCGATCGCCAGCCCTCGCGGCCCGACATCGGCATCCTCTGCTACCCGGTGGTGAGCATGACCGTCGCCAAGGGGCACGGCGGCAGCCGCAAGAACCTGCTGGGCGACGCGCCGCCGGAAGACCTCGTCGCCGACCTCTCCGGGGAACTCATGCCCGACGACCGGATCCGCGACATGCCGCCGGTGTTCATCTGGCACACCGTGGAGGACCGGGCGGTGCAGCTGGGCCCGATCCTCGAACTCGGCGGCCGGCTGAGCCGGCTCGACCGCCCCTTCGCCCTGCACGTGTATGAAAAGGGCCGGCATGGGATCGGCCTCGGCGTGACACCCTACGCCCCGGACAAGCTGCACCCATGGGCGGAGGAATGCGGCCGCTGGCTCACCGGTCACGGCTTCACGAGCAGCCCGGTGCCCGCGCCTGCCAGGCACTGACACAACTCACACGTGAGCCTCGCGTGGTTCGCCGGTCGGGGATGCCGCAGCGCTGTCAGGTGCCGCAGAACGTGCGGTAGGGCCCGCAGCCCGGGGGCGGGCCGGCCCGATAGGGCTCGTTCGCCGGCGTGTCGGCGAACGGGTCGCGGACGGCGGCGAGCAGCCGCTCGAACGGCGTCATGTCCCCCTCCTCGGCCGCGGCCAGCGCCTCCTCGACGCGCCGGTTGCGCGGGATCACGACCGGGTTGGTCCGGTGCAGCCGGGCGACGATCGCATCGACCGGCACCGGCTCGCGGGCCAGCCGCGCCCGCCAGGCCACCAGCCATTCGCCCGCGGCCGGGCCGGCGCCGGTGCCGGTCGGGTCGGCGACCAGCCCGGCGAGGCCCGCGAACGTCGTCGTGAAGTCGGCCCGCATCTCGTGCATCCGCTGCAGAAGCGCGGCGAACAGTGGACCGTCCTCCGGCTCCTCCGTCGCCAGGCCGAGCTTGGCCCGGCCGCCAGCCAGCAGGTGCCGTTCGTAGCGGTCTGGAAACGTCGCCAGCACCCCTCGCAGTGGCTCCACGGCCGCCTCGCCCACTCCCGGCAGGAGCGGCAGCAGGCTCTCCGCCAGCCGGGCCAGGTTCCAGTGGGCGATGGCCGGCTGGTTGCCATAGGCATAGCGGCCTTGCCGGTCGATCGAGCTGAACACCGTGTCCGGATCGTAGGTGTCGAGAAACGCGCACGGGCCGTAGTCGATCGTCTCCCCGGACACGACCATGTTGTCGGTGTTCATCACGCCGTGCACGAACCCGACGAGCATCCAGCGGGCGACGAGCGCCGCCTGCCGGCCGACCACGGCGTCGAAGAAGGCCACGATCCGATCGTCGGCGCCGGCGAGCCCCGGATCGTGGCGGCCGATCGCATGGTCGAGGAGGGCGGCGAGGGCGTCACGGTCGCCGCAGGCCGCCGCGTACTGGAAGGTGCCGACCCGGACATGGCTGGCAGCGATCCGCGTCAGCACCGCCCCGGTGAGCGGCGCCTCGCGCAGCACCGCCGCGCCCGTGGTGGCGACGGCGAGGCTGCGGGTGGTGGGGATGCCGAGGGCGTGCATCCCCTCACTGATGACGTATTCGCGGAGCATCGGGCCGAGGGCCGCCCGGCCGTCGCCCCCGCGCGAGTAGCGGGTCCGGCCCGCCCCCTTGAGCTGCACGTCGCGCCGGCTGCCGTCGGTCGCGATCTGCTCGCCGAGGAGGATCGCCCGGCCGTCACCGAGGTTCGTGAAATGACCGAACTGGTGGCCGGCGTAGGCCTGGGCGATCGGATCGGCTCCCGGCGGCAGCGCGTTGCCGGCGAACACCTCGGCCCCCGTGCGCCGCAGGAGCGCGGCGTCGAGGCCGAGTGCGGCGGCGAGCGGCTCGTTGAGGATCGCGAGAGCCGGGTTCGGCACCGGGGTCGGCGCCGTCCGCGCGAACAACGCGGCCGGAAGCCGGGCGTAGGAATTGTCGAACCGCCAGCCGGCGCCGGTGTCTGCCTGCTGCATGGACCGTCACTCCCGGGGATGGGCCGAACCGGCCGCCGACCGGCGGGTGTCGGCCGGCCGGCGTGGTGGTCGGGAAACGCCGCTTGTCAGGGGTTCGTGGGCTTGTCGGCCGCGGACCTGGGGGCGGTCCGCACGCCGCGCCATTTGTGGGACCAGAGCCGCTCGGCGTCGGCTACGCCGGCGAACATCCGGTCCGAGGTCCGCGCCCGCGGCAGCTCGAAAGGGCTGATGCCGGCGGGCTGGAAGAAACCCGGCGGTTCCATCGCGCCGCGCAGCCGCTCGAGGTTGAGCGAGGAGTAGTGCGTGTGACGGACCGCAGACCCGACGGCGTCGGCCTGCGGCCAGTCGGCCGGAAGCACGGGCGTGCCGAGGCCGTGGCTCCCCTTGAAGGTGAGCCCTGCCTTCCCGGCCGTCACCGCGCGCTCGCACGCCGTGTCGCTCTTGAAGGCATCCCAATCAACGTTGCCGAAACCGGAGATGCCCCAATAGGACGGTCCGACCTGGCCGGGATACGGTTCCAGCGGGCCGCGGACGGCCTTCTCGAATTCCAGTTCCGTCATCGGCCGGAGCCCGGCCCAGGACGCGTAGGTGGCGCCGTCGGCCCACGACAGGCCGAAGCAGCCCGCCCCCGCGCGCTGCCGGCCCGGCCTGCCCACGTAGACGCCCGACCCCTCCTTGGCGACGTGGCCGTTCACACCGGAGTAGCCGACCTTGTTGTAGACGCAGCGGTCGGGCCCGGCGTACCGCTCGTCGGCGAGTTTCGCGTCGATCATGTTGAGGAACTCGGCGTATTGGACCGGCGTGACGTGGAACTTCATGCAGTAGAAGGAGGCGAACCCGTTGGGATAGGCGGCCGGGATCTCCCCGCCGTCCACGAGCGGCCCGCCGTGCTTCGCGGCCCAGAGCCGGCCTTCCTTGCGGCCGGTGGGGATCGGGCCCGCGCCGCTGACGCGGAAGGGTTTCGAGGCGTCGGTGCCGTCTGTGTACTGGTGGAAAACGCCCACCTCCGAGCCGCCGCTGCCGAGCAGGAACGGACCATCTGGCACGTAGACCATCTGGATGCCGACGGCGCGGATGCGGTCCTTGGCGTCGGCGCCGATCCCCTTCACGGCATCGGCATCGCAGACGACCGCGACCTTCTGGACCTTGACCGGCCCCTTGCCGATGGCCACACGGCGGACGAACACGCCGCTGAAGCCGTCGGCCCCGTCGGGGACGAGGAGGTCGAATTTCGTGTCGCCGTCGGCGTGGCCGTAGCCGGTCGGATTGACGACCCTGTCGGCCACGAGGTTCACGTGCCGCCAGCCGGCGTCATCGGTCCGGGTCTTGAAAAACACCCAGACCGCGTCGTGGTTCTGATCGTTCCGCCACGAGTTGTTCCAGGCGAGGTCGAACGTGATCGTGGCCGTCCGGGCATCGCGGGGCGTAACCGTCAGGTTCTCGATCGGTGTCACGCAGTCGTCGCCCCAGCCATGGGCGGCCGGCTGCACCTGCTGCGGGCCCTGCTGGTGCCAGGGGACAGGCGTCATCTCCGTTGGCTTCAGCTCATACGGCACGATCCGCGCCGTGCGGACGCAGCGAAATCCATAGGACGAGGACGAACGCCGGGTCCGTCCCGGGACGGCGGGGGAAATGGCGGCGACCTCCTGCCGATCCGAGGTCCGCAGATATTCGGTCCCGTTCTTCAAGGCGCCCCCGCGGGTGCCGAAACCGAACGCCCACTCCTCCGGCTTGCGCTGACCTTGACCATGCCCGATCGTGACGAACGGCGCCGGCCAGACGCCGTGGGTGCCGGCGAAGCGGCGGCCGGCCATATTGCCGGCCACCACGACCCGCTCGGCGAGGTTGCCGGTCAGGTCGAGGATGCCCCAGTAGGAACCGCCGGCGGCGACCCGGTCGGCGTCGGGCGTGGCGAAGGCGCCCGGCCGCAGCGCACGGCTGACGGCATCCGCCGCCACGGCGCCCTTCGCGTCGCGGCGAACGGCCCCGGACCAGACGGCGTTGCCACGGGTTGCGTCGGGGCCGGCATCCCCCTGCCAGGAGACGCGTTCCGCGGGTGTGCCGGCCTGGGCGACGATGTATCCGGGCTGCGGGCCGCCCGCCTTCGCCGCCGGCGCCGCCCCGGCGATCGCCGACGTCCCCCAGGCGTACTCGTCGGCCACCGGCACGAGCGGCCCGCGGCAGGCCTTCTCGAACTCCAGTTCCGTCATCGGCCGGAGGCCGGCCCAGGTGGAGTAGCCGGTGCCGTCGCTCCACATCACGGCGTCGCAGGCGGTGTCCGGCCGATCGGATGCGTACACCGCCGGGTGGCCCGGACTCGCGGGAGTCGCGGCCTTGATCCCCGAGGAGGCAAGTTCGTTGCCCTGGAACGGCTGGACGGCTGCCTGCGCCTTGGCGGAGAGCGTGTTGAGCCAGGCGACGATCTCCCCTTCCGTCAGCTCGTGCCGCATGCAATAGAAGGCCGCATGCCCCTTGGGAAACCGGGCCGGCAGCGTCTTCGGGGCGCCGCTCGAAAAGTCGTCGGTGCGGAAGTACTGCCCCACCGTGTCGCGATTGCCGAGATTCTTCGGTCCTTCACCACCGAGCGTGATCGCCGCCTCGCTTTCGACGCGATAGGGGGCGATCGAGTCGCCGGCCGAGAACTGCGCGGCGACGAAGTTCGTCGAGCCGTCACCGAGCCAGAACGCCCCTTCCGGCACGTACACCATGTGGACCGCGAACACGCGGACCTCGGCGGCGGCCGGATCGGTCACGCCGTCGGCCTCGTGCAGCCAGCGGAGCGTGACGCCCTTCCAGTCGTTGGGGCCGCTGCCGACGGCCGAGCGGAAGGCGAACACGCCGGCCCCCTTCGTACCCTCGTCGGACAGGCCGACGTCGAGTTTCGCCGCCGGGGGCACCGCATGGTCGGCGGCGTTCGCCGACAGGGTGGCGTGCGACCAGCCGTCGGCTCCCGGCATGCGGTACTTCACGAACAGCCAGGCGGCGTCCCAGTTCTCGACCGCAAGCAGTCCCTTGCCGCCGTGGGCTTGTTCGGGCACCTCCCAGCGGGCCCGCCAGGAATGGTTCCAGGCGACGTCGAAGCCGAGGCTCGTCTGCCCGGCCGCGGGGCCGGCGGCCTTCTTCAGGTTCTCGACGCGGATCGGGTCGGCCTTGCCGGTGCCGCGGAACCGGGCGGCCGCGGGATCGTCGGCGCCGAATGCCGTGCACGCCGCCACCAGAATGCCGACGAACGGCAGCATCGAGCGTACGACAGTTCTGTTCATGAGATCGCGATCCAGGGGATGGCTCGAAGAAGAGGAGGCCCGGCCCGAGACGCAGACGCAAGTGTAGGGCCGGCACCAGACCGTGCAACGACCGAATGGTGGTAAGCCGGAGCCGCGTGCCGTGCATGGAACGTGCCAACGGCCGGCCCGCCGCCCGAAACCATGCCGCGTCGATCAGGGGGCCTGGAAGCGGTACGTGCCCCGGCCGGCCCGGGCGATCCGGCGCAGCACCGCCTCGCCGGCGTTGTCGTGGAAGGCGACGGCGTGGAACTTCGGCCCTCTCGTCCGGGCCACGAGACTGATCGCGGCCCGCGGGTCGGCTGGGTCGGTTCCCAGGCAGCAGGTCGCCAGGGTGAGCAGGGCGACGAGGTGCAGGATCAGGCTATAGAGAAAGCCCGACCGATGGATGTCGAGCACGACCCCGTCGAGGCTAGTCGCCGAGCATGAGCGGGTCGCCGTGGGCGCCCAAGAGGACCGGGCACCGCTGGCGGGGAGGGGGGCGGGCATGGCAGGCGCTCCGGGAAGGGGCAATACCGTGGGCCTTCCGCCGATGGTTCACGACCGGCAGGGGCGTTAGCGGTAGGCGGCGATCCCGGCGGCGACCAGCGTCGCCAGCCAGCGAGCCGCAGGCTTCCTTGCCGAGGCATTCTGGCCCCCCGCCCTACGGAACGCCACCCGCCGGGCCCGGCCGCAAGGGGCGCGACGGCCGTTGATTCGCTCTGGCCGGGCCGCGGCCCGGCTGCTACCGTCCCGCCCCCACAGCCCCACCTCCGCCCTCGTCGGACCTTGCAAGGAGACCGGCCCCGTGCGCTGCCTGCCACCGATCCCGCGGCCCCGCTGCCTCGTCCTGCTCGCCCTCGCCGCGGTCGGCGTCGATGCCGGCTCGGCCCGGGCCCAGAACGGCTGGCTCCCCGCATCCTGGTTCTCGGCGACCGACGCCGACGACAAGGCGATGTATCCGCTGGCGGAGAAGGACGGCCCGTGGCTGGTGCTGGCGGCGACGTTTCGCGGCGACGCCGCCCGCGACGACGCCCGGCGGCTGGTGCAGGAACTCCGCCGCCGGCAGAAGCTTCCCGCCTACACGCATGAAAAAGCCTTCGACTACAGCGGCGAGCAGCAGGGCGTGGGCTTCAATCGCGACGGCACGCCGAAGAAGATGCGACACCTCAACGCCGAACAGGTGGTGGAGGTGGCCGTGCTCGTCGGCGACTTCGCCTCCCCCGAGGAGGACCGGGCCCAGAAGATGCTCCAGCGGGTCAAGGCACTGCAGCCCGAGGCGCTCGGCGGCAAGGGGGGCAAGTCGGGCATGGTGTCGGAGTTTCTCGGCGCCAATGCGCACCTCGCCAAGAACGCCTCCGGGACTCCGAACGCCTCCGGGACTCCGAACGCCTCCGGAAACAAGAACGCCGCGGCGACGCGGGCTCCGCTTCGGGCCGCGATGATGATTCGAAACCCGCTCCTCAAGGAGGAGTATTTTCGACGCCAGGAGGTGGACGACTTCGTGCTGCGGATGAACGCCGACGTTCCCCACAGCCTGCTCGACTGCCCGGCCCGCTACTCCGTCCGCGTCGCCACGTTCACCGGATCGGGCGTGCTCGGCCGGGCCGTCGCCGACGACAAGGCGCTGGAGTCCGCCGGGCTGGTGAACGTCGCGCAACTCAGCGAGGCGATGCGCAGCCTCGGCTGGACGAGCCCCTCGCTGCGGGCCAAGACGGATGGCGACCACCGCCTCGTGGAGGCATTCGACAAGGCCCATCGGCTCACGGCGGCGCTTCGCCGCCAGGGCTGGCAGGCGTGGCAGTTTCACGACCGCGATTCGAGCGTCGTCTGCGTGGGCTGCATCGGCCAACTGGCCGTCGAGCAGGCGGACGGAGTGACCGCCGTGAATCCGGAGATCGCCCGCATCGTGGCCGCGCTCGGCCCCGACCAGGCCAAGCTGGCCCAGGGGGTGATCGAACCGCGGATCATCGACGGCATCCTTCTCGACGTCGATCCGAAGCCGATCGACGTGCCGCGGGTGCCGACCCGGCGGCGGAAGTGAGCCACGCGGCCATGCCACCGGCCTCCGCCAGCCTCGTCCTCGGCACCACCAACGCCGGCAAGCTCCGCGAACTCGTCGCCCTGCTGGCGCCGCTGGGGATCGAGTGCCGCTCGCTCGCCGGCCTGCCCGCGGTGGATGTCGAGGAGACGGGAGAGACGTTCGCCGACAACGCCGCGCTCAAGGCCAGCATGCAGGCCCGGGCGCTGACCGCCTGGGTGCTGGCCGAGGACAGCGGCCTCGTCGTCCCGGCGCTCGGCGGCGCGCCGGGCGTGCGGTCGGCCCGGTTCTCCGGTCCGCTGCCCGCCGGCTCGACCGCCACGATCGACGACCGCAACAACGCCCTGCTGCTCGAACGACTCGCGGGACACGGCGGCCGGGACCGGGCCGCCCACTACGCCTGCCATGCCGCCCTCGCCGATCCCGCGGGGCGGATCGTGGCCACGGCCCACGGCACCTGCGGCGGCACGATCGCGGTCGCGCCGCGCGGCGCCGGCGGGTTCGGCTACGACCCGCTGTTCATCGTGCCCGAGTACCATCGCACGTTCGGCGAGATCCCGCCGGCCGTCAAGGCGGTGATCAGCCACCGCGGCCGCGCCCTGCGGGCGATCATTCCGGCGATCGTCCGGGCGCTGGCGTGACGGGCCCGGCGGCCGCCGGGAGGCGAGCCGACCCGCGATCGTGTATCGTCAGTCGGTTCGACGCCGGTCGGTGCCGACCGGATCGTTTCGCAGGGGCCCGCCGGCCGGGGAGTCCGATGCTTCGTCGCCACGCCGTGTCCGCAGTCGTTTTCCTGCTGGCGACGCTCGCCATCCCGGCGGCGGCGCTCGACGACGGCGACGGCGCGGCGATCGTCGTCACGATCGACGGTCGGCCGATCGTGCGCCGCGACTTCGACGCCGCGGCCCGGGCGGCCAGGCTCGACACCCTGGCGAGCTCGGAACGGCTGCTGCAGGGGCGGGCAGCGCTGGTCGAACGGCTGGTGGACGAGCGGCTCCTGCGGCTTGCGATCGAGCGCGGCGGGATTGAAGTCGCCGCGGCCGACGTCGATGCCGCCGTCGCTGAGGCCCGCAAGCAGGCCGCCGCCCAGGGGCAGCCGTTGGCGGAGTTCCTCGCCCGGTCGGGCCGCGATGAGGCCGGGTTCCGCGCCCAGGCCGAACTGGAACTCGGTGCCAAAAAACTCGTCGAACCGCGGGTGACGGCCGCCGCGCTCGAGTCGTTCGTCGAGTCGAAGCGGCGCGAGTTCGACGGCACGCTGCTCCGGGCCAGCCACGTGCTCCTCCGGCCGGACACGGGCCGCGGCGACGAGGCGATCGCAGCCTGCATGCAGCAGGCCGAGCAGATACGCCGGCGCATCCTCGCCGGGGAACTGTCGTTCACGGCCGCGGCGGAGGCGTACTCCGCCGCCCCGAGCCGGCACCGGGGGGGCGACGTCGGCTTCCTGCCGCGAAACAGCCTCGCCAACGAGGAGTTCGCCCGCCGGGTGTTCAGCCTCGCCAAGGGGGAGATCTCGCGGCCCTTCCCCACGCCGTTCGGCGTTCATGTCGTCACCGTGACCGCCGTCGAACCGGGCCGCGGCCCAACCGGCGACCTGGCGGAGCGGTTGCGACCGCAGTTCCTGGTGAAGCTCATCCGCGACATGATCGCCGAGCAGCGGGCCCTGCGCACGATCGAGTACGCGGAAGGGGTGGCGCATTTCGATCCGGCGACACCCGAAGGGGGGCCGTCACCACGGCGAATCATCGTGGCCGGTCCGCAGACGCCCTGACAGACGCCATGAGCGGCTGTTTTGCCCCGGCAAACGGCCCGGTTTTCGCGTTGCTCCCCCGCGTCGTGCCGGCTACCCTCCCCCGCCATGAAACTGCGGTCGTTCATCCTCGTCTGCTGCATGGTGATCGTGCCGGGGCTGGCAATGTTCTCGCACCACCTGCCGGCGGCAACGTGGCGGTCACTGTGGTTGGCCGCCGCCGCGACGGTGGCCAGCGTCGATCGTGGCGTCGCGGACCAGGCCGCGCCCGGTCCCGCGCCCGAGGTGCGCGAGGTGAGCGGATCAAGGCGGCCGGTTGCGGAGCAGCCGGGCCTGGAGCATTCGGTCGGGGAGCAGGCTCCCCGTTCGGGCGGCGATCCTGACGCCCCGCGGCGAACGGCCCTGCGGCGAACGGCCCTCGGCCGGCTCGCCGAACTCGGGGCGACGATGATCGACTGCCAGCCCCCTGCCGCCGGCGGTGGACCGGTGATCGGGTCGTGCCGCGTCCCGGTAGAACCGTCCGGTCAATTGCAGCGGTTGTTTCAGGTCTCGGCTCCCGACGCGACGACCGCGCTGGAGGCACTCGCGGACGACGTGTCCGCCTGGCGCCGGCGGATGTCGGCGCCGTGAGTCGGCGGCCCGCCGGGAAGGCCGACCATGAAGCGACACCCCGCAATGCCGCGTAGTCTCGCCGCCTGCCTGGCCGGCGTGCAGGGCCGCGGTCACCCGCTGGCGGCGGCTCCGCTGCTCGTGCCGTCGGTGCGCCGACGCCGCCGGCTGCTGCCGGACGCGGCGACCCCGCCGCCGCCGGCCGAACCCGCGCCGGGCCGGCACGTCCGCTCCGACGAACTCGCCCGCCTCGAGGCGGCGCTGTTCCTCGCCCGGGAGCCGCTTGCAACGCGTCGGCTGGCGAAGCTCGCCGGCCTCAGTGACGGCACCCGGGCCCGGACGCTGATCAGGGAACTGCGCGGGCTGCAGGAGGCCGCCGGCTCTCCCGTTCGCGTGGAGCAGATCGCCGGGGGCTTCCAGCTCCTCACCCGGGCCCCGTTCGGCCCGTGGATCCGCCGGCTCCTGGAGCCGGCGCCGACCGGCCGACTGTCGCTGTCCGCGCTCGAGACACTGGCGATTGTCGCCTACCGGCAGCCGGTGACGAAGGCCGAGGTCGAGGCGATCCGGGGCGTCGGCAGTGACGAGATGCTCCGCCAACTCCTCGACCGTGACTATGTGGCGATCGGCGGCCGTGCCGAGGACCTGGGCCGGCCGAACGTGTACATCACGACCCGGCGGTTTCTGGCCGCCTTCGGGCTCGCGAGCCTCCAGGACCTGCCCCCCATCGACCCGCTGCCCGGGGCCGCCCCGGAGGAGCCGGCGGGCAGCCCCGACGGCACGCCATCCCCGGGGCCCGACGGCTGACAGGCCGGAAAAATCGGCTGCTCGTTGCTTGCAACGCGGGCTGACGACCGCCACACTTCTCCTCGGCTCCGCTGCCCGCCGCCGGGTTTCCGGCCCGGCGGGGGTGAAAAGTTTTTTTCCTTCGGCCGATTGGACGATGATCCCCCGATCGGGTACAGAATCGATTCTGGTTTTTCCGGACAGACAGTCTCCCAGGAGGTTTTCGCCGTGACGATCGTTGCGAGTGGACGAGGGCATGACAACGTGATGACCGCGGATGTGTTCTCGTGGAGTGAACTGCCCGAACTCCTCGCGGCCGAGGATCTCTTCGCGGGCGAACTCGCCGGAGCCGGCTGCGTCCAGGATCCCGTCGCGCGCGGCGAAGACGATGACGCCGATGAGGAGGAAGAGGACGACGACTTCGACGACGACGACGAAGAAGAAGACGAGGAATTCGAGGACGAAGACGAGGAGGAAGAAGACGAAGACGAAGAGGACGTCGAAGACGAAGACTGGGAGGAAGTGGACGACGAGGACGACGAGGACGAGGAAGAAGACGACGACGAAGAAGACGACGAGGAAGAAGAAGACGAAGACGAGGACTGGGAAGACGACGACGAAGATTGGGAGGATGAGGACGAGGACGAGGAAGAAGACGACGAGGACTGACGTCCGGGCTCGTCATTCGATGTGTGCGGCCGGTGTCCGGTTCGGCACCGCCATGGAAGGCACGGGATTCGTCCCGTGCCTTCAGCGTTTCGGGGTTTCGACTCCGGTCTGAGTCGGGGCTTCGAGGCTGACGGAGGCGATCCTGCCCCGCCGCTCGACGTCGAGCACCACCCGCGGGCCGGCCGCGGCCAGCCGGGCCAGCATGTCGGCCTGATTCGTGATCGGGCCGCCGTCGATCGCCACGATCCGGTCGCCGAGCAGCAGCCCGCCGGCGGCCGCCGGTGATCCTGGAACGACCCGCACGACCACGGCGGCCGCCTGGTCCGCCGCATCCTCGCGAGTGGAGATGCCCCAGCGGCCGCGGTGGGTGGCGACGGCGTCGGGGAGCGGTGCCTCGAATCGGCGCCGGACGGCGTTCGACTCCCCGCGGCACTCGGGACGGAAGGCCGGAGCCACCGGCGCGTCGGCCATCGCCTGCACGACCGCCAGCGTCAGCCTCGTCACCGGCTCGATGCCGGCGAAGTTTACCGTCTGCACGTCGTCGCTCGGCCGGTGGTACTCGTCGTGCAGGCCGGTGTGGAGCATGATCGTGGGGATGCCCGCCTCGATGAACGGGTAGTGGTCGGAGTCGTCGCTGATGTCCCAGTCGAAGGCCAGATCCAGTCCGGCGGCGGCCCGCGGGTCGCCGTTGGCCCGCACGACCGCCGACCGCAGGCCCGGCGCGGTGCGGGCGCCGTAGATCTCGACCCGATCTCCGCGCAGCCGGCCGATCATGTCGAGATTGACGGCGAACGCGATCCGTTTGCCGCGGACCGCCGCCGGCGGCAGACGCAGGAAATGCCGCGAGCCGAGCAGCCCCTTCTCCTCGCCGTCCCAGAAGGCGAACAGGATCGGCCTACGGGGCGGCGTCGGCAGCCGCTCCACTGCCTCCATGAGCTCGATCAGGCCGGCCACGCCCGAGGCGTTGTCATCGGCGCCGTTGTGGACCCGGCCGAAGGGGCCGAAACTGTTTTCCTTGGTGCCGTAGCCGACATGGTCGTAGTGGGCGCCGACCACGATCAGTTCGTCGGCCAGGTCCGGGTCGCCGCCCGGCGCCAGGGCGAGGATGTTGCGCATGCCGCCGAACGACTGGAAATACCCGCCGTCGTCGCCGGCGGGCCGGAGCCCGATCCGGTCGATCTGCTCGACGATGTAGGCGGCCGCTGCCCGGCCGCCGCGGCTTCCCCCCTCGCGCCCCTCGAAGGCGTCGTCGGCGAGCGTGGCGACGTGCCGCCGGGCATCCTCGGCCCGGATACTGGCGTGGGCGGCCGACAGCCGCGTCGCCTCCGCGGCCCGGGCCGTCGGCCAGCCAGTGGCCTGCAAGACCGCGACGAGGCCGGCCGCGACGATGGCGGCGGTGCGAACGGAGGCCGAACCGCAGCGTGGCGGACTCCCACGGTCAACGGTGCGTGCCTGCGATCCCATGCGGCCTGACCTCCCGCCGTGGAGTATCGGCACCCGCCTGCCGCCGCTGCACCGGGCGTCACGGTTGTCTTGGTTTCACGGCTGTCGGTCCATCCCTGGCCCCGACAGCCTTTGCCCGGCGGTGGTGAAGCCGAGGTTCTTGCCTTAGCGGCTGTCGGTCCATCCCTGGCCCCGACAGCCTTTGCCCGGCGGTGGTGAAGCCGAGGTTCACCACGCCGGGCGGTGCCGGCCTTCCGGGCCGGCGAGATGGTACGCAGAGTGTACTTAGCGGGAGCACGTTGTCGTTGGCGTTTTTGGTGGTTGCATCCGTGAGGGGTTGCCCGTGTCCAGCGAGCCGGCGTAGGTGGCCAGCGAAGCCCGGAGGGCGAGAGCGCAGGCACCTCCGAGTGAGCGGAGGGCAGGGATGCCCGGAG
>JBIKKQ010000130.1:0-9827 GCA_044360305.1 Pirellulales bacterium
GTCCCACCCTTATGAAGTCGTTTCCCTCTTTCCGCCGCGGCCTCCGGTCGGGCGCCGCCCTGGCAGGAATCCTCCTCGCCGGCTGTGGCGATGCGGCGGCCATCCGGCCCGGTGACATCCGCACCTACTCCGTCGCCAAGGCCCCGGCTGCCCCCGCCCGACCGCCGGCGGGGGAGGGAGCCCGGCCGGCGACCGTGCGGTACGAAGTGCCGCCCGGCTGGCAGGATCTCGGCGGCAGCGGCATGCGGCTGACCACGCTGGCGATCGGCGACGCGTCTGCCGGACATGAGGTGAGTCTGAGCCGGGCCCGCGGCACGATGCGCGACAACGTGATCCGCTGGCAGCGGCAGCTGGTGGGCGAGGCCGACGACAAGGCCGTCGCGGCGGCGGCCGACAGGGCGCTGGCGGCGGCCGGCACCGTGAACGTCGATGGCGTGCCGGCGCAGGTCGTCGTGCTCGATGCCGCGGGTTTCCCGGAGGCCGCCAGCGCCGCGGGACAGGTGATCATGGCCGCCGTCGTTCCCAGCGGCGACGACTCGTTGTTCGTGAAGTTCCGCGGCTCTGCGGACGTGGCCGCGCGGGAGAAGGACAACTTTATCCGCTTCGTCGCCTCGCTGCGGCCGAACTGATCCGTCACCGGCACCCGGAGGCCGCACATGTCAGCAGGAAGCCTGCCGCTCGACCGCGGGGTCGCTGCCGGTGCATCGCGATCGCGATCGCGGGCCGACGGTCAGGACTCCACGGCCTGGTCAGTCCTCCGGGCCCTGGGCTCGCTGAAGATCACCGTGGTCATGTTCCTGGCCGCGGTCTTTCTTCTGTTCATCGGCACGCTCGTCCAGGACGAGAAGAACCTGCCCGACGTGAAGGCGGAATACTTCAACAGCTGGATCGCGGTCGTCCGACTCGCCGACTTCCTGCCCGTGACGATCTTCCAGGATCCGGCATGGAACAAGATCCCCGGCTGGTTCCCGTTTCCGGGGGGCGGCACGATCGGGCTCGTGCTGCTCGTCAACCTGATCGCCGCCAAGATCACGAGGTTTCATGTCGCCGCCGGCGGACGGCGGCTCGTCTGGGGGACACTCGTCACCGCGCTCGGCGGCCTGCTGACGCTGGCCGTGATCCTCACCGGAAGGGCGGGGGACGGCCTCCAGGGACAGCCCCCCGTCTCCTACGACACAGTCTGGCGGTTCGTGCAGATCGGGGCGGCGGCGCTCGCGGCCGGCCTCGGCTGGGCCGCGGCCGACCGCCGGCAGCGCCGGCTCGTCCGCGGCGTGCTGGCGATCGCGGCCGTGGCGCTGGGTGCGGTCGCCGCCCTCACCGTCGTGGGGGGCGCGGCGTGGCGGATGAACGATCCCGGCCTGCGGATCATGTGGCAGTTGATCCAGTCGAGCGTGGCCGCGCTGACCCTGCTGGCGGGCCTCGTGCTCGTGTTCGGCAATCGCGGAGGCAACGTCCTGATCCACGTCGCCGTCGGCCTGCTGATGCTCGGCCAGTTCATCTTCGGCGACCGGCAGATCGAGGAGCGGATGACGCTGCTGGAGGGACAGACGACGAACGTGGCCTGTCGGACCGACGAGGTGGAACTGGCGGTGATCGACACCGGCCGGGAGAACGACGACCGGGTGACGGCGATCTCCGGCCGGCTGCTGGCGGCGCGGGCGGGGAGCAGGCCGGTCAACGTCGATGGCCTGCCGTTCGACATCCGCGTCGTCGAGTACTTCCCGAATTCGACGATCCTCCGGGTCGGACCGGTGGCGCCGAACCGGGCCACGACCGGCCTCGGCCGCAGCTGGCTCGCCGACCGCAGGCCGCCGGAGGGGGGCGGTTCGTCGCAGCCGAACATCGCCTCGGCGTACATCCAGCTCGTCGCCAAGGCGGACGGCGCCGATCTGGGCACCTTTCTGGTCTCGCAGTGGCTCAACGACTTCAGCCAACTGAACCTGACGACCGCCGCCGACGAGTGCGACGACGTCGCGGCGGCGGACACGACGTGGCGACTGCAACTGCGGTTTCGGCGCGAGTACAAGCCTTACTCGGTGTCGCTCACCGACGTGCGCCGAATCAACTACTCCGCCAGCGAGACGCCGCGCGACTATTCCTCCTACGTCACCTTCACCGACCCGGAGACGAAGGCGGAGCAGCAGGGACGGATCTGGATGAACAACCCCGTCCGCTACCGCGGGGAGACCTTCTATCAGAGCCAGTACGCGGCGGTCGATCTGGGCGGGGGGAAACAGGGGGAGATGACCGGCCTGCAAGTGGTGACCAACGCGGGCTGGCTGATCCCCTACGTCGCCTGCGTCCTCGCCTTCTGGGGGATGTTCGTCCACTTCGGCGGCACCTTCCTCCGGTTCGCCGATCGCCTCGAGCGGCAGCCGACCGGTATCGCGGACGCCAACGTGACGCGGACGCAACGCCGACCGGGCCACCGGCGGGACGAGCCGGCCCCGCGGTCCGGCCGCGGCCTGCTGCCGGCGGCGCTGGCCCTCGGCCTGATCGCCGTCTGCGTGCTCGCCGCGCTGCCACGCGGCCCGCGGTCCGGCTCCGCCGACTGGCGGGCGGCCGGCAGCCTGCCAGTGATGCACGAGGGCCGGATCAAACCGCTCGATAGCGTCGCCCGGTCGACGCTCCAGCTCCTCGGCAACCGGACCGAGGTGAAGATGCCTGCCACCCCATCGACGGCACCGGGCGGGCCGGTCGGAACGGTCCCCGGAACCCGCTGGCTCATCGGCCTGATGGCAGGAAGCGAGTGGGTGGACCGCGCCCCCGTGTTCAGGATCGACGCCAAGGAGGTTCTCGATCTGTTCGATCTGGAACGGCGCAAGGGCCATCGCTACTCCCACGCCGAACTGGAGAAGGGGCGGCCGAAGCTGCGCGAGCAGGTGGCGAAACTCCGCGATGTGCCCGCCGAATCGCGGTCGTTCGCCCAGAAGAAGATGATCGAGATCGAGCAGAAGTTCGCCATCTACGACCTGATCCGCTTCGCCTACGAGGCGCCGGCGCTGCCGGAGATCGACCCGGCCGGGGACCGCCAGCAGGTGTTGAGCGAGATCCGGCGGATGATGGAGCGGGCCCGGCTGATCGAGGATCGCAAGCCCCCGGCACTGATTCCCCCCGTCGGGCCGCCCGCGGCAGGGGCCGGGATTCCGGCGGTCGCGACCGCCGAGTGGAAGGCTCTCTATCCGGCGGTCATGGAGGCGTTTGCCCGGCGGCTGACCGGGGATGCCGCGGCGATCAACCCGGCGATCCTTCCGCTCACGAACCTGCTGTCGGCCGAGGCGTCTGCTCCGGCGCAGATCGACGAGGCGGTGGCGGACTACCGCCGGGCGATCGCCGATCTCGAATCGGTCCGCACGGGAGCGCGGATGGCCGCCTTCGAGGCCTGGCTGCTGGCCTTCAATCCCACCGACGTGGCAAAGTGGCTGTACATCCTGGCCGTCGTCGTCTGCTTCGCCAGCTTCCTCGCCTGGCATGCCCCGCTCAACCGGTTCGTATTCTGGCTGCTGGCCGGGCTGTTCTGCCTGCACACGTTCGCCATCGGTGCCCGGATCGCGATCACCGGCCGGCCGCCCGTGGTGAACCTCTACGGGTCCGCCGTGTTCATCGGCTGGGCCTGCGTCCTGGCCGGGCTCGTGCTCGAACGGCTCTACCGGCTCGGCATCGGCAACCTCGTCGCCGCGGCGAGCGGCGCGCTGTCGCTGATGATCGCCTACGGCCTCGATTCCGGCGACACGATGCACGTGCTCCAGGCGGTGCTCGACACGCAGTTCTGGCTCTCGACCCACGTCGTCACCGTGACGCTCGGCTACGGAGCCACGTTCCTCGCGGGCCTGCTCGGCACCTGCTCGATCGTCCACGGCATCTGGACCGGACGGCGGCCCGGCGACGCCGCCGCGAACCGGCGGATCGCCGACGACCTCTACCGGATGACCTATGGCGTCACCTGCTTCGCCCTGTTCTTCAGTTTCATCGGCACCGTGCTCGGGGGGCTGTGGGCCGACGACAGCTGGGGCCGGTTCTGGGGCTGGGACCCGAAGGAGAACGGCGCCCTGATGATCGTGCTCTGGAACGCGGCCGTACTCCATGCCCGCTGGGACCGCTGGATCGGCCCACGCGGCTTCGCCCTGTTCACGATCGCGGGCAATATCGTCACCGCCTGGAGCTGGTTCGGCACCAACCAGCTGAGCATCGGCCTCCACAGTTACGGCTTCACCAGCGGCGTCCTCATGCTGCTGGGCTGCTACGTCCTCAGCCAGGTCGCGATCATCGTGGCCGGCCTGTGGTTGACGCGGCCCGGCGTCCAGATTCGGGTATGAGGACCTCGGAAGACAGACGCGTGCCGAACAGCCCCTCCGATTTTTCATCCTGGCTGGCGAGAATGGCCTGGCGGTCGCTGGTTTCCGCCTGCTGCTGCCTCGTCGCCTGCGCTGCCGCGGTCAGGGCCGCCGATCAATTGACAGCTGCGCCGGCCCATCCCGGGCAGGTCCGCAACAGCGTCGGCATGACGCTCGTCTTCATCCCGCCGGGGACGTTCACGATGGGATCCCCGGAGAACGAGCCGTCGCGGGAGAAGCAGGAGGTTCCGCACCGCGTGACGTTGACGAAGGGTTTCTATCTGGGGCGGTACGAGGTCACGGTCGGCCAGTTCCGGCAGTTCGTGGCCGACACGAAGTACCGGACCGACGGCGAGCGCGACGGCATCGGGGCCTACGGGATCGACGAGGCGGGCAAGATCGAGGCCATGCACGCCCGCTTCACCTGGAAGACCCCGGGATTCGAACAGACGGACGATCATCCGGTCGTGGACGTCTCGTGGCAGGACGCGACGGCGTTTTGCCGCTGGCTGAGCACGAAGGAGGGAAAGACCTACCGGCTGCCGACCGAGGCGGAATGGGAATACGCCTGCCGAGCCGGCACGGACACCCCCTATGCCTTCGGCCCGGACGCCGAAGGGCTGGCGAACGCGGGCAACGCGGCCGACGCGACGGCGCGGGCCCGGTATCCGGGCTGGACCATCGGCATCAGGGCCGAGGACGGGCACGTGTGCACCGCCCCCGTGGGCCAGTTCGCGGCGAACGCCTTCGGCCTCCACGACATGCACGGCAACGTCTGGGAGTGGTGTGCCGACTGGTACGACCCCAAGGGCTACGCCAACGACAAGCAGACCGACCCGTCGGGCCCCGTCGCCGGAAACGACCGGGTCCAGCGAGGTGGCGGCTGGTCGAGTGACGCGAAACGCTGCCGGTCCGCGTCCCGGATCGGCCGCGATGCGGCGGGCTATCGCGGCTGCTATCTCGGGTTCCGCGTGGTCCTCGATCAGTCGCGGGCGGAGACGATTCGGGACGCCGGCGCACGATGACCGCTGCGGCACGCCGCCGCTGTCACGGAGCCTTCCCCCGGCGCGACCAGCTGCCAGGCGCCGCGTGAGAACCGGCGCACGCCGACGCCGGCCGCCGTGGCTTCGACGGCGATCGCACCCTCGCCACCAGTCTTGAGCACGCGAGAAACCCCGCCGGTCGAAGCCGCTCCGTAGGCGGCCCGCACCTCGGGCCAGCCCGCGCCCCCCTGGCCGCTGACGAGGATCCAGGTCGGGGCGGTGGCCCGGGCGATGTCGGGCGGCAGGCTCGACCGGCTGCCGTGATGCGGCGCCACGAGCACGTCGCAGCGGTCGGGGCCGGCCGCGACGAAGCGATCGAGGGCCTCGCCTTCGAGATCCCCGGGCAACAGCAGGCGGCGGCCCGCCGACTCCACCGCCAGCACGATGCTGCGCTCGTTGTCGGCCAGGGCCCGACCGCCCTGCGGGTCGGCGGCGATCGCACCCGCCTCCGCGGCATCGCTGTCGGCCGGGCCGGCGGCGGGTTCGATGTCAGCCGCGGACGCGGCCGGGTGCAGCACGCGGACCCGGCACTGCGGATCGATGGCGAATTCTTCCCCCGCACGGACCGTCCGCAGCGGGATGCCCCGGCGATCGATCTGCTCGAGCAGATCGGTGACGGCCGACGACCGGCTGGCAGGAAAATCATCGGTGATCAGCACCTCGCCGACGGCGAACCGCTCGAGCAACTGCGGCACGGCGTTGAAGTGGTCGGCGTCGGCATGCGAGATGACCAGCGTGTCGATCCGCCGCAGCCCCTCGCTCCACAGCACCCCCGCCAGCGCCCGCCGGGCCGCGGCCGGCGCCCCCAGCCGGCCGGCGTCGTAGACGAGGCAGCGGCCCGACGGGCTGCGGACGACGATCCCGCAGCCGTGCCCGACCGCCGCCATGACCATGCGCAGCGGGCCCACCCCTGGCTCCGCCAGTCGCCCGAGCCCGCACCCCGCGAGCCCGATGGCGATCCAGGCGGCCGTCACGACGCCCCAGGTCCTGGCCCGGGCAAGCCGCTCCGCGGGCAGCCAGAAGCAGACGGCCGCCAGAACCGCATACCAGCCGGCCACCCACCAGCACGGCGGCGCCGCGAGCCAGACGTGGCCTCCCGGCACGTCGGCCGCCCACGACACCAGCCCGCCGATGCAGGCGAGCGCGCCGTCGCAGGCCGCACCACACAGGCCGGCGACCGCCGGCGACAGGCCGGCCGTCAGCAGGCAGGCGAGGCCCCAGCCCATCGCCAGCGCCACGAACGGCGCGATCAGCACGTTGAGCACGAGCCCGATCGGGCTGAGCACATGAAACCGGGCGCCGACGAGGGGTGCCGACACCGCCCACACGGCCGCGCCGGTCACGAACAGCACCCAGACGTTCCACGCCAGCCGACGGACGAGCTTCTCGGCCGGGGAGCGGCTGCGGTCGATGAGCCGCTCGATCGGGTCGGGCTCGGCCCGCGGCCGCGCCAGCGCCGCCGAGACGGCGACGAGCACGGCCGTGGACATGAACGACAGCTGTGCCCCCGCCCCGAACACCTCGCCCGGCCGACAGGCGAGGATCACGACGGCCGCCACCGCCAGGGCATTGACCGCCGGCGACCGGCGCCCGGTGGCGGCCCCGAGGCAGGCGAGCCAGACGAGGAGCGTGGCCCGCACGACGGGCGTCTCGGCGCGAACGAGGAGCATGTACAGCCCCGTGCAGGCCGCCACGGTGACCAGCGCCCAGCCGCGCGGCACCAGCAGCCAGCGACAGATCCGAAACAGGGCGAAGGCGAGCAGGCCGACGTGCAGCCCCGAGATGGAGAGGATGTGGACCGTGCCCGTGACGAGGAAATCGTCGGCGTCCTGCCGGGGCAGCGACTCACGACTGCCGAGGAGGAGGGCCGCGGCCAGCGGCGCGCGGGACGACGACACGTGCTCGTGGAGAGTCCCGACACCGCGGGCGCGAAGCCGGTCGATCGCCGGACCGACCGCCCACCACGGCGGCTCGGCGAGGATGCGGATGCAGGACGCCGCGTGCACGCGGATGATCGACAGGCAGCGGCTCGTCCGCGCCCGGAGCCGGAAATCGAACTCGCCGGGATTGAGCGCCGCGGCGGGCCGCAGCCCGCGGCCGAAGATCCGCACCCGGCTGCCGACGGCAACCGGCGGCGGATCGCCATCGACGATCACCGCCGCCCGGCCGGACGCGTCCCGCCAGCGGCCGCCGTCGCGGAGCCGCTGCACCGCGAGGATGAACTCGCTCGACGGGCCGATCGCCGCGGCCTGCCGCGGATCGGCCACGGGGGAGGGGAGGAGCCGCGGCGACTCGAGGACGATGCCGACGACCGCCACCGGGACCGGGCCGGGCGTCATGCCGGCCTCGACCTGCGCGGACTCGAACTGCCAGGCGAGATCGTCGCCCGGGAAGAGATCGAACCGGGCCGCCGACCAGGCCGCGGCGGTGCAGCCGATCGCCGCGCCGAGGCTCGCCGCAGCCGCCCACGGCCGACCGCGGCGCAGGCACGTGCCCCAGACGGCGAGCGCCCCCATGGCGGACCACCACCAGGCGACGGCCAGGCTGCTTGTCCTCCACGGACCGGATTCGAAGCCTGGCACCAGCGGCACGAGCCGGCCCGCGAGGCAGCCGGCCGCGACGCAGGCGGCGACGAGAACGAGCGGCCGGCTCGGCAGCGGCTCCGAGCGGGCCTGGAGCCGGGCCCAGCCGATCGCGGCGGCCGCGGCCGCCACGACACCGGCCCACGCCGCCGCTCCCCGGGCCGCGAGCCCTGCCAGGTGGAACTTCAGCACCGCCCCCCAGCCCACGACGCTGGTACGAATCTCGAACCAAAACATGGCCTGCTCTCCGGCAACGCAACCTCGGCAACGACGCCTCCTCCTGTTGAAGCGAGAGAAACCGGGTCGAGGGGCAACCAGTGGCGGGGCGCGGCGGAAATACGGAAGATCCGGGCCTCGGTCGGTCGCCAGGTCGGCCCCGGCCGCGATCGCCGCCGACGCCTGTCCTGCGTGCTCCCGCGGCCGCCCCCCGGCTGTCGGCCTTTCCGGCCCCCTGCCTGCCTTTCCCGGCGGGGGCTGAGCCCCTATCCTCCCGCCCCATGGGCTCGCCTCGCACACCGGTTCTTCGTCTCGCGGCATGCATCGCCCTCTGGGGGACAGCCGCCAGTGGTCAGGATCGCATCGCTTTTCTGCCGCCGATCGACTTCAACCTCGACCAGGATTCTTTCGCCAACGAGCCGCTCTCCGACGCCGACCCCGAAGTCGTCGCGCCACGCCGCAAGTCCGGAGCCCCCTTCGGATCGTCGGCGCCGTTCACGATCGGCGGCTTCTGGGCGCCGGCCGTGGCCGTTGAGGGCCAGTCGGCCCGGCTCGGGATCAACGCGGAGTATGCCCGGGTGTCGGCGCCGCTGGGCATTCCGGTCGAAGGCAAGCCGATCTGGATCGCGATCGCGAAGTTCGGCCGGCTCGAACTGGCCACCGACGCCATCCTCCCCGACTCCAGTCAGCCCGTTCCCGATCAGCTCTGGCTCGTGGAGACCGGTGTGATGCACGTTCGTCCGCTCGAAGGCGGCGGCACGCTCGGCGGGACGTTTCTGTTCGGATCGGCGAGCGATCGCCCGTATGCCGCGGGCCGCGATCTCACGCTCATGGCGATCGGCTTCCACAACCGACCGGCCCGCAACGACCGCGACGAATGGAGCTTCAGCGTCTTCTATTCGCCGACGTCGCAGCTCCCGTATCCCCTCCCTGGCATCGCGTATGTCTGGCGGCCCGACGAGACGCTCGAGGCGAAGATCGGTGTGCCGCCGGCCATCGAGTGGCGGCCCACGGAAGACTGGACGTTCAGCGCCAACTACTTTCCGCTGGTGAACTTCAACGCGACAGCCCGCCGCCGCTTGGCCGACGGTCTGTTCCTGCTGGCCTACTACCGCAGCGACACTGAGATCTACTTCCTGGCCGACCGTCTCCGCGACGACGAGCGTTTCTACGTCTTCGACCAGCGGGCGGCCGTCGGGCTGGAGCGGGTGCTGGGCCGCGGTTTCTCGCTCGAATTCCTCGGTTCGTACCTGTTCGACCGCCAGCTTTTTCAGGGCACGAACTTCTCGTCGGGCCGCATCGACCAGGTGCGGTTCGATCCCGGGCTCGGGCTGTCGCTGCAGCTGCTGTGGCGGAGGTGAGGACGACGCCCCTGGAAGAAGGGTCCGGCCGGATTGTGCCTGGATCGGGGGTGCCCCGTCACTCCAGCCAGATCGTCTCTCCCTCCGGCCTCGTGCCCAGGAGGATCGCACGAATCGCCTCCCGGTCGGCGGCCGACAGGCGTTGGTATTTGGCCGCCGGCTCGCGGCCGGCAAGGACCGCCGCCATCCGCTCCCAGAACCGGCGCCGCAGCTCGGCGGGCAAGGCGGCGAAGCTGGCACCGTGGACGAGATGGCAGCAGGGATGACGGAACGTCCGCGTGCGCAGGTCGA
>JBIKKQ010000131.1:0-9806 GCA_044360305.1 Pirellulales bacterium
TGACCTATGAGACCTTCGTGTCGGATTCGTTCCCCTTTTCCTTGCTCGCCGCCTGCAGGGACTCGTCGGCCTGATGCGGCTGCGTCATCCTGGAGATCGCGGCCCGGTGCATCACCAGCGTCGCGGAATCCACGCGTGGCGAGGGCGAACCGGGACTTGTCCCTTCTCGCCGGCCGGCGGCCTGGGCTAACCTGCAGGCCGCCATGAAATCCCTCACCGAGCATCTGACGTTCACGATCCCCGCCCGCATGGGGTTTCTCAACATCACGCCGACCGTCGAGGAACTCGTTGCGCGATCGGGAATCAGGGAAGGTCTCTGCCTCGTCAACGCGATGCACATCACGGCGAGCGTGTTCGTCAACGACGATGAAGGTGGCCTGCACAAGGACTACGCGGCTTGGCTCGAGAAGCTCGCCCCGTTCAGCTCCGATCCCAAGGTCTACCACCACAACCAGACGGGCGAAGACAATGCCGACGGCCACATGAAGCGGCAGGTGATGGGCCGCGAGGTGGTCGTGGCGATCACGAACGGCCGGCTCGACTTCGGCCCGTGGGAGCAGATCTTCTACGGGGAATTCGACGGCCGCCGCCCGAAGCGGGTGCTCGTCAAGCTGATCGGCGAGTAACGTCGGCGGCCGTCTCGTGCAGTGCGACGCATGCGGTCAGCGTACAGCAGCGCGTTTTCCTTCGCGGTCCCGCTCCACGTCGGCCGACACCACGATCCCGCCAGACCGAGGTTCGCGCGGGCCTCGAATCCGCACTCCGCCGTCGGGTATCCTGGTACCGTGCGGCGGAAGTTCCATGCGGCAGAGCGACACCCCCACCATGGTCACGAACATGAGGGGTGGCTGCGCACGATCGACGTGGAGAACGGCTTCCGGCCGGAGGACGTCACGGCGACTGCGAAGCCGCTCGAGTAACCGCGAGTCTCAGGCACGCCTGCGGATGCCAGGGATGTTGATGACATGAACATGCGGGTAGCTTTGTTGGAGGCTTTTTCCGGCCCCGCGGGAATCCGTGTCGTCGAACGGCCGGTCCCCGAGCCCCGGCGTGGCGAGCTCCTCGTCAAAGTGATCTGTTCCCCGGTGAACCCCTCCGACGTTCTGTATTGCTCCGGGGTATACGGTTCTCCGCCTGCCTTGCCGGTCGTTCCGGGGTTCGAAGGCTGCGGCATGGTCGTCAAGTCGGGTGGTGGCTTGGTCGCCAATCGACTCGTGGGCAAACGCGTGGCCGGGGCCGTGCAATCCGGACAGGGCTTCTGGGCTGAATATGTCGTTTTAAAGGCCGTGGAAGCATTGCCCGTGCCCGCCCAAGTCAGCGACGAGTCGGCCGCGTCTGCATTCGTCAATCCGCTGACGGCGCTTTCTCTAGCCCGGCCGGTGATCAAGGGCGCGCACCGGGGGATGATTCACAGTGCAGGAGCCTCCCAGTTGGGCCGGATGCTGATCCGTGTGGCGCGGCGGCACGGCTTTCCGTTGATCAACATCGTCCATCGCGCGGCTCTTGTAGCGGAGCTGAAAGCCGCGGGGGCCGCTCATGTCCTCGACAGCAGCCGGGCCGACTTCGCGGAATCTCTCACTGCTCTGGCCCGGGATCTGCGGGCAACCTGGGCCGCAGACGCCGTCGCCGGGAGCATGACCGGCATCCTGGCCTCGTGCATGCCGGAGGGCAGCACCATCGCGGTCTACGGCGTGCTCTCCGGAATGGAGTCGGTGGTCAATCCGGGCGACCTGATCTTCCGCGGACAGACCGTCACCGGCTACTGGCTGGCGAGGGAGTTCGAGGATCGCAGCCCGCTTGGACTCCTGCGGAGTGTGCGTCTCCTGCGGAGAGCCAGCCATCTGCTCAATTCCGACTTGCAATCCACGGCACAGGCGCATGTGAAGCTCGTGGACGTAGCCGCGATGCTGCCGGAACTCCTCAAGTCCACGAGCAAGGGGAAGATCTACATCCGGCCGGGCAATTGATCCTTCGATCGTTTCCGATGTTCGCCTGCCTCGTCGTCGATGCACCGGACGCCCTGTTTCCGCGCCGACGACCACGTCCATGGTGGCGGGCATGCGGCCGCCGGTCTAACATGAGTCCAAAAAGGGGTGCGAATGAGGCATGTTCGAACATCGTTCTGAACCGCTGTTGCCGGCCCACAGGTTTGTCTGGCGTGCCGCCGGCTTTCTGGGACTTTCGGCCGCAGTCATCGGCCTGGCTCTCGGCATCGGGGTTTTGGGCTACCACTACCTCGGCGGGCTGCCCTGGATCGACGCTCTCGTGAACGCCTCGATGATCCTCGGGGGGATGGGGCCGGTCGATCTGATCACGAGTCATGCGGGCAAGCTCTTCGTTTCGGCCTACGCGCTTTTCTCAGGGCTGCTGTTCATCGGGGCCGCATCCCTCGTGATGACCCCCTTCGTGCACCGCATCATGCACAAATTGCACATCGATGAAGATTGACTGACGCCAAGCCGACTTGCAGCGGCCGCCGAGCCGAGGACGTCGCCCGCCGACAGGGCCGCCGGGAGGCGGGCATCGTGCGCGTGCTACCTTCGATGCCTACAGTATCGCTTCGAGTCTTGGACCGAGGTGTTGTTCGCCAAGTCCACGTCGTTGTAGCTGTTTCGGCTCCCCCAGCCGAAGACTCTTTCGAACCAGGGCAGGAGGGGGTTGTTCGCGAGGCTCCTTTGAAAATAAACCTCGTGTTCCTTCTCCTTGATCCCCATCTCGTACAGGTCTTCGTCGTGCGCGGTAATTCCGAGGTCGTTGAAGTACCGCATCATGACGAAATACTCGCAGACATTTCCGCTTTCCAATCGGCCGGCGAAGAAGTAGGGCATGAACCAGCCGATGACGTGGCAGCTCATCGAGAGAAGCTTGCCGAGGATGTGGTACTTGATCTCGTTGGAGCGCGAGGGCTGGATTCCGTACCGCTGCATGATCGAGAACACGACCTCGCGATGATGCCACTCGTCGCTTTCGATCTGCGCGATGGCCAGTTTCTCGTCGGGATTCCTCACCGAACCAGCGTGGCCCTGATAGGCGAACGCCGCCGCCTTCTCGGCCGAGTAGGCCATTTGAAGGAGCCTGATGAGACGGGGGTGTGCGAGGGTCGGTGTCGTGCTCACGATGCCTGTTGAACCGCGGGAAGGATGCTTTCGTTAACCCGATGGCGGACATGCGGCAGCCCGCTGGCGAGGCATTTGAATGCACAAATCGGCGGCCGTCGAGGTGCAGCCACGCGGACTTTTTCCTGCAGGGGCCGCCGGTTGCCGGCTGATCCCTACTTCGCTGCCCGCATCACCTGCACCCACTCGATCTGCACCCGGAACCTGCCCGGCGTCTTGTCGCTGATCATGAAGCCCAGCCCATTGATCTGGTCCGGCTCGACCGGCCCCATGCCCTGGACCCGCCTGCCGAACGCCGTGGGAATGAAATCTTCGAGCGGGACTTTCACTTCCGTCCACTCGTCTTTCTTGGTCGGCAGCGGCGCCCTGTACGAGAAGGCCATCCGGCGGCTCTTCGTGTAGAGATTCAAGACGTACGCCCGGCCGTCGCCTTTCACCCGGACGATGATCGTGTCCCGGGCTTTGATGTCCAGATCCGTGGGCTTGGTACGGACTGATGCAAACCCGCCGTTGTTGTCCAGCGACAGCGTGCCGAAGAACTCCAGCGTTTTCTCGTCGGTGATCCTGAACCGGCCGTCTGAAACGCCGCCCATCACGCCATCGTTCACCGCCTGCCACTTCTGGGCGGTGTCGGGGCCAGCGAAGTCCAGGACTGGCTGGAGGGCTTTTTCTGCTACCGCCTGCAAGAGGAACGCAGCCAGCAGGAGGGGAATTCTGGTCGCGATCATGGCTGGCTCCTTGTGGCTAATCCCACATCCCCGCGAACTCAAACCTCAACATCGTCTTGCCGCAGGCCGGACACTCAAAAGTCTTGTCGAAGAGCGGCTCGGAAGCAGCACAGCCGGGATACTGCTCGCCCTCTTCCTTGCCAGCGTCGGGGGCTCCATACGGCTCGACGCCGTTGGCTTTGCACGCGGGGCAGTTGGGCGTCTTGGCAAAGCCCATGCACGACCTCTAGACCAGTCCTGACCTGACCGCCCACACAGCCGCCTGCGTCCGGTCGTTCACCCCCAATTTTCTGAGGAGGTTCTGGACGTGTTCTTTCGTGGTCTCGACGCTGATCTCCATTGACCGGGCGATCTCGTCGTTGGACAGGCCGAGGGCGATGTGCCGCAAGGCTTGTTCTTCGCGCGGCGTCAGGTTGGCCTTGGCTTTTCTGGAAGGTGCTCGGCGGCCCATCAGCTCGCTGATTCCGGCAAACGCCCCCGTTCCCGTTGGCTGGTTCCCTGCGGCGGCGTTCTCGATGGCCGTGACCAGGTCTTCGCCGGTCACGCTCTCCGGCAGGAAGTTCGAGGCCCCGGCTGCTTTCGCCCGGGCCATGTAGGTCGGGTTGTCCATGGCCGACAGCAGGACGGATTTGGTCCCGGGCAGTGCCTTGGCGAGTTTCTTGACCAGCTCAAAAGCGTCGCCGCCCGGGATGGCGGCGTCCAGAAGCACGACGCTGGGTTTGTGCTTCTTGGCGAGCGTGAGGGTGCTGGCGGCGTCCTGAGCCTCGCCGACGAGTTTGATGCCGGTTTTCTCCAGCATCGCCCGGAGGCCCGCACGGATGAGTTCCTTGGGGTACGCGACGAGGAGGGTGGTCGAGGTGGGCATGGCGGGGCAGGGGAGTGAACTGAGGTATGGAAGTCTATATGGCAGATCTCGATACTGGAATGCGGTGCTTGCCGACCGGACTGAAGAGGCAGGTTCCCGAGCCGTGGACCCCGTTCAGTCACGACAGGTGCTGCCTCAGGTTCGAGTGATTTTGCCTATGCAGCGAGTCGTGGTCCTCACCGGAGCCGGGATCAGTGCCGAAAGCGGCCTGCAGACCTTTCGCGGTGCCGATGGGCTCTGGGAAGGCCACCGGGTCGAGGACGTGGCCTGCCCCGAGGCTTGGGCTCGGGATCCCGCCCGCGTGCTCCGGTTCTACAACGAGCGGCGGCGAGCGGTCCGGGCGGCGGAGCCCAACCCCGCACACAGGGCTCTGGTGGACCTGGAGCGGGCCTACGACGTGCGTGTCGTCACCCAGAACGTCGATGACCTCCATGAACGTGCGGGTTCAACGCATGTGCTCCACCTCCATGGGGAGATCATGCTTGCCCGGAGCACACGGGATGCGAGCCTGATCCGGCATCTGGGGGCGGCGGACATCGAGCTGGGTGACAGGTGCGAACGCGGCAGCCAGCTTCGGCCCCACATCGTCTGGTTCGGCGAGATGGTGCCCGCCATGGAGGAGGCCGTCGAGCTGGTCGCCTGCGCCGACATCCTGCTCGTCGTGGGCACGTCGCTGCAGGTCTATCCGGCGGCGGGGCTGGTCTTCGAGGCTCCTGGCCGGGCTCGGCGGATCGTGGTGAACCCGGACGTACCCGAGAGGGTCGCGGGGTCTGCGTTCGAGGTCGTGGCAAAGCCCGCGACCGTGGGGGTGCCGGAAGTGGTGGCGGAGCTGCTGGCGGCCGCCGGGGCGTGCAGCGGCGGGCATAACAACGGGCCGAGGGATTGATCAGGAGTCGTTCCGGGTGGGGCTCATCGCGGCGATGACCCGTGCCAAGACCGCCGCTCGATCATGGTCTGGGATTCGCCCAATAGGATTCCCACAGGGCCATGATTCCGGGAGGCGACCATGAACGCACCGAGTGCCGAAAACGACCTGCTCGAAAAGATCGCCGACGCCGTGAAGGCTGCAGGCGGAACGATCACCAGCCGCGAAGACCGCGTCCTGAACGGCACGCTCACGGCCATCACGTCCAAGTGGTTCCTCGGTGGCCGTAAGGTGACAGACTCCGTCACCTGCAGGCTTGTTCCTGAGGCCCACGAGGTGCATCTCCGGGAAATCGCCGTCGAAACCTCGTGGGACATGCCGCCGCCGACATTTACGGTATAGACGACGGTCCAATCAGGCACCCGCGTGAAGAGTGAGTTGCTCGGAGTCCTGATGATGTTTTACCCACTTCTGGCGGTTGGTTGCGTCATCTGGTCAGTGATGCAGGCAAGGGCACATCGAGCAAACGAGTCGCTTCTCTTTGCGGTCCTGCCGTTTTTCATGGCCGCTCCCGTGTTCGTGCTGATGGTGCTTCATTGGGACTGATGGGGTTGGAGGGCGGACATACAGACGATCCGCTTGGTAAAGGGGGAACGGTACGGGGGGAAACACGCCCGGCAGCCAGAGGGGCTGGCGGAAAGAAAAAAGCCGCCCGCGGGGACAGCCCGGGGCGGCAAGGCGGGAATAGCGGAGAAAGAGCGGTGACGGGTCAGGGCGAGCCGCTGCGGGGCGCGTGCACGACAGCCATCCAGGGCGCCCACGAGCGGCCGTGCGAACCAAGCCTCTGTTTGCGATTGGAATGGTAGGCTGGGTTCTCGCCAGCCTTGAAAACCCGAACCTGACTGAGCCCGGAGATCACCATGTGCACCAACTTCAAGCATCCCAGGGCCGCCGACGGAACGGTCTGCGTGGGGCGGACCATGGAGTTTCCAGACGTGCTTCCTTGGCAACTCGGAGTGGTGGCTGCGGGGCATAAGGGCCAGAGCGCCGCATCGCAGAACGCGAAGTCATGGCAGGCCAAGTACGGTGTGATCGGAATGTCGGCCTTCGAGCCGCACTGGCTGGGCGACGGCATGAACACTGCGGGTCTTTCGGCGCACGTGCTCTACATGCCCGGCCACTGCACCTACCAGCAGCCGAAGAACGACGGCACGGACATCGGTGCACTTGAGGGCCTGGCGTTCATCCTTGGCACATGTGCGACGACCGCCGAGGCGAAGGCCGCGCTGGCGACGTGCAATTTCGTGGACTTCACGCCGAAGCAGATCCCCGTCGCGCTGCCGTTGCACATGATCGTGCACGACAAGGACTCGTGCGTCGTCGTGGAGTTCCATCCGGAGGGCATGCGCGTGCACGACAATCCTCTGCAGATCGCCACGAATGCGCCCTATCTCGAGTGGCACCTCACGAACATCACCAACTACCTGAGTCTGTCACCGACGAACCCGGCCCCGCTCCAGATCGGCGGAACCACCTTCGCACCGGCGGGACAGGGGCAGGGATTCCGCGGGCTTCCAGCCGACGAGAACAGCTCGTCTCGCTTCGTCCGCCTGTTCGCCAACGTCCACTTCGCGACGCCGCCAGCCGATGAGCGACACGCGATGCTGGACACGATTCGGATCCTTCACGGCTTCGACATCGTGCCCGGCACGGTGATCGAGGACGAGGGGGACGGGAAGATGGCACCGCTACTCACCATGTGGTCGACCGTGTGCAACCTCACCGGCAAGTCCTACTCCTACAACTCGATCCACGATCCGACCTGGTACCAGTTGGACCTGAAGACGCTCGACTTCTCGAAGTCTCGCACTGCCAAACTGATCACCAGCGGATGGCTCACGTCGGCCACCGTCTGAGACCCAATCGCGCGGCAGCGACTATTCGCTGCAGGCATGCTGGCCCGAAGCGGCTGCGTCTCTTGTCCGGGCGTTCAACTCGGGCACAGTTGCAGCCACCCCCTCGCCGCCGCCCAACGTTTCCGACCGGCTCTTGAACCGCCCCTGCCGCACCCGCGGCCTGTGGTGAGGCACCCTGTTCCTAAACCCTCATATCCACTGGTACAGGAAATCCAACCCGGTCAGTGCCATCCCCCGGCACGTCGGGCGAGGGCGGGTCGACGGTGGACGTGGCTGCCACGATGGCGGGCACTCGATCAGGGGGGCGTCCGATCCTTGCGGCAAGGTTGCGGGCTGAACTATACCTGATTCGTGCGTCACATCGTCGCCGCGTTCCGCGCGATGATGCCTCCGGTGCGGGGGCGTCGTCCCAGGCGACCGGGAGCTGTTGCTGAGCCTGCCTGAGGCCCGGGTCGTTCTCGACCTGTGGCGGATGGTTTACAACCACAGGTGGCCGCATGGCGGTCTGAAGTTGATGATCCCGGCGGCCTTCGGTGCCGGGCTTGACGATACGGCCTCCGGGGCGGTCCCGCCGGCGTCGCGTGGTGTGTCGCCGGTCGGAGCGCCACCCCTCCCTTCGACACACAACGCGGACCGTTCCCCAACTCTCTGATGGGCACTGGTACAAAAACCTGGGAGAGGTCACACCCATGACGTTGGCTGCCATGCTCGACGATGCGGCGGCGAGATCGCCGCACGCCGTCGCGATCCACACCTCCTCCGGGTCGCTTTCGTACGCCGAGCTGGCCGATCGCGTCGCCCGGGTCGCCCACGGCTTCATGTCGCTGGGACTGACCGGCCAGGATCGCCTGGCTTTCCTGCTGCCCAACGGCGTGGAACTGGCGATATCGATCCTGGCCGCCGCGAAGGCCGGCCTTATCGCCGTGCCGCTGTCTCCGACGTTCGCGCCGCCGCAAGTGGAGTACATCCTCAGGCACAGCGGCGCCCGCATGCTCGTCACGTCGCCGGCATTGCTCCGTGCCGTGCCAGCGGAGGCCCGTGGTCAACTCGACGCGGTCGTGCTCTGCGGCGACAGCGCCGAAGAATCGCCTCCGGGCGTGGTGCCGTTCGGGCATCTGCTCGCCGGCCCCGCCGCAATGCCAGCGATGTCTCGAGGACCGGCGTCGGATCCGATCGGGCTTTTGGTCTACACGTCGGGGACCACGTCGCGGCCCAAGGGCGTGGCCCACACCCAGGGTCGCATGGCGCACCGGGTCCGGCTGTTCATCGACGAGATGACGCTCACGGCCGATGACGCCACGCTCGCATGCGTGAGTATCGGCCGGCCGGCATTCCTGCTCAGCCAACTGATGCCGATGCTCTGTGTCGGGGGAAGCATCACGCTCCTGGAACATCATGATGCGGAATTCTTCTGGCGGTCCCACGCGGACTGTCGCCCCACGTATCTGTTCACGCCTCCCGGCCTGACGCGCGACCTTCTCGAGAGCGAGTCGGCCCGGGCGGCCGATTTCAGCCGACTGCGATACTGGATCGTGGGCGGTGACAAGTGCCCGGCCGCGGTCCATGCGCTCGTGGCGGATGTCGTGCGCAAGCCGCTGCTCGAAATCTGCGGCATGACCGAAACGGGCTTTTACTGCATCTGCCCGCCGCACGGCCCACGCAAGCCGGGGTCGATCGGGCAGGCGATGGTGGGCGTCGCGGTGCGGATCGTGACCGCAAGCGGCGCGGACACGGCTCCGGGCGAGGTGGGCAGGATTCTCGTGCGCACGCCCGACATGATGGTCGGCTACTGGAACGACACGCTGGCCACGCATCGGATGCTCACGTCGGGCTGGCTCGACACCGAGGACCTGGCCTGGGCCGACGAAGAGGGCTTCCTCTGGTTCGCGGGCAGGCAAAAAGACATGATCTCGCGCGGCGGATTCAAGGTGGCCCCGGCGCTGGTCGAGGAGGCGATCCTCGCGCATCCCGGCGTGGCGACCGCCGCGGTGGTGGGGGCCTCGGACGAACGTCAGGGGCAGGTGCCCGTGGCGTTCTACGAACTCCGCCCGGGCGCCGTCGATCCCAACGCGGAGGCCTTGACCGCCTGGACCGCCGCCCGCGTGGAACCGCTCTCGGTGCCCGTGCGCTTTTATCGCGTCGACCGCTGGCCGCGAACGGCCCAGGGCAAACTCGACCGCGCTCGGTTGGTGTGGATGGCCGACTTCGGCGACGGCCGGGAACTCTGAGACGGGAGGCCTGTCGCGACCACGTCGACGAGGCGATCCGGCGGGCGTTCCCGCGCAAACAAGGATTGACCTGCCCCCCTTCAGCGAG
>JBIKKQ010000317.1:0-2598 GCA_044360305.1 Pirellulales bacterium
CAGTCTTGTGGTCGCCGGGCGGAGCCCGGCTGATCGCAGGCGATGCTTGCACCGTTGCTGGTACTCGGAGCCGGTGGATCGGCGGAAGCTCGAGGAGCGTGAGGCGGGCTGTCTTTCGCGCCGTCGCAGCCGACGTGGCGTCTGCTCCGGCTTACGGTCGCCGGGCGGAGCCCGGCTCCGCGCAAGCGATGCCTGCACTGTTGCAGGTACACGACCGCTGCTCCGGCTTGTGCGCCGGGCAACAGCCCGGCTCCGCGCAGGCGGAGCTTGCACCGTTGTCATTTCGCTTCGCAGCCGGGGGATCGGCAGAAGCTCGAGGAGCGTGAGGCGATCGTGCCTCAGCGACGAGACTTCTGCCGGCCACCGGCGGGTTGGGCGCCACGAACCTCGGGTTGGGCGGCACGACACCCGCCGCACTGGCCGTCAGGGCGCGGGCAGTTCCCACACCGACCGGAGCACCAGTCCGTGCTCGGTCATGCGGATCGTGTCCACGCCGACGCCGAACACGCCCTCCATCTCCTCGGCCGTCGGCAGCGCCTGCTGCGCCTCCGCGAGCAACCCCCGAAACTTCTTCGCGAATTCCGCCGGTTGATCCTTTGCCACGTCCTCCGGATTCATCGCCGCGACGATCTCGCGGAGGTTGCCGAGCATGCCGCCGGCCTTCGTGGCGTCGCTGATCGTGACGGCGAGAGCCGGGGCAAGCGGCTGCAGCTCTCGGGCCCGGCGGACCGCGGCCCCCTCGCGGAAGGAGGCGGCGTCCGCCGGCGGGTTGCGGATCGCGGCCAGCGTCTTCTCCAGCGACTCCTCGCCGATGCCGACCACGAGGTGGTCGCGGCCGACGAACACCGCCGGGCCACCGGGAATCCGCAGGCCACGAAAGCCCTGCTCCTCCTTGAGTTCCCCCCCCACCAGTGGTGCTGCCTGTTGCACCATCTTGAGGATCAGCTGCTCGTCGGTCAGCCGCCACGCCATCGCGCCCCGGTTGCCCTGGCTCAGTGCGGCCAGCGCGCCGCCTGCCTGACGTCCGGCCGCGATCGCCTCGCCGATCTTCGACGGGTAGTTGACCGTCCAGTGCCGGCTGCCGAACGCCGACAGGGCCTTGGGGATGTCGACGCCCAAAACCGCCTGGGCATTGGCCTCGCCGACGGCGAAAAGGTTGGCAGCCTGGTCGCCGAACTCGGCCGTCGCGTACTCGCGGACGATCCCGTAGGCCTTTCCGAGGTCGAGCGACACCTGCGTGAAATCGACCGCGTCGCCGGTCACGAATGACGGCGGCTCGGCGGCATCGGGCTCGAGGTCGAGGATGCGCATCAGGCCCTTTCGCGGCGCGGGCAGCGAGACGACCAGCGCGCTCTCGTAGCGGCCCTCGGCGAACGCGTGCCGCCATCCGCAGGGGCCGAGGTCGGCGAGGCCGATGCCCTTGAGCCGCTTCACCGCCTCGCGCGTCTCGTCGTCACCGGCAGCGGCGAGGGAACGGATCACGACCTGCGGATCGACGACGACGTCGAGGAGCTGCTGGCCCGCCGGCAGGTTGGCACGCAGGCCGGGGCTCTGCAGCAGCTCGGTCAGGGCCGCCTTGCCGTCGCCCGCATGGGCGGCGAGGAAACGCTGGAGGATGCCCCGGGCCCGGTCCATGTCCTGTTCCGCAGCCTCGTCGCCCGCTGGTGCCGGCTGCTGCCCGCCGTCGGCCGGCCGCAGCGGCGTCTGCAGGCTCGCCATGACCAGCCGCGGCCCGATGCGAGTGATCGCCGTGTGGACATGGCCGACGATCGTGCGCGGGGCGTTGCGCAGTTTTTCCTGCAGTTTCTGAATCTCCCTTACGTCCGCGCCGTCTGCGTCGTCGAGGTTCAACTCACCGCTCAGGTCGATGCCTATCGTGGGCGCGATGATCCACATCACCTCGTGCCCGGCCAGCTCCAGGTCGATCCGCCGAGCGCCGTCCTCGAACGCCTTTTTCGAGGCCGCCAGCATCCGGCCGGCGGCGTCCTCCCCCGGCTCGATCCAGGCGAGCGTCATGACGAGCGGCGGCTGCTTGTCCGGCCGCTGCTCGACGACGACGGCGAGGCCGATCTCCTGTTTGAGGACCGCCTCCAGGTCGGCCGGCTCGAAGCCGTAGGTGCGGAACCTGGCCGCCACCTCGTCGTGCATCTCCGTGTCGAAGAGCCGCAAGTACTCAGGGGCGATCCCCACGAGGGGCAGAAACGGCTGCGCCTGGTCGAGCAGTTTGCGGACCATCTCGATGCGCCGCGGCGAGAGGAGTACCGCGCCGAACTTCGTCTTCGTCCGCAGGGTTTCCAGAAACGTCGCCGGCTGCGGCAGCCGCACCACCGCTGCCGTCTCCTCCGGCAGACATTCCCAGGCCGGACGCAGGTCGGCCGCGTGCGCGGAGCGGACGGCCGACGGCACGAGGGCGAGGCACAGGGCGAGCCACGGGCTCGTGATCCAGGCCGCAACCGGCCGGCGCGGAAACCGGCCGGCATCGCGGAAAGGGGACGTGGAGGCGGGCATGCGCGGGCTCCCGGAGAGGAAGGGACGACGGAGTCTGTTTCTAGCACGGCTGGCGGGCGGCCGGCAAAACATCCCGGTCGGCGCAGCGGC
>JBIKKQ010000318.1:0-2586 GCA_044360305.1 Pirellulales bacterium
GTCGGACGGATCGTCTGGCTGCCAGTGTTCGAGGACGAGGGCCGCAAGCTGATCCACCTCGGCCTGTCGGGCCGGACGATGGAGCCGCGCCGGACCTACACCGCCTTCGACCCGGTCACCGGCCCGATCGGCGACCAGATCAACGCCGTCCGCTTCCGCAGCCGCGGCTCGCTGCGCAACGGCCCCCCCGGGCCGCTGAACTCGATCTACGCCGACTCCGGGCTCCTCCAGGGCTCGTGGCAGAACATGATCGGCCTGGAGTTCGTGGGCAACAACGGCCCGTGGTCGTTCCAGTCGGAGTACTTCGGCTCCTGGCTCTACAACGCCGTGACGACGGGGGTCGGGGCCCCGGGCACGCTCGGGCAGCAGCCGCCGAAGGGGACGCCCGTGGGCACCGTCTACTACCAGGGCGGCTACGCCGAGGTGCTCTACTTCCTCACCGGCGAGAGCCGCACCTACTCGAAGATCGAGTACCGCTTCGACCGGCCGATTCCCCACAACAACTTCTATGCCGTCCGCGGCGGCGGCTCGGGGCGGCCGCTGAGCGTCAGCGAGGGGGCCTGGCAGGTCGGGCTGCGGTACAACTACCTCTGCCTCACCGACGGCCAGGTGAACGGCGGCGTCCTCAACGGCATGACGCTCGGCCTCAACTGGCTGCTGAATCCCAACGCGCGTGTGTATTTCAACTACGACATCACCTACCGGCAGTTCGTGAACACGGCCGGCCAGAACGGCAGCGGCGCCATCAACGGCTTCGGCACCCGGCTGGCCTTCGACTTCTGACGATCCCCTGCGGAGACCACCGCCACCATGCGTGTCATCATCCTCGCCGGCCTCGCCGGACTCGCCCTGACCATCTGCCTGGAGGGCTCGCGGGCCGCGGAGTGCCGCGGGCAGAGGAGTTGCACGGAGGTCGGCTGCCCGGTCTGCGTCCCCGCCTGCGATGCCAAGTGGGACGAGGCCAAGACGAAGAAGCCCGCCTACTCGATGAAGTGCGAATATGCCTGCGCCAGAGGCCGCGACTCGTGGCATGCCCCCGAGCCGGAGTGCCGCTGCACGCCGCCGTGCGGCAACGTGTACGTGAAGAAGCGGCTTTACAAGACCGACGGCCGGGAGAAGGTGGAGAAGGTGCCGAAGTACGACGTGAAGATGGTGCCGGCCGAGCAGCCGGACTGCGCCGACTCCGGCTGCTGCTGGTGGAACCCGTTCGCGCTGCTCTTCGGCCGCTCCGGCCACTGACGGCCTGGCCGCAGGCGACACGATGCAAACGTCCCCCGAGATCGCAGGCCGCCCGTCGGACCGCGGCTGCGCGGCCGGGATCGTGTTCGCGCTGGCGGTCGAAGCGGACGCCTTCGATCGGCTGGCCGCCGACAGGGTCGAGACCCGCGCGGCCGACCTGACGATCCTCGAGGGCCGGGTCGCAGACCGGCGCGTGGCCTGGTGCGTCTCGGGCGCCGGGCGGGCCGCGGCCACACGCGCCGCCGAGCGGCTCGTCGCCGGCCATCGACCGCGGCTGCTCGTGTCGGCAGGATTCGCCGGCGGCCTCGACCCGAGCCTCGTTCGCGGCAGCGTCGTCCGTCCCACCCGTGTGGTGACGGCCACGGACGCGGCCACGGCGGCAGACTCGCTCGCGCTCCTGCCGGCGGGCGACGCCGCGTTCGGGCAGGCGGCGCCGCTCACGATCGTGACGGTGGACGGGATCCAGGCGACCGGTGGCGCGAAGCGGGCGCTGGCGGACCGCACGGGGGGACAGCTCGTGGACATGGAGACGCACGCCGTGGCCCGCGTGGCCGCAGCCGCCGGCCTGCCCTGTGCGGCGCTGCGGGTGATCTCCGACGACGCCGGGCAGGACCTGCCGCCGGAGGTGGAGCGGCTGGCGCGGCCACAGCCGCCGCTGCGCAGGCTGGGCGCGGCCTTGGCGGCGATCGGCCGCCGACCCGGAGCCGCCGTCGATCTCTGGCGGCTCTACGAGCACGCGGTGATCGACGCCCGCACCCTCGCGGCGGCCCTCGTCGAACTCTGCCGCGCGCTGCCGGCGTGACGGGATCGCGCCGCGTGGCCCCTTCGAGCGTCCGTGGATGCGGAACCGTGTTGGGTTCCCGAGTAAGGCATCCCCGGCTTCGGTTTTACCCGCGCTCTCCGGACCGGCTTGCGGCCACGGGTTCGTCGTGGCGTTCTTCTGCAGGGGGCGGGGGGTGTGTCGGCCACCGTGACCTGCCGGCGATTGGCGGACACGACGCTCAGTCGTGCCCGCTGCCCCCAGGCCCGCCGCGGTGTTCCACGATCTCACGGCACTCCTCCCCGCCGGCGCGGAGCGCCGCAACGCACTCGGCGTCGATCTTGCCATCTGCGGCCAGCGACTCGAGGGCCGCGAAGGCCGCTGCGACCGGCCAGGCATCCTTGTAGACGCGGCGACTGGTGAGGGCATCGAAGATGTCCGCCACGGCCACGATCCGCGACTCGAGGGGTATCGCTTCCCCGGTGAGGCCATGGGGATAGCCGCTGCCATCGAGTCTCTCGTGATGGCCGGCGACGATGTTCCGCAGGACGTCGATGCCAGCGACGTTCTCCAGGCCCAAACGCACG
>JBIKKQ010000132.1:0-9662 GCA_044360305.1 Pirellulales bacterium
CGCCCCTCGGTGAACTCCGGCCTGCCCCCCGACACCATTGTCCACGGCCCGTAGACCGGATGCTCGAGCAGCGTGCCCGCCATGGCGATGTCACCGTCGTCGAGGGCAATGTTGGCCCGCGACAGGGCGGCGTTGACGGCGGCCGGCGTCGGCGGATCGGCGACGGCACCCAGCCCCTCGTCGAGCGCCCCCTTGGCCTTCGCCTTCCAGCCGGCGATCTTGTCGGCCGCCGGCCGGTCGGCCTCGTCGAGCTGCCGCTTGATCTGGACCTCGCGCCACAGGGCCACGCCGGCCCGCTGCAGGACGTCGGCACGGCCGGCGGCGTCGGCGGCCAGCCCGTCGATCAGGGCCACGATCTTCTCGGGATCGCCGCTCTCCGACGCCGACTGGACAAGCACGCCCACGGCATCGCCGGCCACGGCGTCGTTGGGAAAGGCCTGCAGGGCATAGCGGGCGAACGTGGCGCGTCGCGCGCGGGCCGACTCCTTCCATGCCTCGTCCCCCTGCCGCGTGAGTTGATCGAGCGAGGCGAGCACGACCCGGGCCGACTGGGCCGCCCCGGCCGCCCGCGGATACTTCTCGGCGATGAACTCCGCCACGGCGACAGCGTCGTGAAACCGGCGGGCGTCGTACAGCAGGCTGGCGGTCAGCGCCCGGGCCCGGTTGATGTCGGCGATCTCGACGTCCCCGCGCCGGTCGAGCGCCTGGCCGAGCAGTTTCAGCGCCTTGTCGCGGGCGGCGGTAGCAGCGGTCGCGGCCGCGGCGGCGGCCGCCGTGTCTCCGGCGGCGGTGAGGGTCTTCGACTCCTCCTTCTTGGCCCGCATCATCGCCAGTTCGCCGTTGGCATCGGCGAGCAGCGTCGCGAACGTGGCCTCCTCGTCCGGCCCCTCCGGCAGATCCTTGCCGAGCTTGGAGGCCAGCTCGCGGGCCTCCTTGGAAAACTCCTTCCCCACGCGGGCCACCTCGGTCGCCAGCTTCTTCGCGTCCCGCTGCAGCCCGGTTCGCTTCTTGTCGCCGGACGGCAGGCCGTCGGCACGGGCATCGAGCAGGGCCGCGGTCCGATACTTCACACCGAGCCAGTCGGCATCGAGCGTGAGCGGACGCTTGACCGGGGCGAGGGCAAACGCGGCCAACTCGGCGATCTTCTTGTCGTCGAACTCGGGGAGTTTTTTCTCCTTGTCGGCCAGCCGGACCGGCAGCGAGAAGTTGAGGGCTTGGGCCTTGAGCCTGAGCACCAGCGGTTTTTGATCCTTGATTTCCAGAATTCCGTCGAGTGCCTCGATCGCGTCGGCGGCCTTGCCGAGGAGGGCGTGGTTCCGGCCGAGGAACAGCTGGGCGAAGACGCCCGCCGCCTTGTTCGGATAGCGTTCGGAAAGTTCCTTGTGCTGCGCCGAGGACTGCTCGAGGGTCTTCTGCCAGTCGGCCGACTTGGGCTCCAGCGCCTTGGACTTCTCGAACAGCGTTTCACCCACCATCAGCCTCGTCTGCAGCAGTTTTTGCCGCAGTTGCTCCTGCTGGTCCTCGAGTTGCTCCAGTTGCCTCTCGACCGAGGACGGCCGTCGGCGTTTGGTCGTCGCGGGCCGCCTCGGGGGAATCCGCGGGGGCTTGCCGCCGGCCGGGGGCTTGGCGTTCGGCGGCTTCTGCTGCCCGGGCTGGTCCGCTCCGGCGGCATCCTTGATCTCCGCGATCCGGGCATCGACGTCGCGGAGCGTCTGCTTGATCGCATCCTCGGCGTTGGTGATCTCGGTGATCTCCTCACCAGACTTGAATTTCGCCTGGATGCAGGCCAACGCCCGATCGAACAGGGCCACGGCCTCCGGGTGGAGCTTCTTCGGATCCTGATCGGGCCGCTTGGCCAGTTCGACCTTCGCCCGGCCGCGCTGGATGAGCAGGTTGCCCTTCTGCCAGTAGGCCTCGATGCACTGGCGCGGGCTGGGAGAATCTGCCAGAAACTTGTCGATCTCCCGGTCGGCCTCGTCGTAGATCGCCTGCTTCTTCTTGGCGTCGGTCTCATTGCGGGAGGAGGCGACGAGGGCCGTGGCCCGCCGGAACGGCACCTCCTGTTTGAGTTCGGTCGCCACGCCGGGATCGGCAGCCACGCGATCGAGGATCCAGAGGACGACGTCCGGCATCTGCCGATCCTTGTCTTCCGGATCGCTCAGCCTCTCGAGCAACCGCCGGGTGCCGATGCTGAAGGCGTCGTCGTCCGCCCCGTCCTGGGCGACGGCGATGGGCGTCAGGAGGAGCGAGACAATTGCGATCGCCAAGACCGCAGCCAGCCAGCGGCCCACGGTCCTGTGCGCGGACGCCTGGGGCAGCGGCAGGGCGGAGGCGTGGTGCATGGCGGACGCGGCGGCGCAGGGTGGTGGGAAAACCGGGGCAATCGCGGAGATCGGGACCGACGGAACAAACCTCCGAATCATTGTGCGGCTCCCTCCCACATCCGTCAAACGCTCCGAGCCGACCACGTCAGGCGAAGGTCAGCGCCCCGGATCCGCCCCGGGCCGCGCCGGCCGGACGACGCCCAGCCGCTCCAGTCCATCGATCAGTTCCTCGCCGAATGGCGTGACGTCCCCACGGCGGCGCCAGCCTTGGGCCACGTCGGCGACGGCCGGGCCGCCGACCCGCGCCCCGAGGTGCACCGACTGGGAGGCGAGCTCGCCGAACCCGACCGCAAGCAGCAGTTCGCAGCCCCGGGGGGAAGGCAGCCATGTCCGTTGCCCCGGGGGGGCCGCGTCCCCGCCGTCTGCGGTCTCGATCGCCGACCGTGCCAGTTCGGCGGCGAGGTTTCTCCGGCCGGAACCGCCGACGGGCTGCCAGGCAAAGGTCGCGCTGATGACCGGTCCGCTCGGCGTCGGCTCCGGCCGCCACACCACCTCGTAGACCGCGCGGACGGTCTGGCCGGCGAGCATGTCGATCGGCTCCTCCCGCCCGGCCGCGAGCGACTCGACCGCAGTCTGCCGATGCCCCACCAGCCGGTAGGCATGGACCGCCCGGGGATCGAACGACACCGACAGTCGGCATCCGTTCGCAGCCAGCGCCGACGTGCCAAACACCCGTTCGACGATGGCCCGCCCCACGTCGCCTCCCGTGGGCGCGACGAGCCCCGGAGCGGCGGCGGTCGGCGGCGGCACACCGTGCGGAGCCACGCGCACGACCCGCGTCTCCCCGAGGCCGGCATCGCTCCCCGGCACGGGATCTGCGCCGGCGACGAGCACGACAGGCCCCGCGCCGCCGCCCGAGGCAAGCAGCTGCCGGGCGAACTGGACCGCGGCCACGACGCCGGCCGGCCCGGCTTCGAGACGCTCACGCCGGAGTTCGTCGCCGGCCGCCGCGACCGCGGCCGCGTCGAGCCGACGCCCGGCCACCCGCGACTGCCCGCCGGCGACGACGATCGTCAGGCGATCCGCGGTCCGCATCTCGTCCGCCACCATCCGCAGGCCGCGGCAGGTCGCGTCCCAGGCCGCCGGCGACATAGCCTTGCCGAGCACCACGGCGGCCTCCAGCGGCGATCCGGACCGGGCCAGTCGCGGTGCGGTCACCGCGACTTCCACCAGCGCCGCGGGCCGCGGTCGCAGCCAGCGGACGCCGCGCAGCGTCAGCCGCGGACCCACGTCGTCGTCGGCACGACTGGCGAACGGCTCCGGCATCGCTGCCAGCACGTCCTCCACGCGGAGCCGGGCCGCCTCCGGCCGCCGGATCCGCGGCGCCGGCGACCAGCGCAGGGCGTCGAACGTCGTGGTGCGCGACGTCAGCGGCGGCGCATCGACCGCCAGGCCGATCTGCGGGTAGACGAACGGCGGCTCACCGTACCTGAGCTCGAAGGCCAGGTCGTAGGCCGGAGACCGCGGCACCAGCCGTCGGGCGACACCGGGCACGAGCGGCACGACCTCCATCGGATCGCTGTCGCGCCGGTCATCGATCGCCACGGGGAAGCCGACGATGTCCCGCACCGGCGCCGCGCCGTCGGCCGGTTCGGGCTCGTCCGCCGCGCCGCGCCCGTCGTCGAGGGCGAACTCCGGTTCGGCAGGGTGGCCGACCGGCGCCGGTGGCGGGGGCGCGACCACGTTCCCGTCATCACCGTTGGCGACCAGCGGCTGCCCGGGATCGGGCTGCTGCCAGTCGATGCCGCCGCCTTGCACCATGACGGGGTCGGGATCGACGGTCGTCGCCGTGACATCGAACGGCCGGCGCGACCCACCGCGCCGCGCCGGACCGGCGACGTTGAATGCGACGAGGATCGCGGCGACCAGCCCGGCGCAGGCCATGCCCCACCAGACGCGACCGCGGGCCCGGCGGCCGGCCGCGCCGACCGGCGTCGCCGGGGCGACCGGACGCCGATCCGGTTCGCCGACGACCGGTTGCCGGTCGAGATCGACCGACCGGGACCGCCGCACCTCGCGGCTCCGCGCCGTCAGCATGCGGTCCTGGAGCCCGGCGGGGACCGGCACGCCGCGCAGCAGCCGGTCGATGGCATCGTCGTCGAACAGCGACTCCAACGACAGCCGCTGCTGCAATCCCTCGGGGAGGGGCACGTCGCCGAGACAGGATTCGATCGCGTCGCGTTCAGCCACGGTCGGAGCCTCCCGGCCAGTCGGTGCGCGGGCCGCCGGGCGCCCGCGGCCGCGCCGCCACGGCGACCGCCGGCCCGGCGGCGAGCAGTGACTCGCGCAGCCGGCGCCGACCGCGACTGACACGCGACAACACCGTGCCCAGCGGCACGCCCTGAATGTCGGCCGCCTCCTGATGCGTCAATTCACCCACGACCACGAGCAGGAGCGTCTCCCGGACCTCCTGCGGCAGCAGGGCGAGCCCGCGCTGCATGGCGGCCGACAGTTCGTCGGCGAACGGATCGGCCGCCGCGCCGTCCGGCCCGGCCGGGTCGGCCGCGAGATGCTGCTGCCGCGGCTCGCGATTCCGCCAGTGATCGGCCGCCCGCCGGCGCAGGATCGCCATCAGCCACGCCCGCTCGCTCCGCACGCCGTCGTAGAGTTCCCGGCTCGTCCACGCCGACCGGAGCGTGTCCTGGACCACGTCCTCCGCGTCGTGCGGACTGCCGACCAGCCGGTAGGCCACCTTGTACAACACGGCGACGTGCTCCCGCACCCAGAGGTCGAACCGCTCGGAATCGATGGACGAACGGGGCATGACACGTCATCGGCTGCCCGCGAAGGGCCGGCGGCCGCATTGGCCGGCGAACACCCGCGAAGGAATTCGGAACCGCTCCCGCAGATTATTTCCCGCCGCGCCGAATCTCGCCCGACGCCGCCAAAAACCCTCTGCCGGGGGGTCAGGCGGGGGCGGTCTGCCGGCGTGTCCCCCGGGCGGCGGCCGGGGGCGAGAGCCAGACCGGCAGTTCGCCGGCGGGAGGGAGCTTGACGACCCGGGCCGAGCGGATGCCGGGGCAGCCGAGCACCGCCTCGACCGCCTCGGCCGCGGGTTCGTTGTCGAGGTTCAGGACCCCGATCGCGTCGCCGCCGGGGGCGGTTCGGCCGACCGTCATCTGGCCGATGTTGACCCCCAGCCGACCGAAGGCCGTCCCCACGTGGCCGATGATGCCCGGCACGTCGCTGTGCGTGAACACGAGGAGGACGCCGTCGAGGTAGGCCTCCAGTCGATGCCCCTCGAGTTGCACCAGGCGGGGCATCGACCGGCCGAACAGCGTGCCCGCGGCCCGGTGGACGCGGTCGCCCGACACCAGATCGACGGCGACGACGGAGCTGAAGGCACCGGGATCGGTGCGGCTCTGCTCCACCAGATCGATGCCGCGCTCGCGCAGCAGCATCTCGGCGTTGACGATGTTCACGTCCTCGATCGACGCCTCGAGCAGGCCCGCCGCGAAGGCCGCGGTGATGAGCCGGGTGTTGCGGCCGGCGATCTCGCCGCGGTAGGCGATCGAGCAGGACCGCGGGGCGCCGTCGTCGAGTTGGGCGAGCAGCTGACCCAGCCGCCAGGCGAGGTCGAGGAAGCCGCGCACGCCCTCCAGGGCCGCCGGGTCGATGGCGCTGGAATTCACGGCGTGCCGGACCGTGCCGGTGGTGAGGAAATCGACCAGCAGGCCGACCCCCTCGACGGCCACCTGCGACTGGGCCTCCTCGGTGCTGGCGCCGAGGTGGGGCGTGACGAGCACGCCCGGCATGCCGAACAGCGGGCTGTCGGTGCACGGCTCCTTCTCGAAGACGTCGAGGGCGACGCCGCCGATGACGCCGCTGGTCAGCCCCTCGACGAGCGCCTGCTCGTCGTAGATTCCCCCGCGGGCGCAGTTCACCAGCCGGACGCCGGGCTTGAGGATCTTCAGTTCCTCGCGGCCGACGAGGTGCCGGGTCTCGGGCGTGAGCGGCGTGTGGACGGTGAGGTAATCGACGTGCGGCAGCATGCTGCGCACGCTGTCGTGCATCTCGATGCCGAGTTCGGCGGCCCGATCGGGGGACAGGAACGGATCGAACCCCAGCAGCTGCATGTCGAAGGCCCGGGCCCGGGCCGCGACGGCCTGGCCGATCCGCCCCAGACCCACGATGCCGAGCGTCTTGCCCGCCAGCTGCACGCCCATGAACCGGTTGCGGTCCCAGGCGTGGCCGCGCAGGCTGGCATCGGCGGCGGCGATGTTTCGCGACAGCCCGAGGATCAGGGCGAAGGCGTGCTCCGCCGTGCTCACGGTGTTGCCGGCGGGCGTGTTCATCACCACGATGCCCTGCCGCGTCGCCGCCTCTTTGTCGATGTTGTCGGTGCCGACGCCGGCCCGGACGATCGCCCGGAGGCGGTGGTTGCCGGCCAGCGCTGCGGCGCCGATCTTCACGCCGCTGCGGCAGATGGCGCCGTCGTGCCGGGCCAGCGCCTCGCGCAGGGCGTCGCCGGACAGGCCGGTCGCGACCTCGTAGGTGATGCCGGCCGACGCGGCGGCGTCGAGCAGGGCGAGACCGTCGGCGCTGAGGGTGTCGAGCACGATGATCGAGGGCATGGCGTTCGTTCCGCGAGTTCGGGCCGGGCGTTCCCCCGGCGGCGCGATGCAGCGGCGTTCAGAGCCGCGGCGATCGCTGGAATTCGAGCATGTAGTCCCGCAGGGCCTCCACGCCCGCGACGGGCATGGCATTGTAGATGCTGGCGCGGATGCCCCCCACGGAGCGATGCCCCTTGAGGTCGATGAATCCGCGGGCGGCCGCCCCCTTGACGAACGCCGTCTCGTGCCGCTCGTCCGGCAGCCGGAAGGTGACGTTCATGTCGGACCGGCAGTCGGGGCGGGCGTGCCCGGCGTAGAAGCCCCCTGAGCCGTCCAGGACGTCGTACAGGAGCCGCGCCTTGGCGGCGTTGTGCCGGTGCATGCCGGCCAGGCCCCCCATCGCGTCGCGAATCCAGCGGCAGACGAGGCCGAGGACGTAGATCGCGAACACCGGGGGCGTGTTCGGCCGCGACCCGGCCTTCACGAACGTCCGGTAGTCGAGCATCGTCGGCAGGTCGTCGCGGGAGCGTTCCAGCAGGTCCTTGCGGATGATGACGGCGGTCACGCCGGCGATGCCGGCGTTCTTCTGGGCACAGGCATAGATCAGCCCGTGGCGGCCGACGTCGATCGGCCGGGAGAGGAAGTCGCTGGAGCAGTCGCAGACGAGCGGCGCGTCGCCGACGGCGGGGTCCTGCTTCCACTGCACTCCCTGGATCGTCTCGTTGCTCGTCACGTGGACGTAGGCCGGGGCGGGAGAGAGCCGGATTTCGCCGGCCGCCGGAAGCCGGTCGTGGTTTGTCGCCGCCCCGTCCCAGGCGACGTGCACCTTTCCCTCGCGGCGGGCCTCCTTGATGGCCGTCGCCCCCCAGGTGCCGGTGAGGATGTAGTCGGCCGCCCCGTCGCGGCCCCGGAGGAGGTTCATCGGCACCATCGAGAACTGCAGGCTCGCGCCGCCCTGCAGCAGGATCAGTTCATGGTCGGATCCGATGGCGAGCAGGTCGCGGAGCAGCCCGATGGTCTCATCGAGGATCCGGTCGAAGGGGGGACTGCGGTGGCTGATTTCCAGCACCGACGCGCCGACGCCGGGCAGGGCGACCATCTCGTCCCGGACCTGCTCCAGCACGGGCAGCGGGAGCACGGCCGGCCCGGCCGAAAAGTTGTAGACGCGTTCCGTCACCGTCGCCATGCTGCGCTCCGTCACGAAGGCCCGTCCGCTGTCGCCGGCACCGCCGTCGGCCCGCGATCGAGGGCCGCAGAATAAAAGGCCCGCAGACGACGGTCAACGGGCGACGGTTCCGGGCGAGCGGGGCATCGGGACGGCCGCGACGGCACCCCGGGGCTGGGGGACCGCGCCGCCCCGGTCAGAGCGCGGCGGCCGGCTTCCGGTAGCCGAGCGCGTGCACCACGCCGAGCAGTTCGCTGCACGTGGGAAACGCCCGGCCGCTGGCCCGCTTGTACCGCTCGACCGCCTGCATGAACTCCAGTTCTTCGGCCGCGTAGTCGCGTTCGCAGGTCGTCGGATCGACGAACCGCCGGCGGTTGCTGCGGGCCGAGGCGGCGCCGGCAGCACGGGCCTGGGAGACCCGCCGGGCTGCACGAGGCTGGGGAAGGGTGTCGACTGCCATGGCTGAGACTCCTCGTTGAATCGTTGATCCGGCCGCACCCGAACCATGCCCCATGCCGGTCGTGCGGGCGGGCGCGGTGGGGGAAAAATTCCCGGTCGCGGAAAGGTTTCCGACCGCGAAAACCCTGCGGCCCCTCCCACCGGTACGACCGCGCCAGCCGGCAACTCGCTGGGCCGGAGGCTCAGTGCTTCTCGAAGAACCGGCGCAGCGCCTCGGCGGCGGCGTCCCGCGAGGAGTCGGGTTTCCGCGGGTCGCTCGGCAGCCCGCCCGGCCTGGCATTGGCCGCCTTCAGGGCTTCGATCGCCGTGGTGGTGGTCGTGGAGCGGCCCACGATCGTGTCGCCGGAGAGCGGCCCGGCCGGGGGCGCGGCGCCGATGCCCGCGACCAATGACGAATCGTCGGTGGCGGCCGCGTGGCCGCCGCGCGGATCGGCGGCGCCGGCCGAACCGCCGGCCATCGGCAGGGACTGCGTCGTGTCGAACATCCCGGCTGGACGATCGTCGGCCATCAGCCACCGGGACACATCGTCCTCCGTGCCCCCCTTGGTCGCCGGCTCGTTGCAGGACACCTTCAGTTCCAGCGCCCCGACGCGGATCATGTCGCCGTCGGACACCCGGGTTTTCTCCGTGATCCGCACGCCGTTGACGAACGTCCCGTTACGGCTGCCGAGATCCTCGACCCAGACCTCGGCGGGGCCGACGACCACGGCACAGTGCCGACGGCTTACCTCGTCGCTGAGCGGCCGGACGTCGCACTCATCGGCACGGCCGATCAGCAGACGGTTCCGTTTGATCGCAATCATCCTGCCGGCACTCTTGCCGGAAGAGACGATCAGTCTCGTGACCATGCACGCACGCGCTGCGGAAGGTGTGGGCTGGGGGGACGTCAGCGAAGGCCCCGTACCTTAACGGGATCACAACATCATAGCAACGGCGGACCGCGAAGTCCCGGGCCGGCGCGCCGGCGTGACCGACTCCCTCCACGGCGGGGCGATCACCTTCTCCCCGTCCACCCGTCATCGGCGAACCGGGCGGCGGCCGTGGAGAGCAGTGTCCGGCGCGGCGACAGAAACCCCGCATCCTGCCAGTCGGTGGCCAGCC
>JBIKKQ010000133.1:0-9651 GCA_044360305.1 Pirellulales bacterium
GGACGGGCTGGCCGGCCTTCGCCCGGGGCAGCACGAGCTGCTCGTGGACGAACTCGTGCGGCTGATCGGCGACCGGGGCCGGCTGGTAGTGCGGATCGACCGCGGTCTGGCCGACTTCACGATCGTCGGCCTCAAGCACCTGCTCGGCCGCCGCCACGGCACCCGCGTGACGGTGGAGAACGAGACGGCCGACGAGGCCTTCACGGTCGTGTTCGACATCGAGCGCAGCGGCATGGAGGCGCAGCGCAGCGACGCCTGGACCTGCGCGGTGCAGACGCGGGGCACGCGGGTCGAGCAGGTGGTCGAATTCTGCCGCTCGGTCCGCGAGCAGGATCCGGAGCGGCGGCACGAGATCCTCGTCTGGGGCCCGGCCGACCCGGCCTACGAGCCCTACGGCGTGACCTGCCACGATCCCGGTTACCGCGACCACCTCGCCGAGATCTCGCGCAAGAAGAACGACATCGCGATGCGGGCCGGGAACGCCAACCTGCTCATCGTGCACGACCGCTACCGGCTCGACCCCGGGTTCTTCACCGGCTTTGCCCGGTTCGGCCACGACTTCGACTTCGTCACGGTGCCGCAGCGGTACCCGTGCGGCGCCCACTTTCCCGCCTACGTGGCGGCCGAGGGGAGCGTCCTCGGCCGCGGCCGGTCGTTCGACTGCCGCGACTACGACTCCCTCCGGCCGGGGCAGTTCATCAACGGCGGCCTGCTGATCGCCAAGACGGAGACCCTGCGGGCCATCCGCCTCAACGACCTGCTGTTCTGGAACCAGTGGGAGGACGTCGAACTAACGCGGGAGTTCCGCGGCCGCGGGCTGCCCCCGCGGGTCAACTGCTTTTCGTCCGCCACAACGCTCGGCATCGGGCCGGACTACACCCGGCACTTTCTCCCCGAGAACACGACGCTGCGGGAGATGCGTGCCGGCGCCACCGGCGTCACCCGCACCCTGCTGGCAGGCGGTCGAAAACTGGAGCAGCGGTTGCGGCCGTTCTTCAAGCGTCTGGCGGGCGGCCGCCGCCGGTAAGCCCACGCCGACATCGGGTCGGCTGCGCCGGCGCGAACGCCCCCCTCCCGGTCACGGATTGACGACGTTCCGCGGCGTGCCGGCGAGGAACGCCCTTAGGTTCTCGGCACTGGCATCGATCAGCCGCTGGCGGGCGCTCCGCGTGGCCCAGGCCACGTGGGGCGTGATCACGCAGTTCCGGGCCGTGAGCAGGGGATTCGTCGGCGGAGGCGGTTCGGAGGAGAGCACGTCCAGCCCCGCCCCCGCCAGCCGGCCGGCTTCCAGGGCCGCCGCCAGCGCCGCCTCGTCCATGAGCGGGCCCCGGGAGGTGTTGATGAGGAAGGCCGTCGGCTTCATCCTGGCGAGGGTGACCGCGTTGATCAGCCCGGCCGTGGCCGGCGTGAGCGGGCAGTGGAGGCTGACCACGTCGCTCTCCCGCAGGAGGGTGTCGAGGTCGGCCAGTTCCGGCCCGGTGCCGGGCGTGAGCCGGTGGGCGATGATCCGCATGCCGAAGGCCCGGCCGATGGCCGCCACCGCCCGGCCGATCCGGCCGTAGCCGACGATCCCGAGCGTCAGCCCGGCGAGCTCCACCAGGTCGCCGTCCCAGTAGCAGAAGTCCGGGCAGGCGGACCAGCGACCGGCCCGCACGGTCGCCGCATGGTGGCCGACCCGGTTGGTCAGTTCGAGGAGCAGGGCGAAGGTGGCCTGGGCCACGTTTTGCGTGCCGTATTCGGGCACGTTGCAGACGGGGATGCCCCGCGATCTGGCCGCGGCACCGTCCACCACGTTGTGGCCGGTGGCGAGCACCCCGATGTACCGCAGCCTGGGGAGCAACGCGATCGCCGCGGCGTTGATCGGCACCTTGTTCGTGAGCAGGCAGTCGGCCGTCGCCCCCCGGGAAACAATCTCCCCGGGCGGGGTGCGGTCGTGGACGGTGAGGGTGCCCAGGCGTTCCAGGGCCGCCCACGAGACGTCCCCGGGGTTCGTCGTCCAACCATCCAGGATGGTGATTTGCATCTTCTTGCCTCCCGCACTCATTTCCCCGAAATATCGGCAATTTCTCGGGCAAAACAAAAAACACGGGGCTCTGGCACGCCACGTGCATTGCTTTCTCTTCTGATGGTTGCCTCGGGGCCATCACCCCCTGACGCAAGGTCGCCGGCCCACTGAGCGCGCGGACGGCCTGGCCTCAGGGCGATTGACGGAAAAACCCTTTTTTCAGCAGTTTTTGGCCCAAAACCCTCGTTTTACGAAAGGAACGCTCCATGGTCGCCGTGGCAGTAGACATCACCTCCGAACCGGTCGTCCGACCGCAGATTCAGCGCCCCCGACAGGGCTGATCCAGCACGAAACTGCTGGATTTCCCCTGCTTTCGTCTGATTGAAACCGTTTTTGGTGGCTCCAGAGTGCGCGCAGTCCATCCCGTGGCCGGCATCCGCCGCCGTCTCACCATTTTGGTGAGGGGCTCACGAGTCTGGTGATCACCAAACCGCTGAGGGTCAGAGAGACGTTGGCCAGGCCCCGAACTCGGCCCCGGAAAGGCGATTCGGAGCCACAGCAAAAAAAGGCCTGAGACAGCCTCAAAAGCATGATTTCAGCAGTGGAAGAGCAAAACATGGCTGAGAAAAAAGACGTTCGGATGACGTTTGGCACGCGGTTCGCATTTCTTCCCGGCGTCCTTCGGGACGGGTTCTCCAGCGTGGGGAACCAGTCGTCACCGTCGATCGGGCCCAATCGGCCCACTGTGTTCTTTTCGTCTGTTCAGTCGTTTCCAGAAAGCAAAAGGAGTCGCTCCATGTCGTCCTACGTCCGTGGTTCTTTCGCCCGCCGGGTGGCCTGCGCCGCCCTCGGCCTCGCTGCCCTGCTCGTCGCCGCTCCCTCCCGTGCGGAGGTGGTGTTCGGCAATTTGAACTCTGACAACAGCCGGAATCTCGGTTCCACCAATACCGATCTCGGCGGTCAAATTGTGGATGACGTGAACTGGCTTGCCCAGGGGTTCAACACCGGGGCGGCCACGCTCCTCGACCTGCAGTCGATCACCGTTGGCCTGTTCGGCACCAACGTCAGTACGATTCCGCTCACCGTCTCAATCTATGCGGACTCGGCGGGCAATCCTGCCGCCACCCCGCTCTTCACGTCGGCTGTCACCCAGGTTGGCACCACCGACAAGTACACGTTCTCGTTCACCGGAGCGTCGCTGTCCGCCAACACGACCTACTGGGTCGTGCCGAACGGTGGCAGCTGGTACTACAACGCCGGAACGCCCCCGGCCCCGATGGCGCACAATGCGTCTGGATACACCTATGTTGGCGGGCGGGAGAGTCTGTCCACCGGCGTGACTCCGGCTTCATCGGTCTGGGACGTGGGGGGCAACAACCGCTACAGCGTCTCGATCACCGCGGTTCCCGAGCCCTCCACGCTGACCCTCGCGGGGATCGGCTTGGCGATGGTCGTGGGGCTCGAGGTTCGCCGCCGCCGGCGGCAGGTCGAACTAGTCTAGGTCTGAGCCACACTCCGCCCCGGTGCGGGCCGGTTCATCCCGCCGTGTTCGGTGTCGACGACACGACGATGACGACGACATGACGAAAGCCGCGGCGTCCCCTGTGGACGCCGCGGTTTTTTTGTAGACTTTCGTGACCGAAGCCCGCATGTCCCCTCCCCCACGGGACGCGATTTCCATGCACCGCCGCCCGCGCTGGCTTGCCGTTTGTTTCACCTGGCTCGCGGTGGGCGTCGCGGACCCGGCCACCGCCGCCGACCCGGAGTCGAGCGACGCCGCCCGGGCCGCTTATGCGTCGGCAGCCGCGCTCCAGAATCGCGAAGCCTGGGACCTCGCCGCCGAGGAGTGGCAGGCGCTGCTGCAGGCTCACCCCACGGATCCGCTCGCCCTCAAGGGCCGCTACTACCTCGCCGTCTGCCAGCTGAAGAGCGACCAGTGGCCGGCCGCCGCGAAGACGCTCCGCGAGGTGATCGCCAGCCCCGCGGACGCGGCCACGAAGGCGGTCGCCCGCTGGGAACTCGGCCGGGGGGCGTTCGTGGCCGCCCAGGCCACGCCCAGCCCGGCGGCCTACGCGGCGGCGGCGACGGACCTGCGCGAGTTCCTGGAAAAATCTCCCGGCCAGCCGCAGGCAGCCGACGCGACGCACTTCCTCGGCGAGGCGCTCTGGCAGGCGGGCAAGCGGGACGAGGCGATTGCGGCCTGGACCCGGTTCGTGAAGGACCATCCCGACTCGCCACGCATGGCCGAGGTGCTCTATGCCCTCGGCGTCGGCCAGGCCGAGACCGGCGGCCGCGCCGCGGCCGCCGCGACGCTCGAACGATTCGCCCGTTCCTTCCCACAGCACAAACTCGCCGACGACGTTGCCCTGTGGCGGGCCGACATCGCCAGCGCCGCCGAGCAGCACGCCGTTGCGGAGCAGGTGCTGCAGCCGGTGACAACGGGCACCGGGCCGCGGGCGGCTGAGGCGCTCGACCGGCTGGGCAACGCCCGGTGGAAGCAGAAGAACTGGGCCGGTGCGGCCGACGCGTTCGCCCGGCTCGCCCGGGACCATGCCGCGTCACCGCTGGCGGCGCGGGCCATCGTCGCGGCAGGCCGCAGTTACATCGAGGCGGGCAGGCCCGCCGACGCCCGGCCACTCCTCGAGAAGGCCGTCGCCGGCTCCGGCCCGGAGGCGTTTGACGCGGTCCACCGGCTCGCCCTGCTCGAACTCGATGCCAAGCAGCCCGCCCGGGCCCTCGACATCGCCACCAAGGCGCTCGCGGGAATCGCCGGTCGCAAGGATGCCGACCAGTCGCTCGTGCCAAAACTCCAGCTCGACCGCGCCGATGCGCTGTGGGCGATTCCGGAGCGACGGTCCGAAGCGGCCGCGGCCTATGCGGCTGTCGCCGACACGCATCCCGATTCGTCCGCCGCGGCCGCCGCCCTGTCGATGGCGGCGGTGGCGCTGCTAGAGCAGCGGAAGCCGGCTGAGGCGCTCGCCCGGGCGGACGCGTTTCTCGCCCGGCATGCGAAGCCCGGCGACGAGGCGACGTTCGACGTGCGTGCGGTCCGCGCCGAGGCGCTCGTCGGCCTCGGCAAGACCGCGGTCGCCGCGGAAGCGTATCGCGAGCTCGTTGCCGCGGCGGAACGCTCCCCGAAGCGGCCGGCCTGGCAGCTGCGGCAGGCCGCGGCGCTGGCGGCGGAGAAGGACTGGCAGCGGGTCCACGACCTGCTCGCGCCGCTGATCCCCGCGTTCACGGGCGACCGGCAGGCGGAGGCCCGGTTCCTCGACGCCACGGCGCTCGTCGAACTGAAACGGCCTGCCGACGCCACCGGGCTGCTGGCCGACCTGGAGAAGGCGTCGCCCCGGTGGGAGCGGCGCGAGGACGCGCTGCTGCTGGCGGTGCGGGCGCTCCGCGAGTCGGGCGACGCAGCGGCCGCGCTCGCCACGGGCGAACGGCTCGTCACCGAGTTTCCGGCCGGCCAGAACGCCGATGTCTCCTGGTTTCGGGTGGGCCAGCTGCGGCAGGACGCGAAGCGGTTCGACGATGCGATCGCCGCCTTCGGCCGATCGGTCGCGGCCCGGCCCGATGGGCCGCGGGCGGCCTGGGCGCTGCTCGCGACCGGCTGGTGCCACGAGGCGGCCGGCCGGCTGCCGCAGGCCGTGCAGGCCTGGACCGAGCTGCTCGACAAGCTCCCGCAGGCGTCGGCCGCACCGCCGGCCCTGCTCGCCCGCGCCGACGTCCGGCAACGGCGCGGCGAGTACGAGCCGGCCCTCGCCGACGTCGAGCGGCTCCTCGCCGCACACCGCGACGGCAAGGCCGCGCTCGACGCGGCGGCGCTCGCCGAGGCCCGGCTGCTCCAGGGGCTGTGCCTCGCCGGCACGAAGAAGTACGCCCAGGCCGCGGCCGCGTTCCGTCGGCTCGTCGACGAGCAGCCGCAGTTCGCTGCCGCCGATCGCGTGCTCTTCGAGCTCGGCGTGGTGCAGACGGTCGATGGCAAGGCCGCCGACGCCGCGGCGACGTTCAAGTCGCTCGTCGAGCGGTTCCCCAAGAGCGGGCATGCGGCCGAGGCCTGGTTCGAGATCGGCGAATCGGCCTGGGGGGCGAAGAACTGGGAGGATGCCGCGAAGGCCTATCAGGGTGCGATCGCGTCGGCCGGCGCGGCGACGGCCGGCCGACGCGACCTGGTCGTCGAGCAGGCCTGGCACAAGCTCGGCTGGACGCAGCTCATGAAGAAGGACCACGCCGCCGCCGCGCAGGCGTTCGCGGCGCAACTCGCCGCGGCTCCGCGGGGCTCGTTCGCCCCCGACGGCGAGGCGTTGCTCGGCGAGGCGTTCCTGCAGCAGGAAAAGCCGGCCGAGGCGGCGCAGGCCTTCGCCAGGGCGCTCGCCCCCGACGTCTCGCTCTCGTCCGCGGAACTGCGCGACAGCACGTTCATCCGCGCCGCCGACGCCGCCGCCCGCCAGAAAAAGTGGCCGGAGAGCCTCGCCGTCGCGGAACGGTTCCTCGAGGCGGCACCGCAGTCGCCGCTGGCACCGCAGGGCCGGTATGCCGCCGCCTGGGCCCGGCAGAACCTCGGCCGGCTCGACGAGGCGCTGGCCGGCTACCGCGTGATCGCAGACGGGCCGCGGACGGAACTCGCCGCCCGGGCCCGGCTCATGGAGGGCGAGGTGCTCTTCGAGCGCGGCGAGCACAAGGAGGCGGTCAAGGCGTTCTTCAAGGTCGCCTACGGCTTCGGCGAACAGCAGGCGCCGGCCGCGTTCCATCCCTGGCAGGCGCAGGCCACGTTCGAGGCGGCGCGGTGCTTCGAGGTCCTCAAGAAGCCCGATCAGGCCCGCACGCTCTACGCCGAGCTCGTGGAGCGGTATCCCGAGTCCCAGCATGTGCCCGCGGCCCGCAAGCGGCTCGAGGCCCTCACCCCACGCGGAGGTTCGTGACCGTGCCCCTGTCGCTCGAACGCGTGCAGACGCTCTGGCAGCTGTTTCTCGCCGGCGGCCTGCTCATGTGGCCGATCCTCGGCATGTCGCTGGTGGTGGTGACGTTCGCCATCGAGCGGCTCATCGCCCTGCGCCGGTCGCGAATCCTCCCGGCCCGCCTCCGGACCGAGATGGAAAAACTCGCCGGGGCGAGCGGCTTCGATCCGCGGGCGGCCTTCCGGCTCTGCCGCCGGCATCCGTCCGTGGCGGCGGACGTCCTCGAGGCGCTGCTCGCCAAGACCGGGCGGCCGCTGCCGGAACTGGAGCGGGCGGTCGAGGTGGCGAAGGACCGCGAGGCCTCGCGGCTGTACGCCAACGTTCGCCCCATCAGCCTCGCCGTCACGGTCACGCCGCTCCTCGGCCTGCTCGGCACGGTGCAGGGCATGATCCTCGCCTTCTACACCACCGCCAACCTCGAGGCGGGGGCCAACCGGGCGGCCGAGCTCGCCAACGGCATCTACGTGGCGCTGATCACGACCTTCGCCGGGCTCTGCGTGGCGATCCCCGCCGCCATCCTGGCGCACTTCATCGAGGGCCGGATCCTCAAAGGATTCCGCGACGTGGACGACCTCGTGGACGTCGTCCTCCCGCAGCTCGAGCGGTACGAGAACAAGGGGCGTCTCGGCCCGACGCAGCTCGCGGCCGAGCCCAGCCCCGCTCCGCCGGCCGTGCCGCCGGCCGCGGTGCCGGCGAGGACGCAGCCATGAGCGTGCGGATCGACAAGGGACGACTCGGCTCGGGGCTGGAGATGACGTCGATGATCGACATCGTCTTCCTGCTGATGATCTTCTTTCTCGTCGCCAGCAAACTCGACGAGGCCGACCGTTCGATCGACGTCGTCCTGCCGCAGGCCAGCGCCGCCCGACCGCTCACCAGCCGGCCCCGCGAGTTCGTCGTCAACATCGACCGCCAGGGAAACTACTTCGCCGGCGCCCGCCCCGTCGCGGTCGAGGAACTCGCGGCCCTGCTCCGCCAGGCGGCAGCGGACAACCCCGAGCGGCAGACCGTGATCCTCCGCGCAGACGAGAACGCGCTCCACAAGCACGTCGTCGGTGCCATGAACGCCTGCGTCGAGGCGGGCATCGAGAATTACCAGGTGCAGTCCGCGGCCGAAGAGTAGGTCCGGGAATCGTTCCATGACGCGGCGTGCCACCGACGACCGTCGGGCCTCGTACCGGAAGCGGCTGCTGGCGGCCGCCTGCGGCAGCCTGCTGCTCCATCTGCTGTTCACCCGCGGACTCGCCGTGACGACGCTCCGCCTCGATGCGGACCGGGTGGCCGACGCCGACAAGGTGCGGGAGCGGAAGGAGCGGAAACGGGCCGATTTTCCGCTCCAGGTGGCGAAGACGTCGCCCCCGCCCGCGCACGAGCGGCCACTCGACCCGCCGCTGCCGGTGCCGACGCCGGAGCCGCGCCGCCGGCCAGAGACACCCGACCGCGTCCGCGAGGTGGCCGAGCGACGACCGGAGGAGACGGCAACGCCGCCGGCACCGACGCCGGTCGATCCCGGCCGGCCCGCGCCGAGCCGGCAGGCCGACGCGAGGCTCACCCCGGCCGCGGTTCCCGCCCCGTCCCGGGACCGCGAGGCACCCGCGCCGGCGCTGCCGTCGCAGGTCGTCGTCGCACCGGTCGCACCCGCGGAGCCGGTGGCGACCGCGAACGCGCCTGCTGCGGCGCCAGCCCAGGCCGCCCCGCGAGCCGCCGAGCCGGCGCCGTCGATCGCATCCCGCTGGCGGCCGCGCGAGGTGGCGCTGCTCGAGCGGCTCACGGCCCCGGCCGCGACCGCTGTGACCTCCGCCCGGCCGGCCGATGCCGCCGATCTCGCGCCGGGTGCGGCGGCAGCAGGTCCGAGCCGACAGGCTGTGGCCGCCGCCGACGCCGCCGCCCAAGCCTCCGCCGGATCCAACGCCGGCGCCGATGCCATCGCTGCACCCGTGGCTGCGACCGCCGGGCAGCCGGCGGCGGTGCGACCGCGGCAGGTCGATGCACGAGCCGCCACGGGGGCCGCGACCGCGACGCCGCGAGGCATGTCCGACAACGAGGCCCCGCGACTCGTCGCGATCCCGCGGGCCGACGCGGCGCTCGTCGCCTCGACCGGGGGCGCAGTCCGCGCATCGCAGGCGGAAGGTGCTGCGATCCCGGCCGGGCAGCCTGCCGCGGTCAGTCGGCGGTCAGCGGCGGATCCCGCCGCGGGTGGCACCGTGGATGGAACCGTCGCGAGCGTGGCGGCGCCGAAGGTCGTAGGGGCCGGCCGGGAGCCTGGCCCTGCTCCCGGGCCGCAGGCGGGTGGCCGGCCGCGATCGTCGGCGTCGGCGGCCGTCGGCGACGCCGCGGCCGCGGTGGCCGGCATGGCCGCGGACACGCCCATCCTGCTCCCCGTCGGGCCGCGGGCAGGCGGACCATCCATTGGCACGGCCGGCGTCGTCGCCCGGAGCGACGTGGACGGCGAAGCGGGCACGGGGCCACGCGCGATCTCCCGATCGACCGCGGTGCCGACGGCGCCGGAGGGGAGCAATCAGGCCGAAGCGATCGCCGCGCCGCGGACCGTGTCGTCGTCGGAGCAACCGCTGGTGGCGACCGCGCCGCAGATTCCACGGGCCGGTGACCGGCCGGTGAGCGGGGCCGCGGTAACACAGGGCAGCGGCCCGCCGCCGATCGATGCGGACGAGGAGGAACTGTCGGTGCCGG
>JBIKKQ010000319.1:0-2563 GCA_044360305.1 Pirellulales bacterium
GCGGAAATCGTATGCCGGCGAGGGGCACGACGGTCGGAGACCGTCGCTCCAGGGGGCAGGGGGCACGACGAGCGGAGACCGCTGACACAACTGGATGGTGGACAGTCCCTGCGAATCGCCGCCGGCGTCATTCCGCGCCGACGAACGCCTCGAGTTCGCCGCGGATCGATTCCAGGAACGCGGCGGCGCCGGCGCGGTCGTCGGGCGTGGCCGCGCACAGGCAGGTGAGCGCCAGGGCGTTGGCGTAGGTCGTGCCGCCCACGGCGGCCCGGGTGCGGGGCCGCAGCGGCGGCACACCGCAGAAGCCCTCGATCACGAGGTCGGCGGGCGCGTCGCGTCCGTCCCGCTTCGGGGCGCCGCTGCGCATGCGTCGGCTGGTGTCGCCCACATTGCTGAACACGACCGACGACAAGCAGAGCGGGAGACGGGTCATGAGTTGGAGGAGCACGGGCCGCCTCGCCAGCCAACCGAGGGTGGAGAGGAAAGCGCCGGCGGCGCCGCTGTCGAGGATCCACTTCGTCGCCGCGGCGATCGACACGGCGAGCGTCGCGAACTCCCCGCAGTCGTCCGAGCGGCGATCGAGAAACGCGTAGCCGATGGCGTTGGCGGCCGGCGTGCGCGCGCCCACGGCCCGCATGCTCACCGGCATCGTGACCCGCACGTTGCTTCGCGCCCGGCCGGCGGCGGTGTTCCAGCCGACCACGGCCCGCATCACTGCGGCCACGAGAACGTCGTTGAGCGAAGTGCCGTGCCGTTCCGCCGCGGCCCGCAGCCGCGCCGTGAACGGAGCGTCGAACTGGAGCGACGCATAGGGCGGCGCGACGGGCGCCGCATGCGCCCGGGGGCCGGCCGCGCGGGCCAGCGGCGTGGGGAAAAACTTCGCGAAGTCGAGCGGTGAGGTGCCGGATCCCGGCGCGAGCGAGGGAGCGGACGGGCCGGCCGTAGAGCCGCCCGAGCGGCCCGGGGCGAACGGCCGTGGGTCGAGTCCGGCGTACACCGCCCAGACGTCGCCGAAATACTCGCAGGCCGCGATGCCGTCGCAGGCGGAGTGGTGCACCTGCATCACCACGCGGTGGCGATCGGGGCCGACGGCCAGCACCACGAGGCGGATGCCGCTCTCCTTCGCGAGGTCGATCGGGGCCCAGGGGTCGCCCGTGAGCGGCCGCCAGATCAAGGTCGGACGGACGTCGGGGGGCAGCCAGCGGGCGCGGCCCATGCGCCAGGCGACCCGGCTGCAGAGCGAGGGATGCCGCTCGGCCGCCGCGGCGACGGCCCGCCGCAGGCGGTCTTCGTCCAGCGGCCCGGCGACGCGACATTCCAGAAAGAAGCACATCGGAAATCCGGGCCGCTCCTCGACCAACATGAGCTGCTCGAAGGGGGCCAGATCCCGCCCGGTGTCGGTCGCCCCCGGAAGGGCGGGAGGGTCGCTGTTCATTGCCCATCGACCTTACACGCAAGCCCGAGGCGCGACGAATCGCCTGAAAAAAAGGCTCTTGCGCGGCTTTTTTGCCGACTCCAAAAATCTTGACTCCGCGCGCGGGCGAGTCATACTCCGGCCTCGAAATCGACCGGCCGGCCCTCAGGGGCGGTCGGCTTCCCCCACGGATGGGGCGTTCATTTCCAGGTGAACTGACGCCGTCTCCAACCATCCTTCCGACCCCGCGCCGAACCAGTGACGGTTCGGCGCCCGGCCTCCACGCGCCGCCGGGACTCCCACGGGACTGCCACGGGACTGCCACGGGACTGCCACGGGCAGCGGTGCGGGGCCAGGCAACCTCCTCCAACCAGCCGCCAAGGACGACGACCTTGAACGAACCGCTCGCGATCGTGGGCATGGCCTGCCGCCTTCCCGGAGCCGATGGACTCGAAGCCTTCTGGAACCTCGTGGTCGGAGGCCGCACGGCGTGGGGCAAACTGCCCGAGTCCCGCCTGCCCCGCGACCTCTACTTCCATCCCGAGAAGAGCCGGGTCGGCAAGAGTTACTCGGAGATGGGGGCGGTGGTTTCCGATCGGCCGGTCGATCCGGCTGTCTGCCCGATCACGCCGGCGATGATCGAGCGGTTTGACGTCGCCCACCACATCTTTCTGGAGGTCGCCTCGCTGGCCTGCCGCGACGCCGGCATGGATCCCTTCGCGATGCCAGCCGATCGGCGGACCGGGGTGTACGTGGGACACACCGGCGGCAGCACACGAATCGGCGACATCGTGTACGGCACCGGCATCGACGAGGCGGCGGCCCTGCTGACCGAGGTCGATGTTGCCCGTGCCCTGCTCGGGCCCGACGGCGCCGACGAGGTGGCCAAGGCAGTCACCGACGCGGTGCGCCGTCGGTATCCGGGTCGCCAGCCCGGCCGGACGCTCGACCTGGGTGCGATCGGGGCCGCGAAGATCGTGCAGGAAGCCCTCGCGCTCGACGGGCCGTACTTGGTCGTGGACGCCGCCTGCGCCTCGTCCCTCCAGGCGATGGCGATCGGCGCGCGGGCGCTACTCGAAGGGGGCATCGACCAGGCCATCGTGGGCGGGGCCTCGTACTGCAAGTCCGACAGTCTCGTGCTCTTCTCGG
>JBIKKQ010000134.1:0-9592 GCA_044360305.1 Pirellulales bacterium
CAGGTCACGCTGCCGGCGGGCCGCCGCGCCGACGATGTCCGCCAGCAGGGCGTGCAGCCCGGAGGGTCGGTGCAGGGGCAGAATCGTGGCGGGCTGGTGTCGCCGGCTGGTCGTCATGGGAATCCATTCCCGGGGGCGTCGGATGCCGATTCACGTGGCCAGGGGGGCGCGGACCCGCTCCGCCGGACCGCAGATCTCGTTCATGATCCAGCGATTCACGTCGCCGAGCATCGCCCGCGACAGGCCGCGGCCCTGCGGGTAGATGCGGACCGCCAGCGCGCTGCCCGCGGCGTGAAACAGCCGCAGCGTGCGATCGACGTGCCGGGCCTCGGCCGGAGCGTCGCTGGACCGACAGCAGAGGAGCATCGGCAGCCGGCGCACCGCGTCGAGACGGGCGAACAGCGCCTCGTCGAGCGGGAACCGGCCCGCGAGCGACACCACACCGGCGAAGCCGCGCGGATCGCGGCAGCCGATCCGAAACGCCTCGCTCCCGGCCGCCCCGCGGCCGAGGAGGAAGATTCGGTCGGCATGGATGTTCATCCGACTCCGGACCGCATCGATCGCCCGCCACACCGCCGCCTCGCCGACACCCGCCGGCTGCACGGCGACGAAGTTTCGCAGGCTGACCCGGGACACGGCCCGGGCGAAGTCGAAATCGGCCCGCGGATCCGGAAGCCAGACGAGCAGCGGATAGTCGTAGCCGGGCTCGTAGCCCTGGGGAATGAACAGCCGGCCGCCTCCGGGCAGGCGGGCCGACGCCGTTCGAACGGGATCGGACACGGCTCGAGTCCCGCGGCTGATCGTCTGGCTGGCTCGCATGGCTACCCTCGGTGCCTGGGGCAAAACGCTCGCGCCTCGGCCGGGCATCCGGCCTGAAGACGGGCGGTTTGTACCCTGCGGCCCGGCGCGGGGCAACGCCAACGCGGCCGGCCGTCCGGGCCGGCCCGCGCGGCGTCAAGCGGGGCAATCCTGGGAAGCGGCGCAGCCGTTCTGGTCAGCCTGCGGCCGTCAGCCGGTTCATCGCCGCCACGAGTTCCTTGACGGCGGCGATGCTCTTGTCGAGCGCCGCCCGCTCCGCCGGGAGCAGCGACAGCTCGACGATCTTCTCGACGCCGCCGCTGCCGAGCACCACCGGAACGCCGACGAAGTAGCCGCCGACGCCGTACTCCTTGTCGCAGTAGGCGGCGCAGGGCACGAGCCGCTTCTTGTCGCGGACGACGGCCTCGACCATCTGCGCCGTGGCGGCGGCGGGGGCATAGTAGGCGCTGCCGGTCTTGAGCAGGCCGACGATCTCGGCACCGCCGTTGCGGGCCCGGTCCACGATCGCCGCCAACCGGTCTGCGGCGACCAACTGCGTCACCGGAATCCCGCCCACGCTCGTGCACGACGGGATCGGCACCATCGTGTCACCGTGGCCGCCGAGGAGCATCGCGGAGATGTCCTCGACGCTGACGCCGAGTTCCATGGCGAGGAACGAGCGGTAGCGGGCGGTGTCGAGGATCCCCGCCTGGCCGATGACGCGGGCGGCCGGGAAGCCGGTCACCTGGAACGTCCGCTGGACCATCGCATCGAGCGGATTGGAGACCACGATCACCACCGCCTGCGGGCTCGTGTCGCGGATCTTCGCGGCCACGTCACCGACGATCCGGGCGTTGGTCGACAGCAGGTCGTCCCGGCTCATGCCCGGCTTGCGGGCGATGCCCGCGGTCACGACGACCACGTCGCTCCCCGCCGTGTCGGCCCAGTCGGTCGTGCCGGTGATCCGGGAGTCGAACCCCATGATCGGCGACGACTCGAAGAGGTCGAGCGCCTTGCCGGCCGGCATCCCCTCGGTCGCCGGGATGTCGAGGAGCACGATGTCGCCGAGCTCGGCGGCCGCGCACCAGTGGGCGGTGGTGGCGCCGACGTTGCCGGCACCGATGATCGAGATCTTCGCACGTCGCATGGGGTGGGACTCCGGGGGTGAAAAAGCAGTTCGTGAGGGCCGCCATCAGAAGGCAGCCGGGGCCGCCGGGGAAGGGGCGGCCGCGCCGACCGGGGTTGGCGCGGCGCAGGCCGGCTACGGGGCCGGGGCGTTCAGCCCCGTTCGTCCGGCAGGTTCACCCGGTCGGGCAGCCGGGCCCGCGCCGCCGCCTCCGCCCGGGCGGCATCGCGCCGCATCCGCCAGGCACCGACCACCAGCACGAGCCCGACGGCCGCGGCCAGCGCCGCGAAGATCGTCGACAGGGTGTCGAACGTCGCGCCGGCGCCGGGTTTGCCGCGCGTCCACACCGCCGTGCGGCCGACCACGAGGGCGGTCTCCAGCCGCTGGCCGCGGGTTTCCCGATCTCCCTGCGACGAGGTGATATCGAGGTCGGGCATCCGGTAGCCGTAACGCTTGAAGGTGAACCCGGTCACGCTCACCGGCTCGCCGATCCGGTCGCCGGTGGGAAATCCGGCCGGCAGTTCCCGCAGGCAGCAGACGATCGGGTAGTCATCCTGCAGCCGGTCGTGCACCTTGAGGAGCGGCGTGGACACGAACACGAACACCTCCCAGTAGTGATCCGCGCCCACCTGGTCGCGCCGCACCGGCTCGTCGATCGCAACCCGGGTCGCCTTGCGGGCGATGCCCTTGATCGTCACCGGCTCGCCACGATGTTTTGCGAACCATGCGCCGCGCGGATCGATCAATTCCACGATCCGTTCCGGCGTCATGTCGGGGCCGGTGACGGTCGCCGCCTCGGGGCGGCCGGCCGCGGCGAGCAGCGCGAACAGTGCCGCGTTGTCCCCACCCTCGATCCGCCGACCGTCCTCGACGCTGTCGAAGAGCGCGTAGTCCATGCCGAGCCGGCCGAGCGGCGTGCCGGGACGCCAGCCGATCCCGTCGGCGGCGAGCAGCAGCGTCGCCGGCTCGGAGGGCCAGGCCGCTCCCTCCGCAGGAGCCGGCGCCGGACGCGGCCCGCCGGTCGTCGCCAGCGGCAGGCCGACCGCCTCAGCCGGCTCGTCGATCGTTTTCCAGCGTGGCCACGACCGCGGCGCCCGCCGGGTGGCCACGTCCACCACGGCCCCGCCGGCCGAGACGATCCGCACCACGTCGTAGTGGGAGCTTCCGGCCAGCACCTGCTGCTCGTCGGTCAGCGACTGCGGCGCCACGAACGTGGCCCGGCCCCGGACCCGGACGAGCGCATCCCCGACCGCGGCGGCGCCGCCATCGACGTCGCCGGCGGCCGCCGCCCACGGCAGCATCAGCGCGGCCGGGACGTCGATGTTGGCGAGCAGGCGGATCAACATCTTCTGCCTGGCATCGTTCCACGCGCCCGGCTCTTCGAGCACCTGCCGCTGCTGCCGGTCGATCTTTCGTTCGGCGAGGAACGTGGCGAAGTCGGGGGAGGCGGCGTGGACGAGGGGCCGCTCCGGCAGGGCGACGAGGAGCAGCGCCAGCCAGACGCTGATCGGGGCACGGCCCCGCGGCGCGGGCGCTGTGCGGTCGGGAAGGGGCATGATCGTCCTCATGGCGTGTGCTCCGCGGTCGGGGGACTGGCGATCCGGTCGGCGGCCTCGAGCTGTTGCAGGGCCTCGATCGGTGAAAGGATCTCCGCGCCGGCCAGCGCCGAATCGATGTCCGCCGCGGGCTGCGGCCGGCGGCTCCGGCCACCCGAGGCGGCAAGGCCGAGGCCGAGCACGGCCACCACCGCGGCGACGGCCAGCGTGGCGAACACCAGGCTCACGAGCCAGGCGCTGCGGTCGGTGACGACGGCCGCCCGCGGCCGGAGGTCCAGCGTGACCGCCAGCACCATCGGCGCCCGACGCATCTGCCGGTCCCGGGCCTGATAGGCGGTGTTCTTGAGGAAATAGCCGACGATCTCGACGGGCTGGTCGAGCTTCATGCCCTCCTCAAGCCCCGCCGGAACCTCCAGGGCATGCACCATGATCGGGGCCGCGGCGCCGTCTCCCGGCTCGATCCACGCCTGCCAGTAGTGGTCGAAGCCGTAGTCGTTCGCCGGGGCGGGCCGCCGTTCCAGCCCGCGCAGCGTCCCGCCGAACCGCACGGCCCGGCCGCGGAACGACTGCGGCTGGCCGACCAGTTCGGGGAACGTGACCGGCGCGGCGGCCGCCCGCAGGCCGCGCGGATCGACCGACCGCAGCGTGAGCAGGGTCTGAATCCAGGCCGGCTGTTCCTGCCTGCCGAACAGCGAGTCGTCGTCGACCGCGGCCAGGGCTTCCGCGGACGCTGACAGCGACTCGGCCGGACGGACGACCGGCTCCGGCGCACGATCCTGCGCGATGAGCACGTCCCCCTGCTCGAGCGTCGGCCCCGGGTCCGCCGGCAGCCGGGTGTCGATCCGGGCGGACGGCGCGGACGCGGGGGTTGGAAACCAGAGCCGCTCCAGCCAGCCGAGAACCAGCACGGCCACCAGTGCCGGCGGCATCACCAGCCAGAAGATCCGGCGCCGCTCCCTGCCGGCGAGATAATTCCGCGGCCGTGGTCCGCCGGTTCCGGCTGCGGACGACTCGGGAACATCCTCCTGCGCGGGGGCATTCATGGCGACACCCTGTTCACCGCTGCGGGCCGAAATTATTCCCCTCCGCCCCGGGCCCGCTCCTGGCGGCGCATTTCCCGCCAGACATAGCAACCGAAACTGCCGACGAGCGTCAGCGGCATCGCCAGCATGATGAGGATGCTGTAGAAGTAGCCGCGGGCGAGGTTCAACCCGTCGGGGTCCGAGGTGTTGACCGCATCCTTGCAGTTGGGGCAGCCGAGAGCCTCCGCCGCCACAAGGGCGGCGCAGACCACGGCGACGGAAACCACGATTCGCCTTCTCATGCCCGCATTATAGCGCCGCGGCGCCGGGAAAGAGCACGTACAGCATCAGGTAGATCACCACCCCCGTCACCGACACGTAGAGCCAGATCGGCAGCGTGATCCGCCCCAGCCGGCGATGGGCGTCGAACCGGCCCTTCCAGGCGAGGAAGAACATCCGCAGGGCGAGCACGGGCACCAGGGCCGCCAGCGGCACGTGGGTGAACAGGATCGCCAGATACACCGGCCGCACCCCCTCCGGCCCGGCGAAGCGGTGCGTCCCCTCGGCGGCGTAGCGGGCCAGGTAGGAGACGAGAAACACCGTCGAGACCACGAAGGCGGCGGTCATCGCCCGCCGATGGCCGCGGATGTTGCCCCGGCGGACGCGCAGCCAGCCCGTCACGAGGAGCACCGCGGCGAGGGCGTTGAGGACGGCGTTCACCGTCGCCAGCGGGTGAACGGCCAGCGGCAGCAGGAGGAGCGGATTCATGGTGTCGCCTGCTTCGACGCCGGCTCCGCAGGGGACGGCCCGCCGTCCGTGGCGGAGACCGCCGGAGCCGTGGCGGCCTCGGCGAGCACCGCGCGGATCAGTTTCTTCAATTTCGCCAGTTCCATCGGGTCGAGCAGATGATGGGCGCCGCGCAGCCGTCCCTGCCGGTCGAAGACGACACCGCGCTCCGAGTGCACGCCCACCTCGACGGTCAGGCCGAACGTCTTTTGCCCGACCCGCCTGAGGACGTCGATGTCGCCGCTGAGGAATTTCCAGCGGTCCGGATCGGCCTGGAACCGCTCCGCGTACCGGAGCAGCACGGGGGGCGTGTCGTTGTCCGGATCGCAGGTCAGGCTCACGGCCATGAAGTCGGGATCCTTGATCTCGGCGAGGATCTCGGCCACCGCCTGGTTCTCGCGGAAGCAGGGGCCGGGACAGTTGGCGAAGAAGATGCTTCCGACCCACACCCGCCCGGCGAGCCGTGCCGAGTCGAATTCCCGCCCCTGCTGATCGAAGAGCGTGAACGGTGCCTTGTCGATGGCGACGAGGCCTTCCCCCTCGGGCACGCCCTTGCCGACCTTGACCTTGACCGGGTCCGCCACCGGGTCGCGGACCGGTGCGGCCGGCCGGCCGCACCCGGCCGCCGTGACCGCGGCCAGCAGCGTCACCGCGCCGGCGGTCGTGAGGGGGTGCATGAACGATCCCTGGTGCGGGGCGGGTTCAGTGGGCCGACGAGCCGCCATCGCGATTCGCGCCGGCCTGTTCGAGGAGCGAGACGTCCGCCGGCCGGGCCATGTTCACCGCCCGTTCCTGGGAGATCATCCGGTTCCGCATGCCGATGTCGGGAATCAGCATGATGGCGAGGAACACCGCCATCATCGCCGCCGGGATCGTGAGCACGTACTTCCAGTTGGCCTCCCAGAGGACGTGCATGAAGAACAGGATCACGAGCATCGCCTTGGTGCACGACACCGCCATCATGAATGCCCAGCCGACCTGCGGCTGGTCGCGCCACGGCCAGTAGGCGGTGAACGTCAGGAACGACATGCTCGTCAGGAAGCAGAGGGCGAGGAACACGGCCAGGTAGGTGCCGAGGCCGCCGTGGTGCTCCTCGTGGCCCCCATGGCCCTCGTGGCCGTGCTCGGCCGCCGGGTCGTCCGGTCCGGCGCCGGGGCGGGTGATCGGGCCGTGCTCGTGATGGTCGTGGTGGCTCATGGATGAATCCGGTTCAAAACAGGTACAGGAGCGGAAACAGGAAGATCCAGACGAGATCGACGAAGTGCCAGTACAGGCCGGCGTTCTCGATCATCGCCGCGTTCTTGGGGCCGAGCGTGTAGCCGAGCAGGATCGCGAACACGATCAGCCCGACGAGCACGTGGACGGCGTGGAAGCCGGTGAGCAGGAAGTAGGTGCTGGCCCACATGTTGCCGCCGGGGATCACGATCGGCAGCCGGAGCCACGACCAGGTGTCGTTCAGGCCCACGGCATGCCCGCCATGCCCGCTTCCGTGATCGCCGCCGGCGTGGGCGGTCGGCAGCGGCATGATCTGGTCGGCGACCACGGCCATGTCGTAGGCCCCCTGGTCCCGGTCGGCGACCATCTTCTGCACCTGCTGGAGGCCCGTGCGGGCCGACAACTCGGCGGCGGAGAGTTTGTCCGCGGGCAGGTCGTCGAGACGCTTGAGCAGGTCGACGGTGGTCTCGGGCTTGGCCTCGGCGTCGGCCGCGTCGCGGAGGATCGCAGGCACCTGCCCCACCGGCACCTGCCGCAGGGCGGCGAGCCGGGCGCGGACGGCCGAGCCGTAGGCGAGGTCGGGCCGCTCGTGGATCAGGCCGCGGGGCGCCGCCGGGTAGATGCCATGGTCGAACTTCGCCTTGTACTCGTAGGCCTTGATGCCGAGGAACAGCGAGCCGAGGACGAGCGTGACCAGCATCCAGAACTTGGCCCGCCCGGTCTTCGCGGCCCGCGCCGCCTCCAGGGCCAGCACGATCGTCACGCTGGAGCAGATCAGGACGAACGTGTTGAAGGCCCCGATCGGCTCCGAAAGATGGACGTGGTGCGGCTTGGGCCAGACGGCGGCGCCGAACCGGAGCACGACGTAGCTGCCGAGCAGCGCCGCGAAAAACATGATCTCCGTGGACAGAAACAGCCACATGATCAGCTTGCCGCGCGACAACGGCAGGCCGGGCTGATACTGGAGGGTGAGGTGGCCGTGATGGCCGTGGCCATCACCGTGCCCGTCGCCGTGGGCATGCCCGTGGTCGGCGTGGCCATGGTGGATCGAAGCGGCGGAGGAGTGCATGGTCGGTGTACCGGAACGAAAGGTCAGATTGGCCGGCCCCAGGCCACGGCCGCGATCAGCAGGCCGAGCAGGGACCCCAGGGAGGTGAACAGGAGCATGCGGGCCGAGGCGTCGTCGCGGCGGACGGCGAACCGGACCGAGGCCAGAGCATAGACGATCGAGGCCGCCGCCGCCGCCAGGAACAGCCGGATGCTGGCCGAGGGCACGGCCAGGGCGAGGCTCGCCGGGATCATCGCCAGTGCCGCGGCCAGCGCCTGCCCGGCCGCCCGCAGGCCCGAGGGATCGACGACGGTGAGCATTTTCATGCCGGCGGCCGCGTAGTGCCGGCGATACAGCCAGGCGATCGCCATGAAGTGCGGGAACTGCCAGAGGTAGAGGACCGCGCCGAGGGCGGCGGCGGCCACGGCCCCGCGTGGTTCCCCGGCGGCGAGCCGGGCCGGACCGTCGGCGGCCAACCAGCCGATCGCCACCGGCAGGGCGCCGGCGACGGCGCCGACGGCCGTGTTCAGCGGCGTGACCCGCTTGAGCGGCGTGTAGGCGACGACGTACAGGAGCCAGGTGGCGACGGCCGCGGCGGCCGCCGGCCAGCCCCCCGACAGGACGCAGATCGCGCCACCGACGACGAGCAGGGCCACGGTCGCTCCCCACGCCGTCCTCACCGCGAGCCGCCCCGCGGCCAGCGGCCGGTCGGCCGTCCGGGGCATGAGCCGGTCGGCGTGCCGTTCGAGGATCTGGTTGGCGATGCTGGAACTGGCCGCGACGAGCCCGGTGCCGGCGAGCAGCCAGAGCAGCGCCGCGGCGTCGGCCGGCCGGCCGGCCGTGAGCCAGAAGGCGGAGGCGACGGTGGCGAGCACGAGCAGGGCGATCCGCGGCCGAACGAGCCGGGCCACGTCCTCGGCCGCGACCAGCCACGGTCCGCGCTCGACGCCGGTTTCGACGCCGACCGGCACCGCGACTGCGACGGGACTCCGCTGCGACGTCTTCATGCGAACACCCCCGCCCTGCCGGTCGTCCGCAGGCCGCCGGCCCGGCCCCGGGCCGAATCCCGCAGGCCACCGCCGACGATCCAGAGCACGACCGAGCCGCCGAGAATCAGCATGCCGAGCACGACGTGCCCGGTGACCACGGCCGCCGCGCCGGGGCTCCGGGCCCGGATCGCCTCCCCGAGCCGCCACGAATCGGGGAGCAGGCCGGAGGGCAGGCCCCACGACACCACCCAGGCCCCGCAGCCGAGCAGGATCTGGCAGACGACGAGGCCCGCGATCAGCCATGACCAGCGCCGGGCGGCGGACGCCGCTCCGCCGTTGACCCAGGCGAGCATCCCGGCGAGCAGCGCCACGACGACCGCGCCGGCGATGTGAAACCCGACGAGCCAGCGGAACGTGAGCGGATCGACCCCCGCGTCGAGGTGCCGGAGCTGCGCCCCGGCCACGAGCTGCACGTAGGCCGCGACCACGAGCGCTGCCGCGCCGACGGTCGCCGCCACGCCGCGGGTCTGCGGCGGCCGGAGGCCTGCATCGAGCCCGGCCGCGCCGCTGGCCTGCGGCCCGCGCCGCGTGAGCGCGGCGATCGCCGTGGCGACCGCGAAGAACAGCGGCCCGGTGCAGGCGTGCACCTTGGCGATCGTCTTGTCATCGAGGAGCACGCGGGCGCCGCCGAGCACGCCCTGGGCGACCACGAGCACGACCGCGGCGACGGCCAGCGCCCGCACCGCCGGGGTGTGCCCGCTCCGCCAGACGACGGCCGCCAGCAGCAGCGACAGCATCCCGACGACCGCCCCGAGCAGGCGGTGGCCGTGCTCCAGGAACAGATCCCACGGGCCGCCCAGCCACTCCGCCAGCGGAAACAGGAACATGTTGTGGCCGTAGGTCGCCGGCCAGTCGGGGACGGCCATCGCCGCCTCGTAGGTCGTCACCAGCGCCCCGAAGCAGAGCAGCACGGCCGTCACCGCCACCAGCAGGCAGGCGAGAAGATGCGTCCAGTTGCGGGGGCGGGCGCGCATGGTGGTGGGCCGGGCGAC
>JBIKKQ010000135.1:0-9562 GCA_044360305.1 Pirellulales bacterium
GTTGAGAATCTCGGCCACGAGCCGGAGCGGACGCTCTTTCGTATCGCCCGGCATCATGCCCATCGATTCCGCCCACAATTGGTCGAGCCTGTAACCGCTGCGCAGGCGAGATTCCAACGTCTCGGAGACAGGGAGCATGGGAGACCTCGCGCAGCGACCTCTTCGAGTCGAACCGCCTGCAACAGTCCCGAGCATACCCCCGCGATGTTCCCGAAGAAAATGTTCGAGCGACCAGACTGGGGCCTGGCCGCGTCGCCGGCGGCTGACGAAGCACGCGGGCGGCGCAGGGGGAGGGTGTGGGGGGCGCAGCCCGACGCGCTGGCTGGTGTGGTTTGGTTCGCGGCGGGCATCCGACCGCGGATCGGCCCCTCCACCAGCGTGGCCACGGCGATCGACGACCGGAACGTGCCGGCCGAGGTCACGCCCCCGCCAGTTCGCGCAGGTACTCGAGCGTGTAGATGCCGCTCGAATGGCCGTCGGAGAAGTCGATCGCGTAGGCGTACTGCCCCACCGGCCGCATCGCCGTGATCGCCAGCGGCACGAGCTCCACCGGCGCGAGCACCGGCAGCAGTTGCGGCGGCGCCGGCCGGCCGCGCTGCTCGCGGCAGGTGGCGCACGGGCAGCCGTCGCGCAACAGCCGCGGCGTGTACGTGGCCCGGAGGCCGTCGCTCCAGGCGATCTCGATCGCCCCCGCCGCCCGCGGGTCGGCGACGCGGCCGATGCTCGTCGGCACGGGATTCGTCATGCCAATTTCTCCTTGCCGCGGCGATCGACGATCCGCCGCGCCTTCCCCTCGAACCGCGGCAGGCTGCCAACCGGCACCGCCTCGACCGCCACCCGGAGCCCGAGCCGCAGTTGCAGCTCGCGGGCCACGCGGTCCGGCGCTTTGAGCCGATCCTCGATCTCGAGCTGCAGCTCGTCGAGGCTCTCCCGCGTGCCGACCGTGAGCCGGTGCTCCACCACCTCGGGGAAGCCGCGGACGATGTCGTCGATCGCACCGGGAAAGATGTTGACCCCGCGGACCACGAGCATGTCGTCGGCGCGGCCGAGCACGCCCCCTGCGAGCCGCACCCACGGGCAGGCGCCGGCGGCGACGTCGGCGGCCGCAGCCCAGGTGGGCCGGACGAGATCCCCGGTCCGGTAGCGGATCAGCGGGGCGCCGGCCCGGCCGAGCGTCGTGAGGACGAGTTCCGACAACTCCCCTTCGACCGCCGGCCGGCCGCTCTCCAGCGCGAGGAACTCGGCGTGGAAGAAGGGCTCGATGACGTCGAGCCCGGGCCCGCGCAGGTCGCCCACGCCCCACGGCCCGACCTCGGTCGCCCCGGCATGATCGAGAACGTCGGCGTCCCAGGCGGCGGCGATCCGCGCCCGCACCGCCGGCACCGATCCCCCCGGCTCGCCCGCCACGACCACGAGCCGGACCGGCAGCGCGGCGACGTCGATCTTCGACTGCTCGGCCACCTCGGCGAGGTGCAGCGCGTAACTCGGCGTCGCCACGAGCACGGTCGCCTCCGCGCCACGCAGGATTTCCAGCCGGCCGGCGCTCGACAGGCCACCCCCCGGTATCGCCATGGCGCTGGCCGCGATCACCGCCTCGAACGCCGACCAGAAGCCGACGTACGGACCGAACGACGAGGCCACCAGCACCCGGTCCCCCGGCCCCACGCCGCCGCGTTCGAGGACGAGCCGCCAGCAGGCCATCCACCAGCCCCAGTCGTCCACCGTGTCGAAGACCAACAGCGGCCGACCATGGGTGCCGCTCGTCTGGTGGAAGCGGACGTACCGCTCGACGGGCCAGGTGAGATTGGCCGGCCGGCCACTGCCGGCGGCCGCGGCCACGAGTTCCTCCTTGAAGGTGAACGGCCAGTCGGCGAGGTCGGCGAGTGTCGTCAGGTCAGCGGGCCGCGGCAGCACGCGGCCCAATTTGTCGGCGTAGAACCGATTGTGCGGCAGGATGGTGCGCAGGAGTTCGCGCAGCCGGGCGAGCTTGATCGCGTCGAGGCTCTCGCGACTCTCCGACCGGTTCGCAGGCGGGGCGGGATGCATGGCGTGCCAATTATGGCAGGCCGAGGCTGGGAATTCCCTGCGCCGGCTGGTTCGGCTGCGCCGGCACCGGCATGCCCGGCGGCGGCCCCGGGAAGTACGGCCCCGGGCCGGGCTGGACGGGCGCCGGCAGCGGCTGGAGAGCAGGCGGGCCGACCGGCGCGGGCACGGCCTGAATCGGTGCGGCCTGAACCGGCGCGACAGCCGGCTGGGCGCCGGCCGCCAGGCGCACCTGTTCGGCGCGGGCCACGACCTCCGCCGCCGGCACGGCGGCCGCCGGCGCGAGCGCGAGATCGACGACCCGCTCGTCACGGATCTCCCACGGAATCAGGTTCTCACTCACGAAGTCGAGCGGAAAGTATTCGTACCACGGGGCCGGGAACGGCTGACGGACGGTCAGCGTCTCGTAGCCATCCTTCACCATCCTGATGTTCCGCGTGCCGTAGTAGACGAAGTCGTGCGACACGGGGGTGGTGCCGATCTGGTAGTCGTCCACGTAGACGGCCGCGCCCGGGGGGGAGCTGCGGAGCGTCATCCGGCGCTGCACGCAGCCGCCCGCGAGGACGACGACGAGCAGGCAGATGATCAGATTCCGGCGGTTGGCGGGGAAGGTCATCGGGCATCCACTACCGGGGTCGGGGGCCGGGAACGATACGGAGCGATGCCGCATGCTGCCAGACCGAACCGCCCGGCGACCGTGGCCGCGCCCGCCCCCCGGCCCGCCCAGCCTGCCGCCAAGGGACGGGGACCCGACCCGGGAAAATCCCCCGCTTTTCCCCGGCCGGGCCGGACGGCGCCGGGGCGGGATGACTTTTCCCGCGGCCAGTTACAATCCGGCGTCTCCCCAGGGTGGGGACGTTCTATTCGCAGGCCCGAGGCGTCCAACGCGTGGGATCAGGCAACGCCCCCGACTACTGCGACCTCACCGACATCGGCCGCCGCCGGTCCAACAACCAGGACTCCAAGGCGGTGCTCCGTCCGTGGAACCGGGAGCAGCACGATCGGCACGGCTGGCTGTTCGTCGTGGCCGACGGCATGGGGGCCCACGCGGCCGGGGAGATGGCCAGCGCCATCGCCGCCGAGCACGTGCCGCTGGTCTACGAGAAACTGGCCGCCCGCTCCCCGCCGCTGGCCCTGCGCACGAGCATCGAGCAGGCCAACGATGAGATTCACGCCCGGGGCTCGAGTTCGCCCGAGCTGAAGGGCATGGGGACGACCTGCACGGCGCTGGCGCTGGTGCCACGCGGGGTGCTCGTCGGCCACGTCGGCGACAGCCGGGCCTACCGGGTCCGCGACCAGCGAATCGAGCAGCTGACGCGCGACCATTCGCTGGTCTGGGAACTGCAGGAGATGCAGGCCAGCGGCGAGCTCGCGGCCGACGTCGCCGTGCGCGACGCCCCCAAGAACATCATCACCCGGTCCCTCGGCCCGCACCCGGAGGTCCGCGTCGATCTGGAGGGGCCGTTCCCCGTGCAGGCCGACGACGTGTTCGTGCTCTGCAGCGACGGGCTCTCGGGCGTCGTCGCCGATCGGGAGATCGGAACGCTCGCCGCGACCCTGCCGCCGCGCGAGGCGGCCGAGGCGCTCATCGGCCTGGCGCTGGTCCGCGGCGCGCCCGACAACGTCACCGTGATCGTCGTCCGGTCTGGGGTCCTCCAAGCGTCGCATGAAGGGCCGCTCGACCAGCCGTGGCCGCTCAGCGAGGAGGACGACGCGGGGCCGCAGAAGGTGGTCCCGTGGCGGACGCTCGCGCTGGCGGCCGGATGCCTGCTCGCCGCCCTGATCGTCAACCCCGCCAGCGACCTGATGACGGCCGACGGCCTCCTCGGCCGGCTGCTCGGCTCCCTGCGCGTCCCCGCGAGTTGGGTCGCGTTCGTGTCGCTGATGATGCTGTTCGTCGGCGCGCTGGCCTCGGCCCTGCTCGGCTTCCTCATCCCCGCGCAGACGACGCAAAGGTTGCTGCCGCCGGGAGGCCGGCTCGGCGGCGGCCCGTACCGCAACCATGAATGTGCCCCGGACGGCGGCCTCGTCGAGGGGATCGTGACGAGTGTCGAGGAGGCCGCCGCGGGCCTCGACGGCGACGCTGTCGCCCGCACCGTCGCGCTCGTGCGCGACGCCCGGGCCGGCACGCAGGCCGGCCGATTCGCCGACGCGGTCCGCGCCGCGGCCGGGGCGATCGCGATCTACCGCCGGTCGATCGAGGCCGCCCGGTCCGACGAAACGGCGGGCGGCGCCCGATCCGGGGCCGGTTTGCCCGACGCAAACCGGCCTGTCTGGGATCCATGAGCGGCCGCTAGACTGCGGGCCGCCATGAGGATTCTCACGCGATACGTGCTGACGGACCTCCTCCAGGTGTTCCTCGTGACCCTGGCCGCCCTGACGTTCTTCATGGTGGTCGTGGGGCTGGTGCAGACGGCCTCCAAGGAGGGACTGGGGCCCCTGCAGATCGCCCTCCTCGTCCCCTACGTGCTCCCCGACGCGCTGCGGATCGCGGTGCCCGGCACGATGCTGTTCGCGGCCGCCAGCATCTTCGGACGGATGTCCGCCAGCAACGAGATCACGGCCCTGAAGGCGGCCGGCATCACCCCGCTGGCGGCGATCTGGCCCGCGATCGCGGTCGCCCTGGTGGTCAGCTTCGTGTCGGTGTGGCTCAACGACGTTGCCGTCTCCTGGGGCCGCGACGGCGTCAAGCGGGTGATCATCGACAGCGTCGAGCAGATCCTTTATGGCCGCCTGCGGACCGCGCTCTCCTACAGCAGTCCGAAGCTGGAGATCGTCGTCAAGGCCGTCGAGGGGCGCAAGCTCGTCAAGCCGATCCTGACGCTCGACAAGGACCATCCGGGGAGGCTCACGACCGTCAGCGCCCGCGAGGCCGAGATCCGCGCCGACCCGGCCCGCAACGCGCTCGTGGTCACGTTCCGCGACTTCACCGTTCAGATGCCCGGCCGGGCGACCTATTCGCAGCGTGGCGAGTCGTCCCAGGAGGTGCCTCTCGATGCGGTGTCGGCCAAGGCCGGGGACGTGCGCCGGCCGGCCGAGATCGCCATGGCCGGCTTTGCGGCCGCGCGGGCGGCCCAGTTGGCGCGGATCGACCAGCTGGAGCAGATGATGGCGGGCCGGACGGCGCTGTCGCTGCTCGGCGGCCGGATGCACGAGACCCGGCCGGAGGTGCTGGCCGGCGAGCGGCACGAGATCGCCATGGCCAGAGGTCGGCTCCGGGCGATCGCGGTCGAGCCCTGGCGCCGCTGGGCCAACGGCTTCAGCTGCCTGTGCTTCGTGCTCGTCGGGGCGCCGATGGCGATCCGCATGCGCACCGCCGACTTCCTCAACAGTTTCTTCCTCTGCTTCCTGCCGATCCTCATCGTCTACTACCCGCTGTTCATCCTTGGCGTGGATCAGGCCAAGGACGGCGCGGTGCCGCCGGTCGCGGTCTGGCTGGGCAACGTGCTCGTCGTGGTCTGGGGATGCTGGCTGCTGCGCCGCGTGATCCGCACCTGATCCGGCCGGTACCCGAGCCTTGTGTGGCCCGTTCCAATCCGGCCGGGAATCTGCCACAATCCCCGGTCCGAACCGGTTTCGTTCCCGCACGCCCGAGGAGGTTGTCGCATGTCCCGTCCCGTCACGCTGTTCACCGGCCAGTGGGCCGATCTGCCGCTCGAGACCCTGGCCCGCAAGGCCCGCGATTTCGGCTACCAGGGGCTGGAACTCGCCTGCTGGGGCGACCATTTCGACGTCACTCGGGCCCTCGACGAGAGCGGCTACTGCGCCGCCAAGCGCGACACGCTGGAACGGCACGACCTCTCGGTGTATGCGATCTCCACGCACCTCGTCGGCCAGGCGGTCTGCGACCGGATCGATGAGCGACACAAGTCGATCCTGCCGCCGCACGTCTGGGGCGACGGCAACCCCGAGGGGGTCAACCGCCGGGCCGCCGAGGAGCTCAAGCGCACGGCCCGCGCCGCCCAGAAGCTCGGCGTGTCGGTCGTCAATGGGTTCACCGGTTCGGCGATCTGGCCGCTGCTCTACTCCTTCCCGCCGGTGCCCGACGCGATGATCGACGCCGGCTACCGCGAGTTCGCCGACCGCTGGAACCCGATCCTCGACGTGTTCGCCGAGTGCGGCGTGCGGTTCGCGCTGGAGGTCCATCCCACCGAGATCGCGTTCGACATCTTCACCGCGGAGCGAGCGCTGGCGGCCCTCGGCCGGCGCGAGGAATTCGGCTTCAACTTCGACCCCAGCCACCTCCACTGGCAGGGCGTGAGCTCGGTCGAGTTCATCCGCTCGTTCCCCGACCGGATCTACCACGTGCACGTCAAGGACGCGATCGTCACGCTCAACGGCCGGACCGGCATCCTTGGCAGCCACATCAACTTCGGCGACCCGCGCCGCGGCTGGGACTTCCGCTCGCCGGGCCGCGGCGGCGTGGACTTCGAGGAGATCATCCGGGCCCTCAACCAGATCGGCTACGAGGGCCCGCTGTCGGTGGAGTGGGAGGACTGCGGCATGGATCGAGAGCATGGCGCCGCCGAGGCGGCGAAGTTCGTCAAGAACCTCGACTTCGCGCCGAGCCGGAGGCAGTTCGACTCGGCCTTCGCCGAAGAATCCTGAGCCGCCGCGGCGGCTCGTCCATCCATGACCTGCCCATGATCCGCCGCCCGGGATCGTCCGCCGTGGCCATGTGCGCGGCCGCGGTGCTCGTCGTCTGCGGCCCGGCGGCGACGGCCGCTCCGCCGGCGCCGCGGCCGCTGGCCCAGCTCGACGAGCAGTTCGCCGCCGCAGCCCGGGACCTGGTCCGTCGGGCGCGCGCCGACGGTCATGACAAGCTCGCCGAACTCGTGGCCGGCTGGCAGCTCCCTGCCCCGACCGACCGGCAGTTCGCCTTCGCGATCCCCGCGCGGCTGGAGGTGCCCGCCTGGATCGAGGAGGCCGCCGCCCGCTCGATCTGGGACGACTTCGTGGCCGCCCGGCGGGCCCGGGCCGCGGGGATCTACGACCTCGCGGTCGTGGCCGCGGCCGCCCACGACCGGCCGCCGACCCGGGCGGAACAGGCCCGGCCCGATCCCGAGAGCCCGCCGCTGCCGCAGCGGTCGTGCGCGGTCGTGCACCTGCTGGCCGCCGCCCTGCGCGACGACCCGGGACACGAGCGGGCCCGGGGGGCGCTCGGCTGGGTGCGCCGCGGCGACGCCTGGTTCTGGCCCGAGGCCGCGGCCCGGCTCGACCGCCACGCCGACTACGATCCGGCCTTCGGCTGGCTGCCGGCCGGCCGGCTGGCCCGCTACCGGGCCGGCGAGCGATACGACCGGGGCCGGTGGATCTCCGCCGCCGAGGATGCCGCCCACACGCCGCCGGTCGATCGCGGCCGGCGGTTCGAGACCGATCACTGGGAGATTCTGTCCGCCGCGCCCGTCGAATCGGCGGCGGCGCTGGCCGAGCGGCTGGAGGAGACGTTTCTCGTCTGGGTGCAGATCTTCGGCGGGTTCGCCGTCGAGCCGGCCGACCTGGAGAAGCGGGTCCGTGGCCGCGGCCGGATCATGCCTCGCGACGCGTTCGCCGCGGTGCTCTGCGCCGACCGCGAGCAGTACGCCGCCGAACTCGGCCGGCTGGAACCGCTCGCCCCGCGGACCGACGGACTCTACTGGGCACCGACGCGGACAGCCTGGTTCTTCGCCGCCGCGCCCGACGTCGCCGCGGCGGCCCAGGCGACCCGGGCGGCCACGATCCATCACGAGGCGACGCACCAGATCTTCCTCGAACTGGCGCCGACCGGGCCGCGCCACCAGCCGCTGCCGGCCGGCGAGCGATCGGGATTCTGGGCGATCGAGGCGGTCGCCTGTCACATGGAGTCGATCCGGCCGACGCCGTTCGGCTGGACGGTGGGGGGCCGCGACGCGGGCCGCGTCCCCGCCGCCCGTGGCCGGCTCGTCGAGGAGGGCGTTCATGTGCCGCTGGCGGAGCTCGCGGCGCTGGGCCGCAAGGCATTCCAGGCCGACGCCCGGCTCCCCGCGCTCTACGACGAGGTGGCCGGCCTGGCCGACTTCTTCATGAACGGCCGCAACGGCCGGTACCGCGAGGCATTCCTCGAGTACCTGTCGCGGGTGTACGCCGGAATCGACGACCCCGACACGCTGCCGAGGCTCTGCCGGCGGAGCGCCGCGGAGCTCGACGCGGAGTACCGCGACCACCTGCGTTAGGCTACACTCCCCGCTTTCCGAACACGTCCCCCGCTTCGCGAACACGTCCCAGGAGCAGCCATGTCAGCCAGCACCTCGACCCCGCCGCGGCCGGCCGCCACCGACATCGACCGGCTGGCGATCGACACGATCCGCACCCTCTCCATGGATGCCGTCGAGGCGGCGAAGAGCGGCCATCCCGGCACGCCGATGGCCCTGGCGCCGGTGGCGTTCACGATCTGGAAGGACTTCCTACGGTACGACCCGGCCGACCCCGCCTGGCCAAACCGCGACCGGTTCGTCCTCTCCTGCGGCCATGCCTCGATGCTCCTCTACTCGCTGATCCACCTCGCCGGCATCCGGCGCGGCGGCCCGGCGTCGGCGGACCGCGACGTGCCCGCCGTCTCGCTCGACGAGATCCGCAGGTTCCGCCAGCTCGACAGCGTCTGCGCCGGCCACCCCGAGCACCACATGACCGCCGGCATCGAGACCACCACCGGCCCGCTCGGCCAGGGCTGCGGCAACTCGGTCGGCATGGCGATCGCGTCGCGCTGGCTGGGGGCCCGCTACAACCGTCCCGGGCAGGTGGTCTTCGACTACGACACCTACGTGCTCTGCAGCGACGGCGACCTGATGGAGGGCGTGGCCGCCGAGGCCGCCTCGATCGCCGGCCACCTCGGCCTCGCCAACCTGTGCTGGATCTACGACGACAACGCGATCACGATCGAGGGGGAGACGCATCTGGCCTTCAGCGAGAACGTGGCCCAGCGGTTCACGGCCCTCGGCTGGCGGGTCGAGCAGGTCGCCGACGCCAACGACACCGCGGCGGTCGCCCGGGCGCTGACGGCCTTCAGGGCGGAGCGCGAGCGGCCGACGCTGATCGTCGTCAAGAGCGTGATCGGCTACGGGGCGCCGAAGAAGGCCGGTTCGCACGAGGCGCACGGCGCCCCGCTCGGCGCGGAGGAGATCAAGGGGGCCAAGCAGGCCTACGGCTGGCCCGTCGAGCCGGCGTTCCACGTGCCGGCGGAGGTGCCGGCCCACTTCGCCGCCACCCTCGGCCGGCGCGGCGAACAGGCGCACGCCGCATGGCGCGAGACGCTGTCGGCCTACGGCACGGCGCATCCGCAGCCGGCCGCCGAACTGGAGACCTTCCTCGCCGGCCGGCTGCCGGCCGGCTGGGATGCGGCGATTCCGACGTTTCCCGCCGATGCCAAGGGGCTGGCGAGCCGTGTGTCGAGCGGCAAGGTGCTCCAGGCCATCAGCGGCACGGTACCCTGGTTCCTCGGCGGCTCGGCCGACCTCGCCCCCTCGACGATGACGCTCGTCGCCGGCGCCGGCGACGTCGCCGC
>JBIKKQ010000136.1:0-9519 GCA_044360305.1 Pirellulales bacterium
CCGACGTCCAGCCCGGCGAAGCGGACGCTGCCGGCCGTCGGTTCGACGAGCCGGAGCACGCTCCGCCCCACGGTGGTCTTGCCGCAGCCGCTCTCGCCGACGAGCCCCAGCGTGCGGCCGCGGCCGACGGCGAAGCTCACGCCGTCCACCGCCCGCACCGCCCCCACCTGCCGGCGCAGGAGCCCGCGCCGAATCGGGAAGTGCGTCTCCAGGTCGCGGACGAGAAGCAGCGGCTCGGCGCTCATGAACCGCCTCCGGTCGCGGCCGCCGGCGTGGATTCCGGGCCGAGGTCGCCGGCGTAGTGGCAGCGGACGAAATGCCCGGGCTCGACCTCGTGCAGTTCCGGCACCGCGGCGTCGCAGGCCGCTCCTTCCGCCGCGCCGCACCGCGCGTACGCACACCGCGGATGGAAGCGGCAGCCGGCGGGAAACTGCTGCGGTGGCGGCACCATGCCGGGGATCGTCCGCAGCACGCCGCCGCGCGGCGCCGTCGGGTCGGGCTTCGCCGCCAGCAGGCCGATCGTGTAGGGATGCAGCGGCCGGGCGAAGATCGTCGCCGCCGGACCGCGCTCCACGATCCGTCCGGCGTACATCACCGCCACCTCGTCGCAGGTCTCGGCGACGACGCCGAGGTCGTGCGTGATCAGCAGGATCGCCGTCCCCAGCCGGCGGCGCAGGTCGGCGAGCAGGTCGAGGATCTGCGCCTGGATGGTGACATCGAGCGCCGTGGTCGGCTCGTCGGCGATCACGAGGTCGGGCTCGCAGGCCAGGGCCATGGCGATCATCACCCGCTGCCGCATGCCCCCGGAGAGCTGGTGGGGATATTCGTCGAGCCGCTGCTCGGGGTCGGCGAGCCGCACGAGCCGGAGCATCTCCAGCGCCCGGGCCCGGGCCGCCGCCGGCGACGCGCCGCGGTGCAGGCGGACGACCTCGGCCACCTGCTCGCCGATCGTGAACACGGGATTGAGGCTCGTCATCGGCTCCTGGAAGATCATCCCGATCCGGCCGCCGCGGACCCGGCGCAGCTCGCGCTCCGGCATGCGCACCAGATCGACCGGCCCGCCCGGCCCCGACCCGCTCCTGTCAGCGAGCAGGATCCGCCCCGACTCGATCACCCCCGGCGCCGCCACCAGCCGGAGCACCGACATCGCCGTCACGCTCTTGCCGCAGCCGCTCTCGCCGACGAGCCCCAGCGTCCGCCCCGGCTCGATCGCCAGCGACACCCCGTCCACGGCCGGCACCCGGCCGGCGGGCGTGTGGAAGGCGGTCACGAGGTCCTGGATCTCGAGCAGTGGCATGGCTACTTGCGGGCCTCCCGCAGCCGCGGGTCGGTCGCCTCCTGCAGGCCCTCGCCGATCAGGTTGTAGGCGAGCACCGTGAGGAAGATCGCCAGCCCGGGGAAGAGCACGAGCCACCACATCTCGAGGTTGCTGCGGGCGTCGTTGAGGATCGAGCCCCAGCTGGCCGTCGGCGGCGGCGGCCCGAAGCCGAGGAACGACAGGCCGCTCTCGGTGAGGATCGCGGCGGCGATGCCGAACGTGATCGGCACGAGCACCGGGGCCAGCGCGTTGGGGAGGACGTGGCGGAGCATGATCCGCAGCGGCCCGGCGCCGGCGGCCCGGGCCGCCATCACGAACTCGCTCGACCGGAGGCGGAGGAACTCGGCCCGCGTCAGCCGGGCGATCCCCGTCCAGCCGGTCATGCCGAGGATCGCCATCGTGTGCCAGATCGTCGGCTTCTCCATGATGGCGATGATCGCCAGGATCAGGACCAGCGACGGGATGCACATCACGATCTCCGTCAACCGGCTCGTGACCGCGTCCACCCAGCCGCCGAAGTAGCCGCCGAGGGCGCCGACGACGATCCCGATCGTCGCCGCGATCCCCATCGAGACGAAGCCCACCAGCAGCGCGATCGTGGTGCCGTGGACCATCTTCGCGAGCACGTCCACCCCCGACTGGTCGGTGCCGAAGGGATTGCGCCACGTCGGCCGCCCCTCGTCGCGGGCCGGATTCGCCGGCAGGCCCGGCCATTCCTCGTCCCGCACCGCCCGATAGGGGTCTTGGAAGAACAGCGGCCAGATCGCCCAGCTCTCCGGGTCCTTGGCCTCGAGGTTCTTGGGATACGTGCCGCGGAACTTGTCCTTGGTGAAGATCGCCGGCTCCAGCCGGCGGTCGAAGTAGCCGAGGCAGGGGGCGTAGAGCCGCCCCTTGTAGCGGCAGAGCACCGGCTTCGTGCCGGCGATCGCCGGGGCGAGGAGCGCGACGAGGAACAGCGCCGCCACGAACGCCGTCGCCGCCATCGCCAACGGCCGGCGCCGGTAGCGGCGCCAGGCCTCGGCCCAGAATCCCCGCGATCGCGCCGGCTTCATCCCACGCTCACCCGGGGGTCGACGAGTCCATACAGCAGGTCGGCGAGCAGCTGCCCGAGGAGCGCGAGGACGCTGAACATCAGCGTCAGCCCCATGATCGTCGGATAGTCGCGCTCGCGGATGCTCTCGAAGAACAGCCGGCCCATGCCGGGCCAGGTGAAGATCTGCTCGATGATGATCGAGCCGCCGATCAGCCCCGGCAGCGACAGCCCGAGGAGCGTGACCAGCGGGATGAGCGTGTTGCGGAAGGCGTGGCGGAAGAGGACGCGGCCCGGCCCCGCCCCCTTGGCCCGGGCGGTGCGGATGTAGTCCTGCCGCAGCACCTCCTCCATGTTCGCCTTGATGAACCGGCTGTCGTAGGCCAGGCTGACGTAGGTCTGGCAGGTGACCGGCAGGATGGCGTGCCGGCAGACGTCGAGAATCCGCCGGCCGAGGCCGGCCTCGGGGCCGAGGTCGGTCATGCCGAACAGCGGCAGCTCCCAGGCCGTGCCGCGCAGCCAGATCGCGAACACGATCTGCAGCAGCAGCGCCGCCACGAACGTCGGGAACGAGTAGAGCGCGTAGAGCACGAGGCTCCCGGCCCGCTCGTCCACCGCGCCGCTCCGGGCCGAGGCGTACAGGCCGAGGGGGATCGCCAGCAGCCAGGTGAGGAGGAAGGCGCTGCCCGACACGATCAGCGTGGGCCCGATCCGTTCGGCGATCAGCGTCGTGACCGGCTGCTTGCGGGTGATCGACCGGCCGAGGTCGCCGCCGGCGACGTTCCCCAGCCAGCGCCAGTAGCCGACGTACCACGGCTGGTCGAGGCCGAAGCTGCGCTGCATCCGGGCGATGTCCTCGGGGTTGAGCTTGCGGCTCGGGTCCTCCCCCATCTGGGCCGTGAGCGGGTTGCCCGGCATGTTGCGGGCCAGCGCGTAGACGAAGCACGTGATCACGAGGAGCGTGACCAGGCCGAGGAGCAGCCGCCGCAGCAGGTAGGTCGCCATCGTCGAGGTTCCGTGGGCCCGCGCGGCCGGCGCGGGCCGGTCGGCCGCGTCACTCTTGCCGCGGCTTCCACAGGCTGCCGAAGCCGGGGTTGTAGTGGTACGGCCCCCGCGGGCTGAAGACGTAGCCGCGGAGATTTTTGGAGAAGCCGTAGAAACTGTTGCGCATGAACAGCCAGGTGTAGGGCTGGTCCTCGTGGAGGAGCTCCTGGATCCGGCCGTACTTCTCCGCCCGCTTCGCCCGGTCGAGCTCGCGCCGGCCTTCGACGAACAGCCGATCCACCTCGGGATTGGAATAGTTGACGAAGTTGCGGCCGGCGTTGGTCGCCCAGATGTTCTCGGAGCTGTCGGGGTCGGTGCCCGCCCCCCAGCCGCCGAAGTAGGCCTGGAAGTTCCGCTTCAGCGTCAACTCCTGGATGACGGTCGATTCCAGCGGCCGGACGTTCACGCGCACGCCGATCTGGTCGAGGCTCTCCTTGAGGAGCGTGCAGATCTTGATGCGGATCGGCTGGTTCGAGGTCAGCACGGAGAACTCGAAGGGGACGACCCGGCCGTCGATCCGCTTGTCGCGGACGCCGTCGTTGTCGGAATCGACCCAGCCGGCCTCGTCGAGCAGGGCCTCCGCCTTGTCGAGGTCCTGCCGGTAGGGCTGGAGCTTCTTCTTCGCCCCCCACCACGCCCCCTCGGGAAAGGGCCCGGCACAGGGCCTGTAGATGCCGTAGCAGAGCTTCTCCAGCATCTGGTCGTGGTCGAAGGCATAGCTCATCGCCCGGCGGACCCGCCGGTCGGCGAAGAACGGGGTGTCGATGTTCCAGCCGAAGTGGAAGCTCACCCATTCGGGCGCGGTGGCCTTGGTGCACCGCTTGTGGAAATCCTCCTTCGTGGTCTGGGTCACCCACTGCTCCGGCGTGAGCACCATCTCGTCGAGCTCCCCGGCCTTGAGGGCGAGGAGGGCCGTGTTCGGATCCTCGACGATGCGGAAGCGGATCTCGGCGAACGGCGGCTCGTCGCGAACCTTCTTGCCGTTGACGGTGGACCAGTTGGCCCGGCGACGGAGGACGATCTCCTGGCCGCGCTTCCGCGAAGCGATCTCGTACGGGCCGCCGCAGACCGGCTCCTGCTCGAGCTTGACGTGGGCCGGGCTGTCCTTGAGCGTCGGGTCGGCCTCCCAGGTCTTCTCGTAGGCGTGCCGGGGGAGCACGGGGAAGTTGATGTTCCAGACGTTCGTCGCCAGCGGCTCCTTGTGAAAGAAGACGATCGTCCGGTCGTCGTAGGCGTGTACGCCGAGCAGCTGGTCGGTGCCGCTGCGGACGGCGGGCACCGGAACCCGGGGGTCCATGATCACCCTGAACGAGAAGGCGATGTCGTGGGCGGTGATCGGCCGGCCGTCGCTCCAGACGAGGTCGTCGCGGAGCACAACCTTGTCGAGCATCCCGTCGGCGCTCGTGTGCCAGGAGACGACGCTGTCGGAGGCGGCGAACGGCTCCAGTCCGCGGTCGAAGGAGAACAGGCCGAACCCCGTCAGCCCGAGCACGTCGAACTCCGACGACGTGCTGATCATGATCGGGTTGGTGCTGCCGAGGTCGGCGGGGATGTGCCGGTCGACGCGGGCGGCGGGATCGGCCTGCCCCTCATCCGGCAGCCGGCCGAGGGCCGAGAGGATCCTGGCGTTGGCGGCCGCCGAGTCGTTGGCGAGTGCGAGGGCCTCGGCCACGGTGCAGAGCGGCTTCTCCTCGCGCTGCGCGGCCCGCATCATCTCCATGGCGTCACGGACGGGGCGGTCGATCCACTTCGCCGACCGCTCGATCTCCTCGAGCGCCGGCGGCGCGAACGGCCGGGCCGGCGGCGGGTCGGCACCGGCGGCGGCCAGGCCCCAGACCAGAGCCCAGACCAGGGACCAGGCCAGGCTGCCGAGGACCGCCGCCACGGGGAACCGTGCCGCCATCCACCGGCCCCGTCCCAACGTCGTTGCCATCGCCGCCATGCGTGCCTCCACCTGAGGGGAGCGTCCTTGTAACACGCCGCAGATGCTACGGGGCGGTGCGGGGCCGGGTCAAACAGACAGCCGCGCCGGAACGGCGGCGCCGGCACGTTGGCCGGCCGTCCCCGACACACCACGGCGCCGGATGGAGTCGAGCCGTATACTCCGCGTCGCATCCTGCACGGAGGGGACATTCCAGCCGGGCTCCAGGGGTTCGGGCCCCGGGCAACCGGTTTTCATTGCACGCCATGACGACGCCGCCGACCGAGCCCGACCTGAGCATCGTGGTGCCCACGTACCGGGAGGCCCTCAACCTTCCCTTCCTGCTCGAGGGCATCCGCGACGCGCTGGCCGGGGCCGGCATCGCCTACGAGGTGATCGTTGTCGACGACGACTCGCCCGACGACACCGCCGCCGTGTGCGCGAAGCTGACCGCCGCCGGCCACCCGCTGCGGCTGATCGTCCGCACCGGGGAACGCGGCCTGTCCTCGGCGGTGCTCCGCGGGTTCGCGGCGGCGGCGGGCCGCTGCCTGGCCTGCATGGATGCCGACCTGTCCCACCCGCCGCAGACGCTCGTGCCCCTGCATCGGGCGGTCGCCGACGGGATCGCCGACGTGGCGATCGGCTCCCGCTACGTCGCCGGCGGCGGGACCGACGCGACGTGGGGATTGTTCCGCTGGCTGAACTCCCGGGTCGCGACGCTGCTGGCGGCCCCGTTGATCCCAGTGCTCAAGGATCCGATGGCTGGGTACTTCGTCGTGCGGCGCGACGTGCTGGCGCGGTGCGACGAACTGAACCCCGTGGGCTACAAGATCCTGCTCGAGATCCTCTGCAAGTCGCGGGCGACCCGGGTGGTCGAGGTGCCGATCTCGTTTCGGGACCGCGTCCGCGGTGAGAGCAAGCTGTCGTTCGCCGAGCAGCTCCGCTACCTCCGGCATCTCGGCCGGCTCTACCGGTACCGCTATCCGGGGCTCGTGCAGTTCGGCCGGTTCGCCCTCGTGGGGGGCAGCGGCATGGCCGTCGATCTCGGCGTGGTCCACCTGGTGCACTACATCCTTCGCCAGCCGTTCGCCGTCCAGCGGGTCGCGGGCATCGGCGCGGCGCTGGTCTGGAACTTCCTCGGCAACCGGCGCTGGACCTTCGCCGACGCCCGACAGGAGTCGGCATGGGGACAGTTCATGAAGTTCGTCGCCGCCTGCAGCCTGGGGGCGTGCGTCAACTGGGGGGTGAGCCTGGCCTGCTTCCACGGCGTCTGGCCGTTCACGGGTCGCGTCCTGCGCAGCGCGCTGGCGGGCGTGCTCGCGGGCACGGCCTTCAATTTCATCCTCTGCCGGTGGTGGGCCTTCCGGCAGGCGACGACCGGGGGCACGCGGCCGGGGCGCGGCGCGGACGGGTGAGGGCCATGCGCTACTGAGCGCAGCCAAGAGTTGACACGTGCTTGGGCACGGTTCGGGGTGCCCCCGCCCACTCGCCGGACGTTCACTCCGGCCTGACCAATCTGCCTGCGGCAGATCGGTGCCCGGCCTGCGTTCACTCGATGCTGCCGGCGGGATACAATCCCCCGTTCGCCGGAATCGTGGACCGGAGCCTGAGACGTGCTGGAGTTGCTCGCCGCGGTGTTCGTCGCCCTGCTGGCGGTGGTGTATCTCGCCACGCCGGTGTTCGCGATCGTCGCCTGGCGGCGGACGCGACGGATCGCGGAACTCGAACGGCGGCTCGTCGATGCCGAGCGGCAGTTGCAGCTGCAGGCGTCGATCGATCAGGGAGTCCAGTCGCGCGACGTCGAGCCGATGATGGCGGACGGGGCGGCCGACGTCTGGCGACGCGAGCCGGCCGCGACCGGCTTCGACGACGGGGCGTTCGGGGCCCCGGGCCCGGTGACGCCGCGGCCGTCGGAGCCGCCGCCGCTCCCGGAGCGAGTCTGGGAACTGTCCGACGAACCGGGCCGGCCGGCTGTCCGCCCCTCGTCTGGATGGCCGGAGTCGGCGCCGACTCCGGAAGCCGGGTCGCGTCCGAGGTTCGAAGCCGGGGCGTACGACGGGCCGTGGGACCGGTCGCCGGTCGCGTCGGGTCGGCGGCCGCGGGCCGCGGCGGACAGCATCTGGCGGGCGTTCAACGCAGCCTGGGAGGAAGGTGTCGGCGGCAGCGTGCTCGCCAAGCTCGGTGCGGTGCTCGTGGTGATCGGCGTGGCCCTGTTCGTGGGCTGGTCGATGCTGCACGTCGGGCCCGTCGGCCGCGTGGCGATCGCGGTCGCCGCCAGCGGCGCGCTGCTCGTCGCGGGACTCGCCTGCCAGCGCCGGCCCGACTACCGAAGCGTCGCCACCGGCCTGTCGGCGGCCGGCTGGGGCGGCCTGTACGTCACGGCCTTCGCCATGCACGGCCTCGAGGCGGCCCGGGTGATCGACGACCCGGTCGTGGCCTGCGGCCTGCTGCTCGCCGTCGCCGCCGGCATGATCGGGCACGCGGTGTGGCTCGGGCGGCCGACGCTGGTGGCGGTCGCCTATGCGGCGGCCTTCGCGGCGCTGGCGATCGGCCCCGCCTCCACCTTTACGGCCGTGGCCTGCCTGGTGCTGGCGGCGACGCTGCTCGCCGTCGCCGCCAGATTCGAGTGGATGCCGCTGGCCGTCGGCGGACTCGTCTGCACCTACGGGATCCTCGTGTTTCGCTCCCCGGCGGGGGAGCCGCTGCCGGGCCTCGCCGGGCTGACGATCGGGGCCGGCCTGCTGCGGGCGTGCGGACGCGCTCTTCGAGGACTTGCCAATCCTGTGAGTAGTAGAGATCCCGCGTCGTCGTGACCGGACCAGGAGCCAATGTCTCCGTGCCCCGGCGGTTGAGCCCGTCGTAGGCATGCGTCGTCCAGGTCAGACCATCGGCACTCGGCACACGCACGAAGGATTATGCCTGTCCTTTTCCGTCCTTTCCGGTTTCCGGGCTTGCCAGATTGTCCTTCGTTTTCTCGCCTTTGAGATCAATCCGTAAGGATGGAATGTCACCTTCGTCAGCCGCTATCTGAGCGATCTGCAGTGCCCAGCCAGAGATCGCCATTCTCTTGCCGGAAAACGCTGTCTCGTACCCTTCGGTGAAGAAGAAAGAGATTGCGAGGCCCGGCACCGCCCGCAGGAAGCCGTCGGCCCAACGCTCGAGAGCTGCCAGCGAGGCCGATATCTCATCCGAAGAGCATTCAAAAGGAGAGATGAGGCTGTCGGAAGTATCCTCGTTAGCCCTTGAGGTCACGAGGAACTCGCAAGCAGACTTCCGGCCGACCTGCTCGGCAAGCATCTCCTTCACTACCGCTTGTGGAACATTCTCGTTCACAAAGACGTGGAGCCCTTGTTTGGTGGCCTCAGTCTCAGCGGCAGCCACGATGGCAACTTGCCCGTATAGAGCTGCTTCTCCAGTGACACAGCCAAATACGAAGTAGCTCATTTTGCTCCCCCTTACTTTGACGGCGAGTTGTCGTAGCCACTGGGAACCCGGCGGACTATCTCCCTCGAAATCGGCCTGCCGTGGGAGTCGAAGCTCCGCAGATGCTCGTGTGGCTGCAAACCGCCGTGGGCGTGATCGAAATCTTGACGAGCGAACGAACGACCATTCCCATCGTAGAAGGTGCGAGAACGAACATTCCCAGCACCGTCTACCTGCTCGTAGATCGAGTTCGGCGTTCCTTGTTTGGCAGCGCGCCCTGCGCCTTGGGACACCGGTGTCTGTGCTGCGCCCTTTGCGGCTGGCCCACCACGCCTCGCAAACGTGCCCGCTGACGAGCACCTCCTACCCTGACTCATGATCGCGATCGTAACGTCACGGCCAGTGTGGACTAGGTCTGCCACGGTAACGCCTTCTGGCGGCGGCCCGAAAATCAACTCATCTATGGCCGCGGCACACTCCTGGGGCGACTTGCCGTACCGAGCTATTCGATGCAACTCGCTGCGATAACGCTCGTACGGAGTTCTGTTGTCTGCCCAGAGTTCTCCCTGCGTACTGGGCGATGGAAAACGGCCGTCAAGACGTCGTTGAACTTCTACTGGACTTGGAGCCGCACCAAAATCATTGAGCAACGTGTAGGGAGAGGGAAGGCTAGCTGATCCCGTGACGTTTGAATTGTGAGCTCCGCTGACGGCTATAACTGGCTCCAACCCACTCGGATCCACCTTCCCCGTGGGCCCATTCCCCACAAACCTGTACCAGTTG
>JBIKKQ010000070.1:0-16677 GCA_044360305.1 Pirellulales bacterium
CTGCACGAGGAGATCGTGTGGGGGCAGGGCCTCTCCGCGGGGACGGTAACGTACCTGGGGGGGGGGGGCGTCAAGGGGCTGCCCGATGAGAAAGCGATGAGGCGGGCGGCGCGGGGTGAACCCGGGTAGCCCGTGGGCGCGACTCGGCGCATTACCCCGTGGCCTCAACCCTGCGTCGTCAGCCGCGGGCGACGAGGTCGAGGAGCGTGTCGCGGACGTCGGTCATCGGCAGCGACTCGCGCCGGGCGGCGGCGTCGGTGCAGAGAAAGACCGGGCCGTCCTCTGGCCGGTCGGGGAGCCGGCCGTGCGAGCCGCGCACGATCGAGGCATCGGTGCCGATTACCTTCATCAGATAGCGGAAGCCGAGCAGCTTGCGGGCCAGCGTCGCCGCGATCCGCAGCCGCGGCAGGGCGAGGGTCGGATCGACGAACAGTTCGACCGGGTCGTAGCCCGGCTTGCGGTGGATGTCCACCGTGCGGGCGAAGTCGGGCATTCGCGCGTCGTCGAGCCAGTAGTAGTAGGTGAACCAGCGGTCGGGAGCGGCCACGGCGACGAGTTCGCCCGACCGGGGATGGTCGAGGCCGTGCACCGCCTGGGCCTCGCGGTCGAGCACCTCGGCGACGCCGGGGGTCGCCTTCAGCAGGGCCCGGACCTCGGCGATCCGCTCCGGCCGCTTCACGTAGACATGGGCCAACTGATGATCGGCCACGGCGAAGGCCTCGCTGGCGCCGGCGTCGAGCAGTTCCCAGCCGAGATCGACCTCCTGCACCCGCAGCAGGCCGCTGCGGCGCAGGACGCGGTTGACGTCGACCGCCCCCGTCACGGGTGTGATGCCGTATTCGCTGACCACAGCCACCGTGTGGCCCGAGCCGGCCGCCCACTCGGCGAGTTCGCCCGCCACGGTGTCGATCTCGGCGCAGGCCCGCACCGCCTGGGGCGAATCGGGGCCGAACCGCTGGAGGTCGTAGTCGAGGTGGGGCAGGTAGCAGAGCGTGACGGTCGGCCGCCTCGTCTCCATCACGCGCCGGGTGGCGGCGGCGATCCAGCGCGACGAGCGGATGTCGGCGGTCGGCCCCCAGAAGTTGAACAGCGGAAACCTGCCCAGACTCCGCTGCAGATCGCCTTTGAGCGCCGGCGGATCGGTGTAGAGGCTGGGGATCTTGCGACCGTCGGCCGGGTAGACCGGCCGCGGCGTGACCGCCTGATCGACGGCCGCGTGCATGTTGTACCACCAGAACATCTTGGCGACGGTGAAGCCGGGGCCGAACCGGCGCCGGCCCGCGTGCCAGAGTTTTTCCTGCTCGCAGCCGACGAGGGCGTTTGACTGCCGCCAGAGCATGACCTCGGCGAGGTCGCGGAAATACCAGCCGTTGCCCACGATGCCATGGTCGCGCGGCAGCCGGCCGGTGAGCATCGTCGCCTGGGCGGAGCAGGTGACGGCCGGCAGCACCGTGCCGAGCGTCGCCTGAAAGCCAGCCCGGCCGAGCGCCGCCAGCCGCGGCGTGTGGGGGAGGAGCGCGGGGGTCAGCCCGACGACGTTGAGAACCAGCAGGGGCTTCATGGCCGCATGGTATTACCGGGATCGCATTCTCGTTGAAGCCACCGTCGATTTCTCCGTGAGGGGTTGCCCATGCCCCGGGAGACGGCGTTGCCGGCCAGCGGCGCCCGGAGGGCAGAGCGCAGGCGGCATCGAGTGAGCGAAGGCCAGGACGGCCGGAGCGAACGTCCGACGATCGGGGTATGGGCAACACCGAACCGTTGGTTGCGATGGCAACGCAACGCCGTGGTGCTCCTGTGTGGCGCGCATGGGTCGTTTCGCCTCAGCCGAGGCCGCAGGCGACGGCGCTCATCACCGCCGCGATCCGCACCGCGTCGTGGCAGGCTTCCTCGCCGGCCCCGAGATGGACGAGGCTCGCCTCGTGGTTCTTGATGCAGGCCTCGCAGCCGGCGAGCGCCGCGCAGCCGAGGCTCATGAGCTCGAAGTCGATTTTGCTCGTGGCCGGCTGGGCGATGCGGGCCATCCGCAGCCGCGGCGGCCGGGCGGAATACGACTCCTTGCCCACCATGTGCCGAAACCGGTAGTAGACGGTGTTCATCGCCATCAGGCCTGCGGATGCGACGGCGTCGGAGACGACCGGCCCGGCCGCGTCACCCAGCGCCGCCCGGGCATCCGACTCGATCGCGGCGGCGAGGGAGCGGTGGCGCAGGAAATGGGCCGCCGCCAAAGCCACGCCGAGCGCCTGCGCCGGCTGCAGCGTCTCGCCGCCGAGCACGCCGCCGACGTTGAGCCGGATGTCCTTGAGGTCGTCGGGCAGAGTGTCGCGCAGGGCGTCGAGGGCGGGGGTGGCGAACGACATGGCGAACGGCTCCTGGGGGTCGTGGTCCTGTGCTGTGGTCGGCGGGCGGGCCACAGGGCCGACACGGGGGGCAGCACCGCCGCCGGCGTGGCGCAGGCGAATTGTAGCGGCTCGTTGCCGGTACGGGCCGGAGGATGCTACCTTCGGGAAATTTGTTTTTTCCGCCCGCGAATCGACCCATGCCCCGCCGCGACGACCTGCACACCATCCTCCTCATCGGTTCCGGCCCGATCGTCATCGGTCAGGCCTGCGAGTTCGACTACTCCGGCACCCAGGCCTGCAAGGCCCTGCGCGAGGACGGCTATCGCGTCGTGCTCGTCAATTCAAACCCGGCCACGATCATGACCGATCCCGGGACGGCCGACCGGACGTACGTCGAGCCGCTCACCTGGCAGATGCTGGAGAAGGTGATCGAGGTCGAGAAGCCCGACGCCGTCCTGCCGACGCTCGGCGGCCAGACCGCCCTCAACCTGGCGCTGGAGCTCGACCGGCGCGGGATCCTCGCCAAGCACGGCGTGGAGATGATCGGGGCCAAGGCCGAGGCGATCCGCCGGGGCGAGGACCGGGAGATCTTCAAGCAGATGATGCACAAGATCGGCCTGGAAACCTGCCGGGGCCGGATCGTGAAGAGTCTCGCCGAGGCCCGCGAGGTGCTCGCTGAGATCGGGCTGCCGGCCGTCATCCGTCCGAGCTTCACGCTCGGCGGCTCCGGCTCCGGCATCGCCTGGAACCGGGAGGAGTTCGACACCAAGGTGCAGCGCGGGCTCGACCTGTCGCCGGTCGGCGAAGTGCTGGTCGAGGAATCGATCCTCGGCTGGAAGGAATACGAGATGGAGGTGATGCGCGACGCGGACGACAACGCCGTCGTCATCTGCTCCATCGAAAACTTCGACCCCTGCGGCGTGCACACCGGCGACTCGATCACGGTCGCCCCGGCGATGACGCTCACCGACCGGCAGTACCAGCGGATGCGGGACGCCAGCTTCGCCGTCATCCGGGCGATCGGCGTCGAGACCGGCGGCTCCAACATCCAGTTCGCCGTCCACCCGCAAACGGGGCGGATGATCGTCATCGAGATGAACCCCCGGGTCAGCCGGTCGTCGGCGCTGGCCAGCAAGGCGACCGGGTTCCCGATCGCCAAGATCGCCGCCAAGCTCGCGGTCGGCTGGCGGCTCCACGAGCTGCCCAACGACATCACCCGGAAGACGAAGGCCTGCTTCGAGCCGTCGATCGACTACGTCGTCGTCAAGGTGCCGCGGTTCGCCTTCGAAAAGTTTCCCGAGGCCGACTCCAGGCTGACCACGCAGATGAAGAGCGTGGGGGAAACGATGGCCATCGGCCGGACCTTCAAGGAGGCGTTCCAGAAGGCGCTCCGCGGTCTGGAGGTCGGGGCCTTCGGCTTCGGCTGCGACGGCAAGGATCTGTGGGGCACGCCGGCCGAGCCGTCGCTCGACGACATCAGGGCCCGCGTCTCCACGCCCGATCCCGACCGGGTGTGGTACCTGCGGTACGCGCTCAAGGCGGGGATGACGGTCGCGGAACTGCACGAGGCGACCGCGATCGACCCCTGGTTCCTCGACCAGCTGCAGCAGCTCGTCGAGATCGAGAGCCTCCTCCGCACGGTCGGCGGGCTGGCCGCGCTCGACGACGGCACGCTGCGGCTCGCCAAGCAGGCCGGGTTTTCCGACCGCCAGCTGGCCGTGCTTCTCGGCTCCAGCGAGTTCGAGGTCCGGGCGGAGCGGAAGCGGCGCGGGATCGTGGCCACCTTCAAGGCCGTGGACACCTGCGCCGCCGAGTTCGAGGCCCTGACCCCCTACTACTACTCGACCTGGGAGGAGGAGGACGAGGTCCGCCCCAAGCAGCCGGGGCGGAAGCGGGTGATGATCCTCGGCGGCGGCCCGAACCGGATCGGGCAGGGGATCGAGTTCGACTACTGCTGCTGCCATGCCAGCTTCGCGCTCCGCGAGCTGGGCATCGAGAGCGTGATGGTGAACTCGAACCCGGAGACGGTGAGCACCGACTACGACACCAGCGACATGCTGTTCTTCGAGCCGCTGACCTGCGAGGACGTGCTCAACATCGCCGACCGGATCGAGCCCGACGGCGTGATCGTGCAACTCGGCGGGCAGACGCCGCTGAACCTCGCCCGGGCCCTGCACGCGGCCGGCCTGCCGATCATCGGCACGAGCGTGGACACGATCGAGACCGCAGAGGACCGGGAGAAGTTTCGCGACCTGCTCGACCGGCTCGGGCTCAAGCAGCCGGCCAGCGGCATCGCCCGGACGCTGGAGCAGGCCCGGCGCGAGGTGGCCCGGATCGGCTATCCGAGCCTGGTGCGGCCGAGCTTCGTCCTCGGCGGGCGGGCGATGGAGATCTGCTACGACCAGGTGCAGTTCGAACGCTTCGTGGCCGAGGCGTTCGTCGTCGCCCAGGGGCAGCCGGTGCTCATCGACCGGTTCCTCGAGGACGCGATCGAGGTGGACGTGGACTGCATCGCCGACGGCCGGGACGTGATCGTGGCCGGCGTCATGGAGCACATCGAGGAGGCGGGCGTGCACTCCGGCGACTCGGCCTGCTGCATCCCGCCCCACAGCCTGTCGCCGGAGATGATCGCCGAGATCAAGCGGGCGGCGACGGGGCTGGCCCGGAGCCTCGGCGTGGTCGGCCTGATGAATGTGCAGTTCGCCGTCAAGAAGGAGACCGACGCCGACGGCGTGAGCGGCCAGTCGCTGTACGTGATCGAGGTCAACCCGCGGGCCAGCCGCACCGTGCCCTTCGTCGCCAAGGCGACGGGCATGCCGGTGGCGAAGGTGGCGGTGAAGGTGATGGCGGGCGTGAGCCTGGCGGAGCAGGGGGTGGATGCGGACCCGGTGCCGGCCCACGTGAGCGTGAAGGAGAGCGTGTTCCCGTTCGTGAAGTTCGCCGGCGTGGACATCGCGCTCGGCCCGGAGATGCGCAGCACCGGCGAGGTGATGGGGGTCAGCGACACGTTCGCCATCGCCTTCGCCAAGAGCCAGATCGCCGCCGGCATCGTCCTCCCCGAGACGGGCCGGATCTTCATCTCGGTGGCCAGCCCGCAGGCCAAGCAGTACATGGTGAGCGTCGCCCGGCGGCTGGTGGCGCTGGGCTTCGAGCTGATCGCGACCGCGGGGACGGCCCGGGAGCTGACGGCGGCCGGCATTCCCGTGGAGACGGTGAAGAAGCTCCAGGAGGGACATCCGAACCTCATCGACCACTTGATCGACGGCCGCGTGCAGCTGATCTTCAACACGCCCCGCGGCAAGGGAGCGCGAACCGACGAGGGACGGATCCGGGCGGCGAGCGTGCTCTACGGCGTGCCCTGCATCACCACGCTGCCGGCCGCCGAGGCCTGCGTGCGGGCCATGGAGGGGCTGCGGGCGGAGCCGATGGGCGTGCAGCCGATCCAGGACCGGTTTCCGGCCGAGTCGCCCGCGGCCGCCCGCTGACCGGCGGCGAATCAGATGCCCGAGCCGCTTTTTCCCCGGATCCCGCCTGCCGTCCGCCCGCTGCCGGCGCCCGTGGCCGACGAGCCGGCGCGGCTGACGGCGCGGACGCTGGAGGGGCTGGAGTGGGTGCTGGCCCGCGAACTGGAGGCCGTCGGGGCCCGCGACCTGCGGGTCGGCCGGCGGACGATCGAGTTTTCGGCGGCTGAGGGCGTCGAACGGGAGACGCTCTACCGGGCGGTGCTCGAATCGCGGACGGCGATCCGCGTGCTGGAGCCGCTGGGGCGGTTTCGCGTCTCGTCGCCCGAGGATCTCTACCGGGCGACGCAGGAGGTGGACTGGACCGAGCAGCTGAAGGTCTCCGACACGCTCCGCGTCGATGCCGCGATCCACGACACGTTCACCACGCACTCGCTTTATGCCGCGCAGGTCGTGAAGGATGCCGTGGTGGACCAGCTGCGGACGCCGTCGGGCCGGCGGCCGAGCGTGCAGCTGCGCGGGGCGACGCTGCGGCTCGCGCTGCACCTCGTGGGGGACGTGGCGACCATCTTCCGCGACGCCGCCGGCCGCTCGCTCCACCAGCGCGGCTGGCGGATGGGGGAGGTGGAGGCGCCGCTCTCCGAGGTGCTCGCCGCCGGGATCCTCGCGATCGCCGGCTGGTGGCGGCCGGGGGTGGACGGCGACGCGGCGACCGGCGAGCCGGTCCTCGATCCGCTCTGCGGCTCCGGGACGCTGGTCATCGAGGCGGCGACGATCGCGGCGGGGATGGCGCCGGGCCTGTGGCGGGCGCGGCGGCAGGCCCATGGTTTTTTCCGGTTTCGCGATCGGGACCGGGACCTCGTCGCCCGGCTGGTCGCGGAGCTGGAGGCCCGCGTGCGTGCGCCGGCCGGCTCGTTCGCGGCGAGCGATCTCGATCCGCGGGCGGTCGAGGCGGCGCAGGCGTGCGCCGCGGCGGCGGGCGTGGGCGGCGTGGTCGCGATCACGAAACGGCATTTCGAGGAGGTGCGTCCGGAGGGGCCGGCCGGCCTGATCGTCACGAATCCTCCGTATGGCGAGCGGCTGCCGTTGCCGCGTGCCGGGGCGCTCTTCCGTCGTCTGGGCGACTGGATGGTGCGGCACTGCGCCGGCTGGCGCGCGGCGATTCTCGCCGCCGACACGCCGGCCGCGCAGCATCTCGGCCTCCGTCCGACGCAGCGAGTCCCGCTGTCGAACGGCTCGATCGCCTGTCGTCTCCTGGAAGTCGAGATCCGACCACGATCAACGCCGGCCTCCCCGCCCTCATCGCCTTCCGGCGGCGCGTCATCCGCCACCGCAGGCGTACCGACCGACGGAGGCCCGGGTCGGTGTGAGGATGGCGAGCGTGCTGGATCGAGCGCAGCGAGAGACACATCCTCCCCACCCCTGTCAGACGGCGCGTCATCCGCCACTGCAGGCGTACCGACCGACGGAGGCCCGGGTCGGTGTGAGGATGGCGAGCGTGCTGGATCGAGCGCAGCGAGAGACACAGCGAGCCACCTCATACCGCCCGGGCCTGCGCACACCCGAGGACGCAGGAGCGGATCGAGACCCGTCGAAGACCAGCTCGGCGACCTGCGCCGGCGCCTCGCCAAGCGGTTCCGCCACCTCTCGAAGTGGGCCCGCCGGCAGGGGGTCGACGCCTTTCGCGTCTACGACCGTGACATCCCCGAGATTCCGCTCGTCATCGACTGGTATGCCGGCTGGCTGCACGTCGCCGAGTACGACCGGCCCCATGATCGCACCGAGATCGAGCACGAGGTCTGGCTCGACCGGCTCGTCGAGGCCGCGGCCGCGGAGCTGGGAGTGCCCCCCGACCGGGCGTTCCTCAAGGCCCGCCGCCGGCAACGCGACGGCGGGCAGTACGCGAAGGTCGATGAACGCCGGGCGTTGGTCGAGGTCCACGAGGCTGATCTGACCTTCGAGTGCAACCTCTCCGACTATCTCGACACCGGGCTGTTCCTCGACCACCGCATCACCCGCGGGCTGGTGCGGGACGAGGCCGCCGGCAAGCGGTTTCTCAACCTGTTCTGCTACACGGGGAGCTTTTCGGTGCACGCCGCCGCGGGGGGCGCCGTGGCGACGACGAGCGTGGACCTCTCCAACACGTACCTCGACTGGACGCGGACCAACCTCGCGCGGAACGGCTTCCGCGACGCGGGCCGGCACCGCACCGTCCGCGACGAGGCCCGGGCGTTTCTCGAGCACCGGGCGCGGCGCGGAGAGCCGCCGTTCGACCTCGTGGTCTGCGACCCGCCGACGTTCTCCCGGTCGGCGCGAAGCGAGACGCCGTGGGACGTGGAGCGGGATCACGCCGACCTGCTCGCGCTCGTGGCCCGCAACCTCTCCCCCGGTGGCGTCGTCTATTTCTCGACGAACTTTCGCCGCTTCCACCTCGCCGCGGAGCGGCTCGCGGCGGCCTACACGGTCCGCGAGATCACCCGGCGGACGCTGCCCGAGGATTTTCGCGACGGGCGACCCCATCGTGCCTGGCGGCTGGTGGCGCACGGGGCGGTTTGACGCCCCTGCGCGCCCGGCCCTACATTCTGCCTCATGATGTCCCGCGTGGTGCTGGTCGGAGCGATCCTCGTCTGCCTGGCGGTCGGCTGCCGGCCGGCCGATCCCGACGTGGTGCGGATCGTGTCCAGCCTGCCGCGGACCGGTTCCGCCAAGCAGCAGTCCGACACCATCGTCCGGGGCATCCGCATGGCCTTCGACGAGGTCGGCTGGCGGGTCGGCCCGTTCCGCGTCGAGTACCTCGACCTCGACGACTCGACGGCGGCGGCGGGGCAGTGGACGAGCGAGGCCGAGGCGGCCAACGCCCGGCGGGCGCTCCAGGACCCCGACGTGGTGGCCTACATCGGCACGTTCAACTCGGGCGCCGCCAAGGTCTCGATGCCGATCCTCAACCTCGGCGACCTGCTGATGGTGTCGCCGGCGAACACGGCCGTGGGGCTGACGAAGCCCGGGCTCGGCGCGCCCGGCGAGCCGGCGGTCTACCGGCCGACGGGCCGGCTCAACTACGTGCGGGTCGTGCCCGCCGACGACCTCCAGGGGCCGCTGTCGGCCGACTGGGCGAAGCGCCGGGGCGTGAAGAGCGTGTGCATCCTCGACGACAGCGAGGTCTACGGCAAGGGAATCGCCGACCTGTTCGACGAGCGCTGCCGGGAGATCGGCATCGAGGTGCTCGGTCACGACTCGATCGACGCCAAGGCGCAGGAATTCAAGTCGCTGATGGCGAGCATCAAGGCAGCGAAGCCCGACCTCGTGTACTTCGGCGGCACCACGCAGAGCAAGGGGGGGCAGCTGGCGAAGGACATGGCCAGCGCCGGCATCAACGCGCTGTTCATGGTGCCCGACGGCTGCCGCGAGCAGGCGTTCATCGACGCCGCCGGCGCGGCCAACCTCGAGGGCCGGTGCTTCGTGACCTTCGGCGGGATGCCGCCGGAGCGGCTGACCGGCAAGGGGAGCGAGTTCGTGGCCGGCTACCGGGCGGCTCATGGCGAGATCCCCGAGGCGTATGCCGTCTACGGCTACGAGGCGGCCTGCGTGGCCCTGCGGGCGATCCGCGACGCCGGCGTCAAGGACCGGCGGGCGATCGCCTCGGCGGCGCTGGCCCTGCGCGACTTCGACGGGGCGCTGGGCCGCTGGAGTTTCGACGACAACGGCGACACCAGCATGCGGATCCTGACCGTCAGCGGCGTCAAGGATGGCCGGTTCGTGTTCGAGGAGGTCCTCGACGCCGACGCGGCCGACGGACCCCGGGAACCCTGAGAGCGCGAGCGTGTCGGCCGAATTCCTCCTCCAGCAGTGCCTGATCGGCCTGACCAACGGGTCGCTGATCGCCCTCGTGGCCCTCGGCTACACGATGGTCTACGGGATCATCGGCCTGATCAATTTCGCCCACGGCGACCTGATCACGCTCGGCGCCTGCCTCGCCCTGACGATCGTCACCGGCCTCGCCCTGACGGCCGTCGGGCCGACGCTGACCTGGGTGGCGGTCGCCCTGCTGGTCGTCGTCTGCGGCCTGTTCTGCGGCGCGGTGAACGTGGCGGTGGATCGGATCGTCTACAAGCCGCTGCGGAACGCCCCCAAGCTCGCGCCGCTCGTGTCGGCGATCGGCGTGTCGTTCATCTTCATGAACGTCGCCCTGTTCTGGCTCGGGCCCGCCGACCGCTCCTTCCCCGACCTCCTTCCCGCCACCAACATGCTCGGCGGCGACGGCCTGCAGTTCAGCGCCAAGGACCTGCTCGTGCTCCTGATCGTGGTCCCGCTGATGGCCGCCCTGTCGGCGGTGGTGAAGTCGACGCGGCTCGGCAAGGCGATGCGGGCGGTCGCGCAGGATCCGACCGCCGCGGCCCTGGTCGGCATCGACGTCGATCGGGTGATCGCGGCGACGTTCTTCATCGGCGGGTTCCTCGGCGGCGCCGCCAGCGTCGTCTACGGGCTGTACATCAACACGATCGGGTTCCAGATGGGCTTCCAGAACGGGCTGTTCGCCTTCACGGCCGCCGTGCTCGGCGGCATCGGCAGCATTCCCGGTGCCGTCGTCGGCGGGCTCGTCATCGGCCTCGTCCGCTCGCTGTCGAGCGCCTACGTCGGGGAACGCTGGACGGGCGCGATCGTGTTCGCGATCCTGATCGTGATCCTGGTGTTTCGGCCGGAAGGATTGCTCGGCAGCCGGACACGGGAGAAGGTCTGACCACCGGCCGCAGGGCCCGGGACATGACGAGACGCCGATGACGGATCGAGCAGGACGCAGCAGCGACGCGGTCGGGGCCGTGCCCCCGGGGGCACGACTGGCCGCCGTGCTGCGCGAGCGCTGGGACCTGGTGGCACTGCTGGCGCTGGCGCTGGCGCCGCTCGTCGTCCCGGCACTCGGCGGCGCCCTCGGCGGCCAGGTGACGACGCTGTTCATCTACTGCATCCTCGCCCTCGGGCTGAACGTCATGGTGGGCTACACGGGGCTCGTCCACCTGGGGATCGCGGCGTTCTTCGGCATCGGCGCCTACTGCCATGCCATCCTCACGGTGCCGATGTATCCGTTTCAGTTGCCGTTCCTGGCCGCGGCGGTCGGCAGCGTCCTCGCGGCCGCCCTCGTCGGCCTCGCCCTCGGCGCGCCCACGCTGCGGCTGCGGGGCGACTACCTGGCGATCGTGACGCTCGGCTTCGGCGAGGTGGTGAAGGTCACGCTCCGCAATCTCGAGCAGATCAGCGGCGGGATGAAGGGCCTCAATCCGGTGCCCCCCCCGGGGGCGGGCGTGCGGATCGGCGGCCAGGATCTGGGCCTCGCCTTCGCGGTCGATCCGCGCTGGTTCTACTACCTCAGCCTGCTCGCCCTCGCCGCCGTGGTGATCGCCATGCGCCGGCTGGAGCACTCGCGGCTGGGACGCGCCTGGGTGGCTGTCCGCGAGGACGAACTGGCGGCCGCCGCGATGGGCATCTCGCCCACGCGGGTCAAGCTCTCGGCCTTCGCCATGTCGGCGGCCGTGGCCGGGCTGGCGGGCTGCCTGTACGCGGCCAGCCTGTCCACCACCGCCGATCCCAACGCCTACGACTTCAACCGTTCCATCATGGTGCTCTGCGCCGTGATCCTCGGCGGCCTGGGGAGCATCCCGGGCACGCTGCTCGGCGTCGCCCTGCTGGTCGGGTTCGACACCGTCGTGGCGCCGTGGGCCGACTCGCTGATCCAGCAGAGTGGCATCAATCCCTCCGGCTCGAGCCTGTTGTCGTTCAGCGGCTGGCGGCTGGCGGTGTTCGGCGTGGCGCTCGTGCTCGTGATGCGGTATCGCCCCGAGGGTCTCGTCCCCTCGCGCCGGCTGGCCGCCGAGCTGCACGGAGGGCACGAGGCATGACCGAGCCGACCCGCACGCCGCCGCCGGCCGGGGCGGCCCAGCCGCTCCTCGACGTCGATCGGGTCACGGTCCGGTTCGGCGGCCTGGTGGCCGTCTCCGACCTCGACCTCGACGTGCCGGCTGGGAGCATCGTCTCGCTGATCGGCCCCAACGGGGCCGGCAAGACCACGGCCTTCAACTGCATCAGCGGCATCTATTCGCCGTCGAGCGGCACGGTGCGGTTCCGGGGCCGCCGGCTGGAACGGTCACTGACGGCGGGCACGCTGGCGGCCGCCGTGGGCATCGGCCTGCTCACCGGGCTGCTGTTCGCTGCGGCGGCGGTGGACGTCGATCGGCTCTGGCTGGCGGTGGTCAAGCGCGGCATGATCACCGGGGAACCGTTCACGCTGGCCGGGGCCGCCAGCCGGTTTCGGGGCTATTTCCGCGCCGATCTGGCGCTCGACCAGATGGCCGGCAAATGGCGGGTCGTGAGCGCCGACGGCGCCGACGTACTGGCGATCCGGCGCGACGTCGCCGCGGCCCAGGCGCTGCGGGACGAACTCCAGGCGGCCGTCACTGCCCGCCGCGCCGGCCCGGGCACCGTGCCCGATCCGTCCGACATCCAGCGGCCGCCGCCGGCCGGCCCGGCGGGAGGCGTGCCGACGATCCGCGACGAGGTGCTCGACAGGCTGGCGGCCGGCAAGCAGCGGATTCGGCTCCGGGGGCTCCTCGGCCTGGTCTGCGGCGGCCTGCTCGGCGTCGCGGGCAGCCTCGCCGTCTGGCGGCGCGGCCGCCGGGCGGCCGACGTCGTCGCCCGCGGCGGCATCGCGCGGACGTTCCAGAACATCCGCCTGTTCGACGACATGACCGTGCTGGAGAACGTGCTCGTCGGGCTCGACCGGTCGATCGCCGGCGGCATCCTCGGGATGCTGTTCCGCACGCCGGGGCAACGGCGTGCCGAGGCGGCAGCCAATGCCAAGGCGTTCGAGGCGCTGGCCTTCGTCGGCCTGGAGTCGGCCGCCAACCGCATCGCCGGCCAGCTCCCCTACGGCGACCAGCGCCGGCTGGAGATCGCCCGGGCCCTGGCCACCGGCGCCGAGTTGCTGCTGCTCGACGAGCCCGCAGCCGGGATGAACCCGGCCGAGACGGCCGAACTCGCCCGGCTCGTCGAGCGGATCCGCGACCGGGGCGTGACGGTGCTGCTCATCGAGCATCACATGAACGTCGTGATGCGGATCAGCGACCGGGTGGCCGTCCTCGACCACGGCGTGAAGATTGCCGAGGGGACGCCGGCCGAGGTGCGGCGGGACGAGAAGGTGATCGAGGCCTACCTGGGCGGAGAGGGGTGAGCGGGCGATGCCGCTGTTGCGCGTGACCGATCTCGAGGCGGGATATGGGCCGATCCGGGCCGTGGACGGCGTGTCGCTGGACGTCGAGCCGGGGGAGCTGGTGACGATCATCGGCGCCAACGGCGCCGGCAAGACGACGCTGTTGATGGCGATCTCGGGCATCGTGCCGGCGCGGCGAGGTTCGGTCGAGTTCGCCGGCCGGCCGCTGGCCGGCCTCGAGCCGCACGAGATCGTCCGCCTCGGCATCAGCCACGTGCCCGAAGGGCGGCGGATCTTCCCGCGGCTCACGGTCCGCGAGAACCTCGAGCTCGGCGGGTTCACGCGGGACGACCGTGGCCAGCTGGCCCGCGACCTGGAAGAAGCCTGCGGGCTGTTTCCCGTGCTCGGCGAGCGGATGGGGCAGTTCGGCGGCACGCTCTCCGGCGGCGAGCAGCAGATGCTGGCGATCGCCCGGGCGCTCGTGGGCCGGCCGCGGCTCTTGCTCCTCGACGAACCGTCGCTCGGGCTGGCACCGCTGGTCGTGGCGAAGGTCTTCGAGGTGATCGCGGCGCTCGCCGCCCGCGGGATCGCCGTGGTGCTCGTCGAGCAGAATGCCCGGGCCGCCCTCCGCATCGCCTCCCGGGGCTGGGTGCTGGAGACCGGCCGCGTCACGCTCTCGGGCAGCGGCGCCGACCTCGCCGCCGACCGGCGGGTCCGCGACGCGTATCTGGGCGAGTCTGATTCGTGACGCGGCCGCCTTGCGGCGTGCGGTAGAATTGCTCGGGTGTCGGTGCCGCGGCGACGGTTTTCAAGACATTTTGGCCCGTGTGCCACGAAACCGGCACGCGGACGCGACGCTTGATTCCTTGAATAAACGCATGTACACTCACCTCTGATCGGTCGTGCATGCCACACTCCTGGAATCAGCCATGAACACCTACCGCATCTACGAGGAATTCAGGTCGTCGCTGGGTGAGCCGGCGGCGAAGTCGCTCGCCCAGACGCTCGGCACGATGTTCGAGGAACTCAGGGACACGGTAACGAAAGAGGATTTCCGTTCCCTCCGGACGTCGCTCGACGGCGACATCGCACGGCTCGACAAGGCTCTGTGCAACCTTGCCGAGGCGCAAGCCCGTACCGAGGGCAAGGTGTCGGAGTTGGCTGTTGGCCAGCAACAGCTTGCCGAGGCGCAAGCCCGTACGGAGGGCAAAGTGTCGGAGTTGGCCGAGGCGCAAGCCCGTACGGAGGGCAAAGTGTCGGAGTTGGCCGTCGGCCAGCAACAGCTTGCCGAGGCGCAAGCCCGTACGGAGGCCAGGGTGTCGGAACTTGCCGAGGCACAAGCTCGGACGGAGGGCAAGGTATCGGAGCTTGCCCAGGCGCAAGCCCGTACGGAGGGCGCGGTGTCGGAGCTTGCCGAGGCGCAAAAAAACATGACGCTCGCCCTGCAGCGGCTCACAATCCGCACCGACACCGTCGTGGGGCGAACATTCGAGTTGCAGTTCCGCGACCGGCTGACTGCGTATCTGGGCCGATTTCTGCGTCGCGGCAAACTCCTGTCCAACGACCAGTTGTTGGAGGCGATCGAGCCCCACGTCACGGAGCAGGAAATGGAAGACTTTCTCCGGGCCGACGCGGTCGCCTCGGGGTTCGTCGATGGCAGGCCGACTCATGTGGTGGTGGAGGTCTCCTCGACCGGGGACGTGGAGGACATCGTGCGGGCCGAACGCCGGGCTGCCACGCTGCGGAAGGCGGGGCTGGAGGCGATCGCACTGGTCGCCTGCGACGCCATTTCACCGGAATCCATGGCGATCGCCCGGATGTCGAACGTGCGTGTCTGGTGCAACGGCTGCCTCGTCGAGTCCGCCGCCTAGCAGACTGCGGAACAATCCTGCCCGAGCAGGATGCGCAGGCCATCGACTCAGGAGACCCTCGGCGTTTCCTGCGGTCGATCAAGTGGAAAAAGGTCATGGATGACTTTTTCCACGGACAGCTGGCGACCGTTCCGCGTGCCAGCCGCAACGCTCACTCCCCGGGGCCGGTCCCGGCGACGAGGTCGAGGATCGCGGCGCCAAAGTCAGCGAGCCGCTTGTCGCCGATTCCCTTGCAGCGGAGCAGGGCGGCGGGCGAGGATGGCTTGTCGCGGGCGATCACCCGCAATGCCTTGTCGTCGAGGATCGTCCACGCCGGCTTGCCCCGGGCCTCGGCGATCCGCCGGCGCCAGCGCCGCAGCCGCTCGAACAGGTCGCGGTCCACGCCCTCCCAGTCGTCCGCCTCGACCTTCGTCGTCCGGGTCTTGCCACCGCGCGGCTCCAGCAGCACGACCTCGCGGGTGCCGCGGAGCACCTCCCAGGACTTCGCGTTGAGCATGACGACGGGCCGGTCGCCGGCGCTGCGGGCGAGCAGCTCCTGGTCGAGCAGTTGGTGGACGAGGTTCTCCGCCGCCCGCTGCTCCAGGGCCGCCAGCAGGCCGAACGTCGAGAGCCGATCGTGGCCGTGCCGCAGGACGCCGTCCGTCTTCGCCCCGCGCAGCACCTCGCAGACGTGACGGACGCCGAACCGCTCGCCGACCCGGGCCACGCAGGAGAGAATCTTCTGGGCGGTGACCGTCGCGTCGGCGAGGCTTTCCGTCTCACCGAGGCAGACATCGCAGGCGCCGCACGCCGCCGCGGGGTAGGCCTGGCCGAAATACTCCGACAGGGCGGCATGCCGGCAGCGGGCCGCCTGGGCGTAGCGCCGCATCGCATGGAGGTGCTCCATCTGCGTGGCCACGTGCCGCTCCTGCTCCTGCTCGTCGAGATCGGACTCGGCCGCGCTCTTGCGGACGAGCGACTCCCAGCTGAAGACGTCGGCCGACGAATAGAGCAGGACGCACTCGGCGGCCAGCCCGTCGCGGCCGGCCCGCCCCGTCTCCTGCTGGTAGGCCTCGAGGCTCTTGGGGAGCGACGTGTGGAGCACGAGCCGGACGTCGGAGCGGTCGATCCCCATGCCGAAGGCCACGGTCGCCACCACGACGTCGATCGTCTCCGCCGAGAAGGCCTCCTGCGTGGCATGCCGTTCCCGGGCGTCGAGGCCGGCGTGGTAGGGGCGGGCGAGGAGCCCCTCGGCGGCGAGGCGGGCCGCGATCCGCTCCGTCTCCTTCCGCGAGATGCAGTAGACGATCGAGGCCTCGCCCCGATGGCGACCGAGGATCCGCAGCGTCTGGGCGACGCGGTCGGCCCGGGGCACGACCCGGTAGACGAGGTTCGGCCGGTCGAACGTCCCGACCAGCAGTGCGGGATCGCGCAGGTTCAGCTGCCGGGCGATGTCGTCGCGGACCCGCGGGGTGGCCGTGGCGGTGAAGGCATGGATGCTGGCCGCGGGGAACCGCTCGCGGAGCAGGGCCATCTGCCTGTATTCGGGGCGGAAGTCGTGGCCCCACTGGCTGATGCAGTGGGCCTCGTCGATCGCGAACCGCTTGACGCCGACGCGGGCGAGGAGGTCGAGCAGCCCGGTGTTGACCAGCCGCTCCGGGGCGCTGAACAAGAGCCGCAGTTCGCCGGCGGCGAGCCGGTCGCGGACCGCCGCCCGCTCCTCCTGCGACATGCCGCCGTGGATCGCGGCGGCCGGGTAGCCGATCGCCTCCAACGCGTCCACCTGGTCCTTCATCAGGGCGACCAGTGGCGAGACGACGACGTCGGTC
>JBIKKQ010000087.1:0-14619 GCA_044360305.1 Pirellulales bacterium
CGTCTCGCCGACGAGCGGCGGCAGCTGGTAGCACAGGCTCTTGCCGCCGCCCGTGGGCATGACGACGAGCGAGTCGCGGCCGGCGAGCGCCGCCCCGATCGCCTCGGCCTGCAGCGGCCGGAGGCGGTCGAAGCCCCACCAGCGCGAGAGCACCGCCGCGATCCGGGCGTCGGTGGCGGGGGGCACGGCGGTGGTGTCGAGTTGCTCCTGCACGGCAGCATGTTCCCGGCGAAGCCGACAGGATACCAGATGCGGCCCCCGGTCCCGGGGGGCCGGCGGTCGCGGCCGGTCGGGTAGACTCCCTGCCATGCTCTGGATCGCGTGGAAGATGCTGGTCGGCAACCGGGTGAAATACCTCGGCATCGTGTTCGGCGTGATGTTCGCCGCCCTGCTCATCGCCCAGCAGTCGTCGATCTTCTGCGGCCTGATGTCGCTCACGATCAGCCAGATCCGCGACGTCCAGGGGCCCGACATCTGGGTTATGGACGCCACCGTCCAGTACGTGGACGACATCAAGCCGCTGGCGGACACGGAACTGTTCCGCGTCAAGAGCGTGCCGGGCGTGGCCTGGGCGGTGCGGTTTTTCAAGGGGACGGCCCGGGCCCGGCTCGCCGAGGGGACCTACGAGCAGATGATGCTCCTCGGGCTCGACGACGCCACGCTGATCGGCGCGCCGACCGGCCTGATCCTCGGCTCGATCGCCGACCTGCGCCGGCCCGACGCCGTGATCATGGACGACGCCGGCTACCGGCGGATCTGGCCGGGGGAGCCCTACCGGCTCGGTCGAGTGTTCGAGATGAACGACCGGCGGGCCGTGATCGTGGGGATCACGAAGGCCAGCCGCAGTTTCACCAGTTTCCCGATCGTCTACACCCGCTACAGCCGGGCGATCGCCTTCGCCCCGCCCGAGCGCAAGGTGCTGTCCTTCGTGCTCGCCGACCCCGAACCGGGCGTCCCCGCCGTGGAGGTCTGCCGGCGGATCGCGGCCCGCACCGGCCTGCAGGCCCTGACCCGCGACCAGTTCTTCCGCAAGACGATCCGGTATTACCTCGCCAAGACGGGGATTCCGGTGAACTTCGCGGTCACCGTGCTGCTCGGGTTCCTCGTCGGCACGGCGATCGCCGGGCAGACGTTCTACCTGTTCACCGTGGAGAACATCCGCCAGTTCGGGGCGCTGAAGGCCATGGGCACGGGCAACTGGACGATCCTCGGCATGGTGCTCGCCCAGGCGCTGCAGGTCGGGCTGATCGGCTACGGCGTCGGCATCGGACTCGCCGCCCTGTTCGGCCAGTTCGTCAAGGGGGCCTCGCGGCTCTCGTTCTTCATGCCCTGGCAGGTGCCGGTGCTCACCGCCGTGGCGGTGTTCGTGATCGTGCTCCTCGCCAGCCTGCTGTCGATCCGCAAGGTGCTGGTCGTCGATCCGGCGATCGTGTTTCGTGGCTGACGGGCGGCGGGGAGGGAGCATGGGGACGACGGGGACGACATCGCTGCCGGCCGGGCCCGCGGGAACGGACGTCGCCATCCGGGTCCGGGGCGTGACCAAGGAGTTCGGCAACGGCGGCGCCGTTGCCCGGGCGCTGCGCGGCGTCGACCTCGACGTCGCCTACGGAGAGATGCTCCTGCTCGTCGGGCCGAGCGGCTGCGGCAAGACGACGCTGGTGTCGATCGTCGCCGGCACCCTCGAGCCCACGGCGGGGGAGGTTCACGTCCTCGGCCACGACCTCGTGGCCATGACCAACGGCGCCAAGATCCGCTTCCGGCGCGAGAATGTCGGCTTCGTGTTCCAGGCCTTCAACCTCCTGCCGGCCCTGACCGCCGCCGAGAACGCCGCCGTGCCCCTGCTGATCGCCGGCTGGCGCCGGCGGGACGCCGTCGAGAAGGCGGCCGACGTCCTCGAGTCGCTCGGGCTCGGGGACCGGCTGGCCAGCCTGCCCACCGAACTCTCCGGAGGGCAGCAGCAGCGGGTGGCGATCGCCCGGGCGTTGGTGCACGACCCCCGGCTGCTGGTCTGCGACGAGCCGACCAGCGCCCTCGACGCCGAGAACGGCCGGATCACGATGGAACTGATCGCCCGACTGGCGGTGCAGCCGGGCCGAGCCGTGATCGTGGTCACGCACGACTCCCGCGTCTATTCGTTCGCCGACCGGATCGCCGCGATGGAGGACGGCCGGATCGAGAGCGTGGCTGCGGGCCCGCATCGGGCCGGCTGACCGCGTAGACCATATTCGGGTAGGCTATCGGCATGTCCAGCGCCACCTGCGAACCCGGGACCGAGCGGCCGCCGCCGCAGCGCCGACTCGTCCGACGCCGGACCTTCGCCGACCTGGTGACGCAGTGGGCCCTGCCGGCGCTGGCCCTCGGCCTGCTCGCGTTCGCCGCATGGTTCGTCCGGACGACGCAGCCGCGGACGGTCGATCCCGCGCCGCCGGTGGCCCCGGCCGTCAACCCCTACGCCGATGCCATCGCCGCCGCGGGGATCGTCGAAGCCCAGACCGAGAACATCGCCGTCGGCTCCGCCACGTCCGGCGTGGTCGTGGAGGTGATGGTCAAGGTGGGCGACGACGTCCGGCCGGGAACGCCGCTGTTTCGCCTCGACGATCGCCAGTTGCGGGGCGATCTCGCCGTACGCAAGGCCGCGGTCGAGCGGGCGCGGAGCGACCTCGTGCGGCTGGAGGCCGAGCCGCGGCCGGAGAAGATCCCGGTGCAGACCGCCCAGGTCCGTGAGGCCGAGGCCCTCCTCACCCGCGAGCAGGACGCTCTGAAGCGGGCCCAGGAGACCTTCGCGGCCCGGGTCACCACCGCCGAGGACCTCGTCGCCAAGCGCCAGGCCGTGGCCTACGCGGAGGCCGCGCTCGGCAGGACCAAGGCCGACCTCGACCTGCTGGAGGCGGGCTCGTGGCAGTACGACCGCGACGTGTCGCGGGCGGAATTGCGCCGGTTCGAGGCCGAGGCCGCGAAGATCGAGATCGACCTCGACCGGCTCGTCGTTCGGGCCTTGGTGGCCGGCCGCGTGCTCCAGGTCAATGTCCGGCCGGGCGAGTTCGTCGGCACGCCGGCGAACCAGCCCCTGGTGATGCTCGGCGACATCGACCGGCTGCACGTCCGGGTGGACATCGACGAATACGACATCGCCCGGTTCGACCCCGCCGCCGGCGCCACGGCCTTTCCGCGCGGCTCGCTCCAGCAGCGCTATCCGCTGGAGTTCGTCCGCGTCGAGCCGTTCGTGATACCGAAGAAGTCGCTCACCGGGGACACGACCGAGCGGGTGGACACCCGGGTCCTGCAGGTGATCTACGAGTTCGACCCGGCCGGCCGGCCGCCGCTGTTCGTCGGCCAGCAGGTCGAGGTGTTCATCGGCGCAGGGCAGGGGGACGGGGCAGGCAGCAGCGGCCTCTGAAGCGGCTTTCGCGCCGTCGCAGCCGACTTGGCTGCCGTTTTTCGCGCCGTCGCAGCCGACTTGGCGTCTGCTCCGGCTTGTGGTCGCCGGGCGGAGCCCGGCTCCCGGCTTTCACCGAACTTTCCCCCGAAACCAGCCTTGCCGTTTTTCGCGCCGTCGCAGCCGACTTGGCGTCTGCTCCGGCTTGTGGTCGCCGGGCGGAGCCCGGCTCCCGGCTTTCACCGAACTTTCCCCCGAAACCAGCCTTGCCGTTGGCCCGACAGGCTGGGAGAGTCCCGGCATGCCCGCGATCGTTCCACTTTCGGCCTGCCCGTTCCCTGCCGCCGGTCGGCGACCGTCCCGATGGTCAGCCGTCGTGGCGGTGGGACTGTGCGGCGCACTGGGTAGCGTGGCAGTGGGACGCGGGCCAGGGGACGAGACTCAGGTCGCCGCCGAGACGCGCCCGGCGGCGGCGGAACCGCGGCGCACGTTCCTGGCCGGCTCCGACGGTGGTGCACTCTGGCGGGCCACGGTCGCCGGCGTCGCAGCCGACCTGCCCGTGGCCAGGGCGGTGCCCCCCGACTTCCTCTCCTCTCCACCGGTTGCCGGGCTGATCGAGTCGGCATGGGTCGAGCCGACGCCCACGCACCCCCCGGTCTGGCCGCCGGCGCGGCAGCGGGTCGTCGTCCGGTTCACGCCTGTCACCGCCGGAGCGTGGGTGGAGACGGTCGATGAGCGGCAGACGTTCGGCGGCAGCCCATCCGCTGCCGACGCAGTCACGCTGGCCGCGGCCTGGCCGACGGAGTCCGCCGGACCGTGGGCCACCTCGTCGGTCGTCGAACCACTGCCCCCGATCGATCGCGAAGAGTTTCTCGCTCCGGCCGGAGGGCAGACGGCCCCCTGGGCCGGCAGCCGCTTTCCCCGGCTCGCCCGGGCCGGTTCCAAGATCGCCGCGGACTACCGGTCGTTCTATTCCTGCGAGAGTCTCGTCTGCCTGACGGCCGCGTTCGGGGCCGGGGCGTTGATGGCCAACACCGGCTTCGACACCACGATGCAGAACGCCTGGCAGCGAGGTGTGGAGCCGACGGGCCTTGGGACCTTCTTCTCCGGCTGCAAGGACATCGGCGAGGGCCGTTACGTGCTGCCCGTGTTCGGCGTGGCGGCGGCCACGGGGCTGGTCTTCGAGGGGCATCCCGCCGGGGACGCCGTCGGCGAGTGGGGCTCGCGATCGCTGCGGATGTTCGTGGTCGGCGCGCCGCCGCTGTACGCCATGCAGTGGGTCACCGGCGGGTCGCGGCCCGGCGAGGGCTCCGCGGGCAGCCAGTGGCACCTGTTCAACGACAACAACGGCGTCAGCGGCCACGCCTTCGTGGGGGCGCTCCCGTTCCTGGCGGCTGCCGACATGGTGGAGAGCCCGCTGGCCAAGGGGGCGCTGTACGTCTGCTCGACGTTCGTCGGCTTCTCGCGGATGACCGACGACGCCCACTACCCGTCGCAGGTGTTCCTCGGCTGGTACATGGCCTGGGCAAGCGCCCGGGCCGTCAGCGCCACGGAACTCCACTTCTCCGGCGTCGACGTCCGGATCGTGCCGCTGCCCGTCGCCGACCTCGGGGGCGCGGCACTCGACGTCCGCTGGTGACCGTACTCAGCCGGCCTGCAGCGCCACCACGATCAACGACGTGGCGATCCCGATGCCGGTGGCCTGCACCGCGAACAGTTTGGCCAGCAGGCCAGCGTTCGCGATCGGCGTCCAGGCCGCCTCGTCGATCAGCGCCTCGAGTGCGTCGCACGTCACCGGTCCGGCCAGAACCTGCACCTGCCCGCCGACGGTGGTCTGGGCGTCGCTCGTCGGACCGGTCGTCACCATCGGGACACTCGCACCGACCTTGTCACGGAGCAGAGCGAGGAAGTCCGGGCCCGCCATGTCGTCGAGGTCGGCCGCCACGATCCACGCATCGACGTGGATCTTGTCCGCCAGACGCAGGGCATCGCTGCCGCTGGTGCGAATGTGCAGGTCGAGCCGACCCTCCCGGGAGCCGGCCACCAGGTCGCGATAGGCCTCGAAGGAAGGATCGACGACGACGACGCTCCGCAGGGACGACGAGCAGGAGTTCAGGGGAGCCATGGAAACACCTCGCGGTTGAGAGCAACTGACGTGGGAGCGGGATCGATTCCGTGACGAGCGAGCGAAACGATGAGTGGGAGCCTAGGCGTTGTGCGACTTCGCCGGTTCGGCTCCGGTCGCGGCGAACGGGATGCGTGAATTTCGGATCAGATCGACGGTCACCGGTCGGACGAGATATCCGGCCACACCCGTGGCCAGGGCCCGCTGCTCATCCTCCAGGGAGTAGTTCTCCGAGACGATGAAGATCCCCGACCGCATGCCATCTCCAATCCGATCGAGCGAGATCGCCGCGCCTTCGAGGAGCGGATCGACGCTCCCCTGCATGACGTGCGGCGCGAGCATCGACAGCAGATCGAAACCCGACATGTCGGGCAGTTCGCCGTTCACCAGCCAGACGTCGGCACGAAACCGACGGGCGAGCCGTATGGCCGACCTGCCGTCCACGCAGAAGTGCAGCCCCACCTCGCCGGCCTGGGCAGCCAGCACGAAGTCCTCGTAGCGGTCGAGTGCGGAATCGACCACGACGATCTCGTCGATACCGGCGGTTCGGAGTGAGGCCGCATTCGGGTGAAGGGCAGCGCGGAAGTCAGGAGCGTTCATGGTGTGTTCCGAAAGGCGGGAATCGGGCATTGGGGCGGACGGTTGAATGAGGGCGAAACGCCGGACTCCACGCGTCAAACGAGGGAAATGATCGACAGGAACAGGGCGACGGGCAGGACGCACAACAGCAGGTCCATCCGCGTCAAAGACGACGCCGCGGCGCCGGCACGACCGGTAACGTTCATGTGGGCAACTCCAGGGATCAATGAACTTCTTTCGCCGGAACCCGCACCCCACCGCATCGCGGCAGGGGGCGACTTCCCGACGAGAAATCTCTTTGCAACCCGCGTGCCAAACGTGCCGTAGCGTCGAGCAAAAGCTTTTTGCCGCGGAAAAAGAGCGAAAAACGTCTTCTGCAGGTCGTCCCCACCACAGCCCCGGCCGGGCGGTGCTGGTGCGAATCGCTCCAGCCAGGTGGTCGCCACGGGCCATGGGGGTGGTGCGAATCGCACCACCCGGCGACGTTCTCGCGGCAGTCAGTCGCTGAGCGCCCGACTCACCAGGTCTTCCGGCACCCCGTCCACAAGTTCAACGTGGCCGACCCGGTCGGGGAGGACGAACCGCAGGCTCCCGGCGACCGATTTCTTGTCGCGCCGCATGATCTCGATCAGCCCGTCCGCCGCCATCCGCTGCCCCTTGGGCACCGACGTGGGCAGCGAAAAATCGGCCAGCAAGCGGTCCTGCCGTTCGATCACGGCCGGAGGAACGCGGCCCAGCATCGCGGCCAGCCGCACCGCCCGCGCCATGCCGATCGCCACGGCCTCGCCGTGCAGAAGGACGCCGTAGCCGGCGGCGGTTTCCAGGGCGTGGGCGAACGTGTGGCCATAATTGAGCACCGCCCGCAGCCCCGTTCGCTCCAGTTCGTCGCGTTCGACCACGAATGCCTTGAGGGCCGCCGACCGTTCCACGGCCTCGGCCAGCAGGCCCGGCTCCCGGGCGAGGATCCGCCGGGCATGGGCTTCCAGCCAGCTGAAAAACCCGGCATCGAGGATCATGCCGTACTTGACCACCTCGGCGAATCCGCTGGCGAATTCCCGGTCTGGAAGCGTCTCGAGGACGCCGATGTCGGCCAACACGCCGCGCGGCTGCCAGAAGGCTCCGACCAGGTTCTTGCCGGCCTCGAGATTGATGCCGGTTTTTCCGCCGATCCCGCTGTCAACCTGGGCGATCACCGTCGTGGGTACCTGCCAGACCGGGAGGCCGCGGGCGAACGTCGCGGCCACGAAGCCGGCCAGATCCCCCACCACCCCCCCGCCGACCGCCACCACGTGGGTCTGCCTGTCCACGGCGAGCCGGGCCAATGCGTCCCAGATTCGGCCCGCCTCGGCGAGCGATTTCGAGCACTCGCCAGACGGCACGGCGATCGTGTCGATGGAGATACCCGCGGCGCGGAGCGAGTCGGCCACCGCGGCGGCATGGGTTTCGAGCACCGCGGCATCGGCAATCAGCACCGCACGGGCGGCCGCCGCCGCCCGCAGGGCGGGCCCGATGTCGGCGAGGACGCCGTTGCCGACAACGATGTCGTAGGAGCGATCGTTGCCGCCGCCGGCCGGCGACGCGTCCGCGTCGCATGCTGGGAGCGCCGGCAGGTGCAGGCGGATGGTCGCCACGATCAGCCGGCGCCTGCCCGGTCGAGGTCCGCCGACGTCACGGTGATGACGCGGGCAAAACCGGTGTGCTGGCGGACGTAGTCGAGGTCGGAGGCGTCCCGCGGATGGGCATGCAGAAAGGCCGCCACCCGGCTCTTGTCCGCCGCGGACCAGTCTTCGCAACTCTCCGGCCAGACCGTGTGGTTCTCCACGACGAGGGCTTCGCGATAGGGGTCGAATGCGTTGGCCATGGCAGTGGAATTTCAGGGAGGAAGGGCGCCGGCCCGCCGTTCCGGGCGGCCAGGCGGCCCGTAGCGAGTATACATATCCTCGGCCGGCCGGCGACCGCCCGCAGTGGCCGGCCGTGACGCCCGAACCAGCCCCCAGGCCCCCAGTCCCCGAGCCCAGACCATGACCGCTTCCCAGCCCGTCGCGAGCCGGCCGTCCAGCGGTCGCACGGTGGTCGCGGCGATCGTCCTGCTCGGGCTCGTGCTGGCCGGCTTCGCGTTCTGGTTTCAGTGGCGGCAGACGCGGCGTTGCCTCGACTTCCTCGGGGCGGACGTGGCCACACTGGTGGGCGGTGCCGAGCGGGTCGAGCTCTGGCGGCTCGCTGCGGGAAGCGGTCCGCGCCGGCTGGTGGCCGTGGACCGGAAGGACGTCACCCGGGCCCGCGGGCTCGTGCACCTGCGGCACGCCCTGGTGGAAGATGCCTCGTATGTCTGGAAGCCGGGACCGGCGGCCCGGGAGTCGGCGGGGGCGACGCCCGTCGCCGCCTGGACGCTCGGGCTGGCGTTTTATGACCGAGAGGACGCGGCGGCGCCCGCGGCCGTGCTGGCCTTCGACCTGCGGCAGGGGTGGATGACGGTCGTCGGCCGACCGGGCCGAGTGGCCCTCGGTCGGTTCGGCGCCGGCCTCGGGCGGTGGGTGGAAATGGTGGCGAAGCCGGCAGATCCGCCCCCCGCTCCCTGACGGAGCCCGGGTTTCCCGCGGCAAATCGGGCTTTGGTCCGCCGCCGGCGCCCCCTATCCTCTGCCACTCGTCGGGCATGGAGGATCCCAGGTGATGCGTTCGATCGCCGTCGCGAACCAGAAGGGCGGGGTGGGCAAGACCACCACGGCGGTGAATCTCGCCGTGGGGCTGTCGCGGCTCGGGCAGAGGGTCTGCCTGATCGACCTCGACCCGCAGGCCCATGCCACGCTCCACCTCGGCGTCCAGCCGGCGGCCGGCGGGTTCTCCGCGTTCGATCTGTTGGCCGGCGGGCAGCCACTGGAGGCCGCGACGGTGCCGGTCACCGACCGGCTCTGCCTCGTCCCCTCGCACATCGACCTGTCGGCGGCCGAACTGGCCCTGGCGGGCGTCGCCGGCCGGGAATCGATCCTCCGCGAGCGGTTGGCGGCCGACCCGCGCTGTCAGGGTGACCCGGCCGTTGCCGACGCCTTCGACGCCATCGTGATCGACTGCCCGCCGTCCCTCGGCCTGCTGTCGCTCAACGCGATGGCCGCGGTCGGCGAGGTGCTGCTCCCCCTGCAGCCGCATTTCCTCGCGCTGCACGGCCTGAGCAAGCTGCTGGAAACGATCGAACTGGTGGCCGAGCGGGTCAATCCGGCGCTGCGGCTGCTCGGCGTGGTGCTCTGCATGTACGAGGGGAGCACCAAGCTGGCCACGGAAGTGGCGCGGGACGTGGGCGAATTCCTCTCCGCGGCGTCGGCGGGCCATCCCGCCTGGTGCGGTGGCCGGCTGTTCGCCGCGCGGATCCGGCGCAACGTGCGGCTCGCGGAGGCGCCCAGTTTCGGCCAGTCGATCTTCGACTACGCGCCGGACTCCCACGGGGCGGAGGACTACGCCGCCCTCGCCCGGGAAGTTGATGCGGCGGCCGCGGCCGTCCGCTCCGCGGCGCGGCGGGTGGCCTGATCCGGCCACGGCCGCTGCGGTCCGATGCCCGGATATTGGCTCCCAGCCCAGCCACCCCCGTTTTTGCATCGGGGGATTCCCGGAACTATATCTAGACGAGTTCTGGTGCCCACCCCCGGCCGAATCCCTCCCCGCCGCTCCGAGGAATCGCGATGTTGGCATTGCGTTCGGCGTTCGCGTTCGTGCGTTCCAGTCGCGTGCCCAAGGGGGGACGCTGGTGGCCGCGGTCGGCCCGCGCGATCTGCCTAGCGGCCGCCATGTCGGCCGCGTTCCCGCTCGCGGCGGAAGACCACGAGGCGGCCGCGGTCCGGGACTTCAACACCACGGCAGCCCTGCAGAACAACGGTTTCTACGACAAGGCCTTGGTCCGCTGGACGGCCTTTCTCAAGGACCACCCGGCCGACGAGCGGGTCGCCAAGGCGACGTACTATCTGGGCATCTGCCAGTTGCAGACGCGGAAGTTCGCCGAGGCGATCCAGACGTTCACGGCGGTGGGGAAGAAGTTTCCCACGTTCGAGAATGCTGAAGGGGTGGCCTTCAACCTCGGCATGGCCCGCTACCAGTTGGCCCGCGAGGGGAAAAAACCCGCGGAATGGAAGACCGCGGCGGCGGAGTTCGCCGCGGTGCTACAAAAGTTCCCCGCCGGGCCGCTCGCGGCCAAGGCGGCCTACCTGCGGGCCGAGTCGCTGTATGCGGCCGGCGACGTCGCCGGGGCCATCGAGGCCTATTCCGTCCTGGTTGCGAAGCATCCCGAAAGTCCGCAGGTCGCCGACGCCGTCTATGCGATGGGCGTCGCCCAGCAGGAATTGTCGAAGTTCGCAGAGGCGGCGGCCACCTACGAGAAGTTCCTCGGAAATCCCAGGCTCGCCGGCCAGCCGCTGGCGACCGAGGTGCGGCTGCGGCTGGGCGTGTGCCTGTACGAGTTGGGCAAGTTCGCCGAGGCCGAGCCGAAGTTCGCCGACGTGGCCGGCCGCAAGGACTTCGAACTCGCCGACTTCGCCATGCTGCGGCAGGGGCAGTGCCGCGTGGAGCAGGGGAAGAAGGCGGAGGCCGTCCCGATCTTCGTGGCCCTGCCGAAGACTTTCCCCAAGAGCAGCTACAAGGTCGCGGCCCTGATCGGCGCCGGCAAGAACCTGGTCGAGACGGGAAAGCACGCGGAGTCCGAGCCGTCCCTGCGGGCCGCCGCGGCCGATCCGGCCGCCACGGCCGAGGAACAGGCTGAGGCGGCGTACTGGCTGGGGCGGTCGCTCATCAAGCAGGGGAAGGCGGCCGAGGCCATCGCCGTCCTCGACCCCGTGGTCCAGAAACTGACCGCGACGAGCCTGGCTTCTTACCTGGCGATGGCCAGGGCCGATGCCCTGTATGAGATCCCGGCCCGCAGGTCCGAGAGTGGCGCGGCGTACGCGGCGATCGCGGAAAAGCATCCCGACCATCCGCTCGGTCCGGAGGCCGAATACATGGCGGCGCTCGTGCCGCTCGGAGCGGAGGATTTTGCCGCGGCGCGACAGCGGGCCGAGAAGTTTCTGGAGCGGCGCAAAGACCCCGCCAATCCGCTGCGGCCGCTCGTGCTGTTCATCGCCGCGGAGGCGACGCTCCGCGGGGACGGACAGAAGGATGCCGCCCAAAGGGCGAAGGCGGAGTCGCTGTACCGGCAACTGATCGACGCCCATCCCGGGCATGACCGGGTTCCCCGGTCGGCGGTCCGGGTGGGCTGGTGCCTGCTCGAGGGGGGCAAGCCCGCCGACGCGGTAGCGTTCCTCTCCGGCCGCGTGGCGACGTTCTCCGATCCGGAGACGGCGGCCGAGGCGCACCAGCTGATCGGACGGGGCGAGGCCCGGCAGGGGCGGCACGCCGAGGCGGTCGCGGCCTTCGAGAAGTCCCTCGCCGCCAAGCCCGACCGGGGCCGGGCGGACGAGGTTCTGTTCGAGGCCGCCCAGTCGGAGCGGGCGGCCGGCCAGGCGGCCGCGGCCGGCAAACGGCTCGAGCAGTTGCTCGCCAGGTTTCCAGGCTCGGCGTTGCGACCGACGGCGATCCTGCAACTGGGCGAACTGGCCCGTGACGGCAGGGATCTCGACGCCGCCATCAAGCGGTTCGACGAGGTGACGCGCACCTTTTCGGCCTCCGGGGTCGCCCCGGCTGCCCGCTATGGTCTCGCGGCGGCATACGAGGCGAAGGGGGAGCATGCCAAGTCGGCCGCCGAACTCGACAAACTGCTGGCCGGGCCCGTCGACGCCGCGCTCAAGGCGAGCGGCCTGTTTCTGCGCGGCGTCGTCCGGCAGCAACTCGGGCAGTTCGATCCGGCGGCCGAAGACCTCAGGGCATTTCTCGCCACGAACCCGCCGGCAGCCGAGACGCTTGACGCCCGATACTCGCTGGCGATGTGCCGGATCGGTCAAAAGAAGCCGGCCGAGGCCCAGGCGGAACTCGACGCGATCCTGAAGGCCGACAAGGCCTCCAAGAACGCCGACCGCATCCGCTACGAGATCGGCCACGAGTGGCTGGCGCAGCAGAAGATCATCGAGGCGACGGCCGCCTTCGCGGCGCTGACGGCCGACCATCCCGCCAGTCCGCTGGCGGCGGAGGCGTTCTTCCACGTCGGCCGCGGCCGCGAGGAGGCGGCGTCTGGAGCGGACGATACGGCCAGGCAGAAGTCGCTGGAGCTGGCCGCCGCGGCCTACGCGGCGGGCCTGGCTGCGGCCGGGGACCCGAATCTGAAGGAGAAGATCCAGTACAAGCTGGGAGACGTCCGTTATCGGCAGAAGAACTTCGCGGAGGCCTCCCGGGTGCTGCTCGCGGAGGTCGCCGAGTTCCCCCGTGGGGCACTGACGCCGGCGGCCCGCTATCTGGCCGCCGAGAGCCTGTTCGAGCAGGGGAAGTTCCAGGAGGCGCAGCCGCTGTTCGAGAAGACGGCCGCCGACAAGGTGGACAAGTACCTCGCCCGCGCCCTCTACCGGGCAGGCGCCTGCGCCGGCAACCTGAAGAACTGGCCCGCCAGCCAGGCGCACTTTGCGGCGCTGCTGGCGGCGTTTCCCAAGTTCGAGCAGGCGGCGGAAGCCCGCTACGGCCTCGCGGTCGCGCTGCAGAACCAGAACCAGCTCGACAAGGCGGTCGCGCTGTTCGAGGAAGTGACCCGGCAGACCGAGTCGGAGACCGGTGCCAAGGCCCGCTTCATGGCGGGCGAGATCGACTTCGCGCGGAAGAAATATGCCGACGCAATCGAGGACTTCCTTGCCGTCACCGTCGGCTACCCGTATCCGGAGTGGCAGGGGCTGGCGCAGTTCGAAACCGGCCGCTGCCTGATGGAACTCGGGGACAAGGCCAAGGCGATCGCGGCCTTCGAAACGCTGCTGCAGAAGTATCCGCAGCACGCCCGCGCGGCTGATGCGACGCGACTCATCCAGGAGCTGAGGAAATGATTGCCGCAATCGGTGTTCGACCGCGCGAGCGTGGTCCCAACGAGGAGCAGAACGCGATGAATCTCCGCCGTTTTTCCCCCGACACTCCGGCTCGTCGCCGGAGCCTGACCATCCTGTCCGGCCTGTTGATCGCCGTCGCGGGCGCCGGGAGCCTGCCGGCCCAGCCGCCGGGGCCCGCGGCCCAGCCGCCGGGGCCCGCGGCCCAGCCCGCCGCGCAGCCCGCCGCCCCGGCCGTCGAGCAGCCGCGCAGCCTGGGGGATGAGGTGTTCCAGGCGCCCCGCACCCTCAACGACTGGATCGGCGTGTTTTTCTACCTCGTGCTCTTCGTGTTCTCGATGATCTCGCTGACCGTGGGGCTGGAGCGGCTGTTCAACCTGCGGCGGGAGAAGATGATGCCGACCGCGCTGGTCACCCAGCTCGACCAGATGGTGCAGGCGGGCCGCGACACGCCCGACAACCTGCGGGCGCTGGCGGAGGCGTCCGATTCCCCGCTCGGCCGGGTGCTGCGCGACGCCATGCTCCGCGCCGGCAGGCCGCTGGCCGAGGTCGAGAAGGGGATCGAGGACTCGATGGCACGCGAGGTGCTCGTGCTCAGGGCCAAGCAGCGTCCGTTGTCGGTGATGGCCAACGTCGGGCCCCTCGTGGGCCTGTTCGGCACCGTGGTCGGCATGATCTTCGCCTTTCAAGTCGCCAGCCAGGCGGGGCTCGGCAAGGCGGAAATGCTTGCCAAGGGCATCTACCTGGCGCTGCTCACCACCGCCATCGGTCTCACGATCGCGGTGCCCTGCATGCTGGTGCTCGCCTACCTCAACGCCCGTATAGACCGCTACGTGGTGGAAATGGACAGCGTGCTGCTGCGGTTGCTGCCGAGCCTGGGCCGGATGGAGCAGGCGGCGGCCGGCAGAGGGGCCCGCTGAGATCCTCGCCGTCGGCGAACGTCCCCGGCAGATCCGTCGAACCGAAACCAGGAGCCCGATTCCATGCGCATGCCAGCCGCGGACCAGGAGGGAGAGCTGAACCTGACGTCGATGATCGACGTCGTGTTCCTGCTCCTCATCTTCTTCCTCGTCGCCACCCGGTTCGACGAGGAGGAGAAGCTCGTGTCGATCAACCTGGCGGAGGTTCTCCAGGCCCAACCGATCGCGGCGGGCGCCCAGGAGGTGGTGGTGAACATCACGCGAGACGGCACGTTCAACGTCGCCGGCCGGGATTACTCCGAGGAGCAGATCGTCGCCATCCTGCACGAGGCGGCGATCCGCAATCCGGGCAACCAGCGGGTCCAGATCAGGGCCGACCAGGAGGTGCAGTTCCGGTTCCCACTCACGGTGATCGGGATCTGCAAGCGCGAGGAGATGCCCTACTCGTGCACGGTGCTCCAGAAGCGGCCCTGATCGGCTGCCGGACCGTTTGACCGCAGTCGCGCGGAGAACCCGACCCATGAACGAGAAGCGTGCCTCGATCGCCGCCCGACTCGCCGGCCGTTGGCCGACGATCCTGGCGGCCATCGGTCTGGGCCTGCTGGTGGCGTGGCTGCTGCCGCGCCGGTCGCGGGAGGTCGTCCTCGTCGACGGCTCGGGCCGCTGGCCGGCGGCTGCGAGTCCC
>JBIKKQ010000320.1:0-2509 GCA_044360305.1 Pirellulales bacterium
CACCATCACTGAGGAGATGCACGACGCGGGTGCCATGTTTCGGCGGCACTTTCGCGTTGCCTCCCTCGACGCGCTGCGCGGCATGTCGATGCTGCGCATTCCCGGTGGCAGCGGCGATTCCGTCACCGAGCAGCAGCACATCGGCCGGCGCCGCGTGGCCGAGGCCATGGGAATCCTGGGCGGCTTCAACAGCGCTGGCGCGTCGTGCGTCTGGCACGTGGTCGGGCTGGAGTATTCAATCACCGAGTGGGCACGTCGCCATGGGTGGGGCGGTCGTACCGTTGGACATGCCCAGGCCCAGGGCATGCTCGTGGTGTCCCTCGGGGTTTTGGCTGTGCACTACGGGCTAACGTCGCAACGGGTAGTGTGACGTCATTTGACCAAAACCACCTGCTTTAGCAGGCTGCTGAAATGGGTTCGCGCTTTGCCCGGGTTTGGTTGGGCAGGGTGCTTTTGCATTCCCGGCGTCGTCTGTGGCGGTCCGTGCGGGCTCGATTTGGCTCCAGTTCACTGCTTTTGGACGGAGTCCGGGTGTCATGCGGCGGCGGCCAGCAGCTTGGGCAACCGGACCAAGTTGTAGGCGGCCATGGCGAAGGTGAACTGCCAGTCGATCTTCGGCAGGCCGCGGTGGCGCGCCTTGCGCAGGCCAGCGACCGTCTTGGCCCAGCCGAAAGCTTCCTCGATGCGCTTGCGGATGCGCAAGCTGACCGCATAGCCGGGGTGGTGCGTGGTGCGGCCGTCGATGGCCGAGCGCCGCCCGCGGTCATTCTGTGCCACATGCGGCGTGACGTTGAGTTCGCGCATCTCGGCGACGAAGTCCCGCGTGTCGAAGCCCTTGTCGCCGCCGAGCGTGACGCGCCGCCCATAGCCGGCGTGCGCTTCGATCAGGTGCTGTGCCGCCAGCCGCTCGGCATGCCCCGAGGCGCGGGTCGCAACCGCGCCCACGATCAGCCCGTTGCGGTTCTCCATCAGCGCGTGGCCCATGAAGCACAGCCTGGCCTCCTTGCCGGCTCCCTTCTTATAGAGCCGGGCATCCGCATCGGTGGTCGAGGCATGCGTCTCGTTGCGGCGCGCCTGGCCGTGGAAATCCTGCTCGCCGTTGCGCCCCGCATCGGGCGGCGGGCCCGAGCCGTCCTTCGGCCGGAAGCTCTTGGTGCTGGCCCATGCCTCCAGCAGCGTGCCGTCAACGGAGAAATGCTCGCTCGACAGCAGCGCCTTGACCTGCGGCTGTGCCAGCACGGTGGCGAGGAAGCGTGCCGCGATCTCACCGGCCAGCAGCCGGTCGCGGTTCTTGGTGAAACTGGTCGCGTCCCAGACAGGATCATCGACGCCAAGGCCGACGAACCAGCGGAACAACAGGTCGAACTCGATGCGCTCGACCAACTGGCGCTCCGAGCGGATCGAGTAGAACGCCTGCAACAGCAGTGCTCGCAGCAACCGCTCGGGCGGGATCGACTCCCGGCCAACCGGCGAATACAGCGCGTCGAACTCGCGCGACATCGCCCTCAGAGTCGCATTCACCATCTCCCGGATCACCCGCAGCGGGTGATCCGGGCGAACCCGCTTCTCGATATCAACGTAGCTGAACAGCGATCCAGCCGCAGCGTCATTTCCCCGCATCGTCCCTCCAATCCAGCTGGGACAAGGGAATCATAACCAGGTGCCAGACCGCCATCGATTTTCAGCAGCCTGTTAGGCGGTCGGATATCGGCCGCGACCAAAATTCGTCATCTAGAAAAACTCGAAAGGTATTACGCTTTGTCGCGATCTCCTGGGCGCGTCCCTGATATATTTTGTAATTCACTTCGGTCAGATACTTAACGCCAGTCCAGCGTGGCAGCGTCTCAGGCGCGCTTAAGCTTTGAAGTTCATATGCGACCTTTTCATCAACCGGAATATGCAGAAGAGGCTCAAGGAGGCCCAACTCGTAAACGTGTCGAAGGTGATGATGGCAGGTTGCGTCGCGCAGAAACAAATTTATAGCCTTCGCACAACGACCATATTCTGCCGATAACCCATTTTTACTCAGGTGTTTTGTGAGTCTTTTGACTAACTTGGTATGCAAGCGCTCGAAGTCTGGCGACGTTATCGCCTTTAGATTTTCCAACTTGAGTTCTCGGAGAAAGCAACGCACTGCATCGATTGTGCCTTCCTTCGAGCCTCGAAGCGCAGATGCGGTGACACAGGCATTGGCCACGCGGCTCTGCATGTGGGCGATGATCTCGGCGGAGACGGACATATTGGAGGGATCCCGTGACGAGCCTTGTTCAGAAGAAATTTGACAAGCGCTACATCTTCGCACTCCCCAGCGGAATCTGGATTCGGTATTCTTTGGACATTCGCCGCTGATGGGCCATCGGCCCTTGAGGCATCGAGCCTGCCAAGCCTGCATCGATCCCATGGTTCCTTCCTGGGCCAGATCGATGCGGGGGGCAGGAGCGCGATAGACCCCTAGCGCCAGGTCGCAATTTTGGTTCGCGGTGCGCGACGCGGCGGCGGAAACCCCGCG
>JBIKKQ010000137.1:0-9424 GCA_044360305.1 Pirellulales bacterium
TCTGCTCGCCGCCGCGGCCCTCGTCGCGCTGCCGGTTGCCGCCGTCGCCACGTTCGCGGTCGTCGAGCCGGGCGTGAATCCTGCCGCCGTAGAGGCCACAAGCGATGCCGCCTCTGCGACTGCCTCCCGGTCCGCCCGCGATGGTGCCGCAGACCCTGCATCCGCCGCACACGCTCCGACGATCGTCCTGCCGCCGCACCTCGCGACTGCCGCCGCGCGGCCCGCGGCACGCGAGTCCTTTGCCACCGTGTCCGCCTCCGCCTCCGCCGCGCTCGACCATCTCCGCCCCTGGCTGCCGGCGATCGCCGGCGTCTGGCTCGCCGGCGCCCTCCTCGCCGCCGGCCGCATGACGATCGGCTACTGGCTCACCCGCCGGATGGTGGCCCGCGGGGAGCCGCTCGCCGACGGGCGGTTTCAGGCGAGCGTGGAACGCTGGCGACAGGCGCTTGGCATCGACGCGGCCGTCCGCGTCCTCGCCTCCGCGGCGGTCGAGGCGCCCGGCGTCGTCGGCTGGCTCAGGCCCGTGATCCTCTGGCCCGCCGCGGCCTTGGTCGGCCTTTGCCAGGCCCGTTTTTACCCACAGATTCTGCTGAGGAACCTGTTGTTGGTGGTCGTTTCTTTGGTCATTGGTCAAACCGGAAGCTGTAGAGGTCCACATCCTTCAAAACAAATCTGAGCTTTATGGGTTTTCCGCTGATTTTTGACACATCGGCGTTACCGCCCCATGTCACGGTACGTGAAATCTGGTCGCCGAAGATTGCATCACATTGGGAAAGGGTGAACCCTTCGATTGGCCGGCCTTCATCGCTCTGCACCTCGATGCGCACTTCTCCTAACGCAGAGGTGGCGTAGTTGATCTCCAGAGAGTTGCCCTCGAATATCAGGGGCTTCGTCAATAGCTCGCCCCCCCGATACGGAGCATGAACGGAGACAAACCCGTCGGTGCGCAGCGTGCACCTCACAAGATGAGCTCTGCTCGGTTCGGTCAGCTGGTCCATGCCCTGGGTGTAATACAGGGACAATTCTTCCGGCCCGGTAGAGAGAACCCCGCAGGCGGCGTAGTTATTCCGTCCGCTCCAGCTCCTCCGGTCGAGCCCGGGGCGCAGGAAGGATTCCATGAAGGTCCTTTCGAAGTGAAGCCCGTCCCGGGACGTCATGAAGGCGCCGTCGTTCACATTTTGTCTGTTATCCGGGCCTACCTTGAGTGTATCGAGCTCTGCATCGCTCAATGCTTTTCTATAAACCATTCGGCAGGGAAACGACAGGAGGAGATGCGGCGCCCGGAAGTACGGCTGCACCTCGCTTGCGTAGAGATGTTCCTCCACCGGCGCGTCGCCGCAACTGATCGGCTCGACGTCTTTCCAATGGATGAAGTCTTCGGATCGGGCCCGACCGAACCACCGCCACCCCTTTTCATCATTGCCAGCACCGGGAGCGGCCATGGGTTGCTTGTTGTGGTCGATCCAGATGCGAAAATACGCAAAGTAGCATTTATCGGAATCGGACCAGAAACAAGGGATGGAGCATCCGTCCGAGCGCAGCGGCCAGTTCTTCTTGTTGAGCAGAGGCTCCTTGGAGATCTTCCTCCAGTGGATGCCGTCCCCCGATACGTAGCCCCAGAATGGTCTTCCATCTTTGAAAGATCCGGTGAGGGCTTTGAATCGCTCTGAAGCCGGGACGCCGGGACGGGTGTCGATGAACGGCGTGAAGTTGTGACTCGCCGCGGGATCGTCAGGCGGAAGCACAATATTGTTCGTGCGGACTCTTGAGCCGGACTTTTGGTCCGTAAATTCATACAAGGTCAAGGACGGCTTGATCCAGCGAATACCATCCTCACTGAACGCGACGCAGGTCACCTCCCGGCCACGGATGGCCTTTCCGTCTTTGTCGAACCAACTGGGCCAGCCCCGGTAATACATGAGGAATTGAGGGCTGTCTTTCGGATGGTCTTTATCCTCCAACACCGTCACATACCCCGTATGAGCTCCTTCCCAGGGCTGATCCCAGAGGATCGCCGTCTCCTTCCGCTGAGGCGAATGGAGCCGCAGCTCCGTGCCCTTCATGTCTTCGATCAGGACTCGGTCCGTGAAGAGCTCGCGACGCGACCCGATTCTGAGCGGGGCAACGGCGGCGGGCGCGGCGCGGGTGGCGGGTTCGCCTGCCTCACACATGCTCGGAACCTCCAGGGTGAGCACGATTGCCGCTACAAGCGTCCAGAAATGCGGGGATCGCCGGGGGGAAAGGCTCATCTTGATGCTTTCTCCTTGTTGTTGTTTGTAGTTTCCTAGCAGCCCGTTGAAATAATCGGTTCTTCCGTCAGGCGGCGAGCGCGGCGCGGGCGGCGACGGTCGGCCGAAGAATAGCCCGGTCAATGGCTCTTCCGCAACCATGTCCACAGGCAGTTCCGAGCCGATGAGCGGCTGGTGAGGCTGGTGCCGCGTTTTCCGGCACCCGATCAGCGGCACCCGGAACGGCTGCCCTCCCCCCCGGAGTGGCGAGTTTCTCGCCTCGGCGCAGACCGTCTCCCGGGTCGCCCGTCCGGGGCCTTGATGCCTCGCGTCCGGCACCGATCAGAGGCTGTGAGTGTCGATCACGGGCAGCTCATCGGGCGATGCCTGGAAGACGTCGCCCTTGTCAGATGCCTGGACGAGCTCGCCCTGGTCGATGGGCGGTCCACGGGCCTGAGAGACAGGCTCGCAGGACTTCGGCCGAGCCCCCGAGCGGAGCAGGTTCATGACGAATCCGGACGCGCTGCTCGCGGCCGCTGAGCGGATCGCCTCCCGCCTCGCGGGCCGCGGCATTCATGCGGTGCTGATCGGCGCATCGGCTCTCGCTGCCCACCGGTACGTCCGCCATACGGAAGACATCGATCTGGGCGTGAACGTCGCCATCTGCGACCTCGGCTCCGTGGCCGAAGGGCTGCGTGAGGCCGGCTACGAAGTCTCGGTCCGGGAGCCGGACGGGCAGGATCCGCTGGGTGGCGTGATCGACATTAGCGGCCCGTTCGGACTGGTTCAGATCGTCAACTTCGGCGAACGGTTTCCGGCCGTGATCGACAGCGGCCATGCCGATCGCGGCGCTATCCGATCGCTCTGCCGGCAGTACCGACTCCGCGGCCTCGAACCGTTGATCCGCGAAGCCGACGCCATCGAGTGCGACTCCCGGAAAATCCGGGACGTGAGCCGGTTTATCGACGTGCCGCATGCCGACAGTGGCTCTCAGTCGGCCCGTCGCGGCTTCGACACGACCAACTCGACACACTCTCCGTACGCGGTGAGCGCCAAATCATTCGTGAGCAGGAGGAGTGGTTCCGTCTTTGCCTGGGCGACGAGCATCCGATCGAAGGGGTCGGCGTGCACCCGGGGCAGTCGCGCCACGGCGGCGGCATGCTCGCCGGTCACCGGCAACATCCTGAATCCCGCAGGCTCGATCTCCGCCAGCAGTTCGGCCGGATCGGCGGCCAGCTTGCCGAGCGCCGCCTTGATGCTCACCTCCCAGATCGAAGCGGCGCTTACGAAAACCTCGGCCACATCGATTCGCTTGCGCGCCGCGGGCGGCAACTTGCGGGGTTCGGCGACCGCCCAGAGCAACAGATGCGTGTCGAGCAGGATCCTGCTCACGACCGCCCCTCGAACGCTGCGAGCACGCGAGCGTCGAGCGGCGCGTTGAAATCGTCGGGTACTCGGACACGCCCTTTGAGCCCGCCGAGCTTCTTGGGCTTGCCAACGGGCTCCAGGGGCACGAGTTTGGCAACCTTGCGACCGGCCTTCGCGATGATCACTTCACGACCCGCCGCCGCCTCCTCGACGATCCGGGAGAGGTGCGTCTTCGCCTCGTGGATATTGATGACGTTTGCCACGGTACAGTCTCCCGGAGTCCGCTGAACCAAACTTAGTTTAGTTTGACACTCCTCTCACGACAAGGCTGACGCCTCCGGAGTTCAACTCCATCAGCCTCGAGACCGGTCTCTGCGATGCCGGAGTGATTTCGCACGTGCCGATCAACTGGATCACCATCATGACCTCCGGCCGGAGACCAGTGGTTGACTGCGGAGACTACGGCCACATCGAATTCGTGCACACCACCCAACGCCCTGACGACGTGGGCCGCGAACTGACGTACGACCCCGATCGCCGCCTCTGGGGCGTAGCGTAGGGCCGCGAGGAAATCATCGCCGACGCGCTCGTCGCACGCCGCTCCGGCGCACGGTCCCACCAAAACACCGCTCGATCGGCACGTATCGACCCAGGCCGGCAGCTTTTCGCGATTTGTCCTGTGGATACAACCCGGTTTACAGCCCTGCGCACCAATGCATCGCGCCGTCAACCCGCCCAGGGGGAAAACGTGCTCGTCGCGGTCGATCGTCATCGCGTGGGCGACATCGTGGCGGCACTCACGGCCGCCGGTTTCCGCCCGCGACACGATCCGCCGCTGCGGGTCATCGACGGCCAAGGGATCGTCCAGTTCACGTTCCAGCCGGCCGGCACAGGCCGCGCCGCGTCGCCCAGCAGCGGTAGGCGAACATGAAGCGGAGATTGGGCCACGAGAACAGGATCCGGGTCACCAGCCCCCAGAGGCCCGGCTTGTGCTCGTATTCGATGTGCTCGCGGATCTCGGTCAGGTCGGGGCCGAGCGGCACGAACGTGTGGGTGTGCTCCCAACGCCGCGCCGGCCCCTCGGCCTGGACGTCGGTGAAGCCGCGGTCGGAGACATTGCGGTGCACCGCCTTCCAGCGCAGCGGCAACGGACCCACCCAGAGCGTGAACCGGCTCACCGAACCCTCCGCCAGCGGTTCGACCGAATGGATCCGCACGATTGTCGGCGGGGGTGTGAGCCGGCGCAGGGCGGAGGTGTCGCGGTGAAACTCGCGAACCGCCTCCAGCGGCGCGGCGACGGTGAACGAATAGTCGAAGACGGGCATGCCGGATGGTAGCGACTCCCGGCGCATCCTGCACGCCGGCGCATCGGAACGCGGCGCCGTCGGTGCGACGACAGCCGCCGCGACCACGATCAGCCCGCCGCGCGACGGTCAACCGGGCGGACGCTCGACCACGGACAGTTCCGCCTCCAGCCAGGCCGTCCGCTCGTCCTCGCCCGCGGCCACCGTGGCCCATTCCCGGCGGATGAGGGCGACGTCGATGTCGGCGCGATTCGCCGCCAGCAGCGTGCGAATGTCTTCCTGGTCCTGCGGCCGAAAGGCCACCATCTTCGTGACGATGAGCCCCTCCGGCGCGAGTACCCGCAGGGAGTGGCCCGTGGTCCAGGGGAGAGCCGTCGCCGACGCGAGTGCATGCGTGTAGAGCGGGAGCACCGGCTTCAACCAATCGATCCGGACCACGCCGTAGCGAAAACTCGTCATGTGATGCCGCAGGAATTCCCGGATGACCACGTCGCGGTCGAGCGTGAATCCGCGCTGGATGAGATCGTCAAGGAGGCCCGGCAACACGACCTGCGGCACGTCGAGAAGGACGTCGATGTCCTGCGTGAACCGCGGTCGCCCGCGAAGCATGGTCGCCAGCCCCCCCAGCAGCGCGTAGCGGACGCCCCGCTCCGCGAACACCGCGCCCAGCGTCTCGACGGCCGTTATGAGATCGCCGGCCAGCGGCTCAGGAGTTTCCGGCATGGGGGCTTCCGGCATGTCGGCTCACGAAACTGTTGATCGAGTCGCGGGCCAGATCCTCCTGCCGCTGCCGGTAGGCCTCGATGAACGCCCGCTGTGGCGATCGGGCGATGAACGCCGCGCCGGCGGCAAGCGTGGAACGAATCGCCCGCATCCGCTCGGCGGGTGACGCCGCACGAAAGCGGGCCGCCTCCTCGGCGGTCACCTCGGCAGCGGTGGGAAAGCGAAGGTCACCGATGTTCATGACAATCTGGCACCACGAGGAACGGGCCGATGCTGAAACGGCCGAACTCGCCGCCCTTCATTCTACCGCAGCCTGACCGGTGGCCCTGAACGTCGGCATGGGTCGATCGGGACGGACCGCGGTTGCCGCGCAGCCCGCGTCAGGTGAGGCCGAGCACGTCGCGCATCGAATACAGGCCCGCCGGCCGGCCGACGAGGAACCGGGCGGCGGCCAGCGCCCCCCGGGCATAGCAGTCGCGGCTCGTCGCCCGAACGTTGAGCGCGAGCGACTCCCCCTCCATCCCGAACAGGATCGTGTGCTCGCCCGGATTGTCTCCCGCCCGGACGGCGTGGTAGCCGATCTCGTCGGCGGGACGGGCGCCGGGCCGGCCCGACCGGCCGTGCATCTCCCGGGCCTGCCCCATCTGCTCGCGGACGATGGCGCCGAACTTCAGGGCGGTGCCGCTCGGCGAGTCCTCCTTGTGGCGATGGTGGCACTCGATGATCTCGACGTCGGTCCGGCCGCCGACCCGGGCGAGCAGCGCCCCGGCCCGGCCCACGAGGTCCATGGCGATGTTCACGGCCAGGCTCATGCTCGGCGACTGGAGGATCGGGATCGATCTGGCCGCCTCGGCGATCGCCCGGCGCTCGCGGTCCTCGAGGCCGGTCGTCGCCACCACCAGCGGCAGGTTGCGGGCCACGCAGGCGGCCACGATCCCCGACACCGCCTCGGGGAGCGAGAAGTCGATGACCACGTCGGCCGGCACGGTCCAACCGTCGGCCACCGCCACCCCCGCCGGGCCGAGGCCGGCGAGCGTGCCGGCGTCGGCGCCGGCCCGGGGATGACCGGCCCGCTCGATCGCCGCCACCAGCGTCCACGGAGGAGTGTCGGCCGCCGCACAGGCGATCACCCGCTGCCCCATGCGACCGGCGGCACCATGAACGACGAGACGAAGCGGACTGGCTGACACGGAAGGACCTCCGGGCGGGGAAGGGGGGCCGCGGGCCGCGGGCCGCGGTCTTGGACCGACCCTACCATCGGGCCGGACCGACAGGATACGCGATCAGCCGTAGAGGTCGATCGCCTGGACGATCTCCTCGACCCGGTTGCCCACGCTCACGGCCCGGTTGGCGAAACTCGCCCGGCTGACGCCGCGGCTGCCGAGGACGTCGTTGAACAGCTTCTGATCGGTGGTGTGGTAGGCGACGGTGGCGGTCGGATCCTTGAGCTGGTGGCCGGTGAGGATGCAGACCACCCGCTCGTCGCGGCCGATCACCCCCTCGGCCACGAGCTGCCGGGCTCCCGCCACGCTGGCGGCGCTGGCCGGCTCGCAGCCCAGACCGCCGGCCCCGACCTGGGCCTTGGCGTCGAGGATCTCCTGCTCGCTCACCTGCCGGACCACGCCATCGCAGACCTCCAGGGCCCGCAGGCACTTGTTGAGGTTCACGGGCCGATTGATCTCGATCGCCGAGGCGATCGTGTCGGCACGTTTCCGGTCGCGGTCGAGCTCGTCGTAGTAGTGGCAGGCGGGGGCGAGGTCGGCCCGGCCGCCGTGCCAGCGTAGGCCGCGCCGCTCGTGGAGTTCGTAGAGCGTGTTGGCGCCGGCGGCGTTGATCACCGCCAGCCGCGGCACCCGGTCGATGAGGCCGAGCTTCCGCAGTTCGGCGAACGCCTTGCCGAAGGCGCTGGAGTTGCCGAGGTTGCCGCCGGGCACCACGATCCAGTCGGGCACCTCCCAGCCGAGCGACTCGAGCACCCGGAACATGATCGTCTTCTGCCCCTCCAGCCGGAAGGGATTGACGCTGTTGACGAGATAGATGCCGAGCTTGCCGGAGACCTCCTTGACCCGGGCCATGGCGTCGTCGAAGTCGCCCGCGATCTGGATCGTCAGCGCCCCGTAGTCGAGCGCCTGCGAGAGCTTGCCGTAGGAGATCTTGCCGGAGCCGATGAAGATGATGCCGCGCATCAGCCGGGTGACGGCGCAGTACACGGCCAGCGACGCGCTCGTGTTGCCGGTCGAGGCACAGGCCGCACGCCGGGCCCCGATCATCCGGGCGTGGGTGAAGGCCGCCGACATCCCGTTGTCCTTGAACGATCCCGACGGGTTGAGCCCCTCGTACTGGAGGAACAGCCGGCCGGGGTTGACGCCCACGTAGCCCCCCACGCCGTCGGAGGGGCTGCACATCGTCTGCCCCTCGCCGATCGTCACCACCGCCTCGCGCGGGGCGTAGGGGAGCAGTTCGTGAAACCGCCACACGCCGCTGAAGGCGAGCGGGTCGCTGCGCCGCATCCACTTGCGCTCGAAGAACTCGAACGAGTTCGGCGGCCGGAGCCGGTCCCAATCGTACTCGACGTCGAGGAGGTTGCCGCAGGCCGGGCAGGCGGTCAGCACCTCGTCCACGGAGAACGTCGCCGCGCAGGCAGGGTCTATGCACTGCTGGAAGGCGAGTTCGGTGCGGGCGGCGACGGCCAAGGCAGGGGCTCCGGGTTCCCCTAGGCATCGGCAGACCGAGCAGGGGCTCTGTGGCGAACGCCCAAAAAAGCGTCCGCCGTCGGGGTCAAGGGTAGGTCACACTTACCGCGGCAGCAAGATTTGCGGCCCGGAGGACACCGGCCGCCGACCGGCCCGAACGGAAACTGCCAGTTTGACAGGCCGCAACGGCCTGCCTATTCTTTAGGATTAGCCGGTCTGGCAGCATTCCGGATCGACGACACGGATCGTTCACCAGGCGGGGATCGGACGATGAAAGCGGCGGAAATGAAGGTCTTCAAGACCGCGCTGGAGGCGATGCGGGCCCGGCTGCGCGGCGACGTCTCCACGATGGCCGACGCGGCGCTGCGCAAGACGCGGTCGGAGGCCAGCGGCGACCTGTCGAGCATGCCGATCCACATGGCCGACATCGGCTCCGATGCCTACGAGCAGGAGTTCACGCTCAGCCTGATGGCGAGCGAGGAGGGGACGCTCGAGCAGATCGACGAGGCCCTGGAGCGGATCCGCTCGCGCACCTTCGGCATCTGCGAGGAGTGCGAGGGGGTGATCTCCAAGAAGCGACTGGAGGCGATCCCGTTCGCCGCGCTCTGCATCCGCTGTGCCGAGAAGCAGGAGCAGGGAGGGCTCAGGCCCCGCCAGCCCCGCTAGTCCGCGGTCGCCGGATCCGGGACCGCCTGGCAGGACACATGGCGGCCACTTCCCCTCATCGCGGCGGCTGGCTGCTGTTCGCGGCCGTGGCCCTGGCCGCGGTGGCGAGCGACCTCGTCAGCAAGGCGTGGATATTCGCCCGGCTCGGCATGCCGGGCACGGCGCCGCCGATCGAGATCGTGCCGCAAATCCTCCGCCTGCAGACGAATCTCAACGAGGGCGCCCTGTTCGGCATGGGGCAGGGGCTGGGCACGCTGTTCGCAGGCGTTTCGGTGCTGGCGCTCGCCGGGATCCTTGCCATGCTCATCCGGGAAACGACCCGGGCCGACCTGCGGCTGGTCGTCGCCCTCGGCCTGATCAGCGGGGGAATCGTCGGCAACCTCTACGACCGGCTCGGGCTGCCCGGGCTCGCCTGGCACGCACCAGCCGACCGGCTCGGCCA
>JBIKKQ010000138.1:0-9234 GCA_044360305.1 Pirellulales bacterium
CGGGCTCGCGGCCGGCGCGACGTTGGGCGAACCGCACGTCGGCCGGCCACGGAGCGACGCCGCCGCGGCGCAGCGCACCACCTCCGCGGTCCTCGACCGCACAGGCGCCTGGCTCGGGGCCGGGATCGCGGCCCTCGTGGCGGACCGGCGCGGCCGCGCCGGCGGACCGACGCTTCACTGGATCTGCGAGGTCGCCTTCGTCGCGCTGCTGGCCCTGGTCCTCGTCCGCGCGGGCTGGGATTTCTTCGTCGGCCACCTCTGGCTGGGACGGCCCCACGCGGGTGAAGGGGGCTTGCAGGCCGCGGTCATCTGGGTGGTGCTGTGGGGACTGCTGCTGCGCTGGATCGCGTTCGCGGTGGTGCGGCGCGGGCTCGACCGCGACATCACGGCGCTCGTGGGCCGGCTGCCGGCAGCGGGGCTCGTCGATCCGCTGCTCGACGACTTCGCGACCGCCGCCGTCCGGGCCCGCGAGTACCTCGACACCGGCGCCCGGCTCGGCCGCGAGGCGGAGGCGTTGGCGGCGGCGCTCGGTGAACCGGCGGCCCGGCTCGGCCGGCTGCGCGGAGAGCGGCCATGAGGGGCGTCGGCCGGGGGCTGGTGCTCGCCGTCATCGCCTGCGGCGCGGCCGGTGCCGCCGAACTCGACGAGATCCGGGCCCGTGGTGAACTCGTCTGGGCCGCGGACCAGGAGGGGGGCGGACCACACGTGTTCGTCGATCCCGACGATCCGGCCCGGCTGACCGGGTTCGAGGTCGATCTCGCGGCGCTCATCGCCGGCGAACTCGGGGTCAAGGCCCGGTTCCAGCAGGGGCAGTGGGATCGGCTGCCGTTGCTGCTCGGCCGGACGGCCGACTGCGTCATCAACGGCATCGAACTGACGCCGCAGCGGCGGCGCGACTACCGCTGCTCGCGTCCCTACTTCGCCTACGCCCTGCAACTGGTCGCCCGGCGCGACGGGCCGCCCGAGACGCTGGCGGTGCTCACAAGCCCGGGCCCCGCCGGCCCGTGGCGGGTGGGTGTGCTCACCGGCTCGGCGGCGGAGGCCGCGGTCCGGGAGAGCGGCTGGGATGTCGAGATCGTCGGCTACGACGGGACGGTCGATTCGCTCGAGCAGCTGGCCGGCGGCGTGCTCGACGCCGTCATGATGGACGACTGCATATTCACCTTCTACGCCGACCGGTTTCCCGCGCTGCGCAGCGTGGAACGGCCGTTCGTCGGGGGCTCGTACACCGTGCTCACCGCCCCCGACACGCCCCGGCTGGCGGCCGAGATCGACGCCGTCCTCGGCCGGCTGATCGCCGACGGCCGGCTCAAGGCGCTCTACGATCGCTGGGACCTCGCCGGCCGGCAGCAGATGCTGCTGCTCCGCGATGCAACCGAGGTGCCGCCGGCGGCGCGGCGGTCGCTGGCCGCGCTCGTCGCCGACACCCTGCCGCTGCTGCTGCGTTCGGCCGGCATGACGCTCTTGCTATCCTGTGCGGCGTTTCCGCTGGCGGTGATCATCGGCCTCGCGGTGGCGGTGGGACGGACCTACGGACCGCCGTTCCTCCGGCCGCTGCTCGCCGCCTACGTCGAGTTCCTGCGCGGCACGCCGCTCCTCCTCCAGCTGTACGCGATCTTCTTTCTGCTGCCGAAAGTCGGGCTGGCGCTGCCCGCGCTGGCGGCGGCGATCGCCGGGCTGGCCCTGAACTATTCGGCCTACGAGTCGGAGATCTACCGGGCCGGGCTCAAGGCGATCCCCGGGGGGCAGTTCGAGGCCGCGCTGGCGCTGGGCATGTCCCGCTGGCAGGCGCTGTGGCACGTGGTCGTGCCGCAGGCGGTGCGGATCGTGATGCCGCCGGTGACGAGCGACTTCATCGCCCTGTTCAAGGACACCAGCGTCTGCTCCGCCATCACGGTCATCGAGCTGACGAAGCGGTACAGCGTGCTCGCCCTGTCCACAGGCCGGATCGTGGAACTGGCCGCGGTCACCGCGCTGCTCTACCTGGCGATGAGCTGGCCGCTGGCGGTCCTGTCGCGCTGGTTCGAGCACCGGCTGGAGCGGCCGGCGGGAACCGGCACATGAACCGAGCCGCACGGAGCCGCAGTCGATGATCACCGTCGCCGCGCTGTCGAAGAGCCGGTCCGGCATCCGCGTCCTCGACGACGTGTCGCTGGCCGGGGAGCCGGGCACGGTGACGGCGCTCGTCGGCCCGTCGGGAAGCGGCAAGACGACGCTGCTCCGCTGCCTCAACGGCCTGGAGACCTTCGATGCCGGCAGCCTGGCGATCGCCGGCCACCGGCTGGCGGCGGGGCGGCATTCGCCGGCCGCGCTCGAGGCACTGCGCCGGGACGTGGGGATGGTGTTCCAGCAGTTCAACCTGTTTCCGCACCTCTCCGTGCTCGACAACGTGGCGCTGGCCCCGCGGCTGGTGTGCCGCCGATCCCGCCCCGAAGCCCGGGAGGCGGCCCGCGGGTTGCTGGAGCGGGTCGGTCTCGGGGCGTTCGCGGCCGCCCGGCCGGCCACGCTCTCCGGCGGTCAGCAGCAGCGGGTGGCCATCGCCCGGGCGCTGGCGATGGAGCCGCAGGTGATGCTGTTCGATGAGCCGACGAGCGCCCTCGATCCGGCGATGTCGGCCGAGGTGCTGGACGTGATCGTGGGCCTGGCCCGGGCGGGGCAGACGATGGTCGTGGTGACGCACGACCATGCCTTCGCCCGCCGGGCTGCCGGCTGGGTGGTGCTCCTCGAGTCGGGCCGCATCGCCCGACAGGGCCCGGCCGCGGACATGCTCTGACTTCTCCGGGGCGGCTGCCGGCACCAGTCCAGTCGCACCGCGAGTCTTGCCCAGACGGTGCAGCCGGCATCCCGGGAACCGGGGTTTCACGGCCGGCGCCGGTTTCCTGATTGCGGCGGTCACCGGCGCCGGGATAATTCGTTCTCTTGCTCGGGGCCTCTCGTCATCCTCTGGGACACATCTTCGTGGCCACCATTGCCCGCTCTCGTCCCGTCTCGGTGCACGGCGTGCACTGGGAATACCTCGTCCCGATCGCGACGGTCCACGTGCTCGCCTGCCTGGCCGTCGTCCCCTGGTGCTTCAGCTGGTCGGGGGTGATCCTGGCGGCGATCGGCACGAACTTTTTCGGCACGCTGGGCATCAACCTCTGCTACCACCGGCTGCTCTCCCATCGCAGCCTCACCGTGCCGCGTTGGCTGGAGCGGACGCTGGCGACCATCGCGCTCTGCTCGCTGGAGGACACCCCGTGCCGTTGGGTGGCCAACCACCGGCTGCATCATCGGCATTCCGACGAGGAGCCCGATCCGCACTCGCCGCGGGACGGTGTCGTCTGGGCGCACATGGGCTGGCTGTTCGAGCGGGTGCCGCACCGCCGGTCCGCGGCGTTTCTGGAAAAGTACGCCCGCGACATCCTCGCCGACGGCTACTACCGCGGCCTGGAACGGCAGCCGTGGGCGATCATCGCGATCTACCTGGCCCATGCCGCGGTGTTCGCGGCGGCTGGCCTGCTCGTCGGTCGCTGGACCGGCGGCGACTGGAACCACGGGCGGCAGTTGGCGGCGAGCTGGCTGGTGTGGGGCGTGTTCGTGCGGACGGTGCTCGTCTGGCACATCACGTGGAGCGTCAATTCGCTCACCCACCTCTTCGGCTATCGCAGCTACGCCACCGACGAGGACAGCCGCAACAACTGGTTCGTGGCCCTGGTCGCGATGGGGGAGGGCTGGCACAACAACCACCACCACGATCCGGCCAGCGCCAGCGTGCAGCACCGCTGGTGGGAGTTCGACGTCACCTACTATCTGATCCTGCTGCTCCAGCGGGTCGGCCTTGCCACCGACGTCATCCAGCCCCGGCATGTCCGGCAGCGGGCCGCCGCGGATTCCTGACACGGGTCGGCGGCCGCGGTTTTCCGCTTGCCTCGGCACCGGATGCGTGGTAATCTTTCGTTCAGTTCGGAATCGATGAAGGCCGGCGCCCGACCCTCTGGTCGGCATGCGCCCGCCGCGATCGCATCTCTCGAAGCGACGTTCCGGGACGATTGGCCAGCCGCCAGCCTCCCGCAGCGGTTCTCGCTTGGCAGGCCGTGATCCATCGTGGGATCGCCGTGCCATCGTGGCCCTGCTTCCGCTTTCCGCGCGTGTTTTCGTGCTCTTTTTTCAGAAGCGACTTTTTTCATGACTTCGTTCACCGACCTCGGACTTTCCTCGCCGCTGCTCCGGGCCCTCGCCGCCGAGGGCTATGCCACGCCGACGCCGATCCAGGCCAAGGCGATTCCCCACGTGCTCGCCGGCCGCGACCTGTTCGGCTGTGCCCAGACGGGCACCGGCAAGACGGCCGCCTTCGCCCTGCCGCTCATCGAGCGGATGCTCGCCACCCCGCGGCAGCGGGCGCCGCGCCGCTGCCGGGCGCTGGTCCTCGCCCCGACCCGCGAACTCGCCGGCCAGATCCACGACAGTTTCCGGGCCTACGGCCGGCATGCGGGGCTGACGAGCGTGGTCGTCTACGGCGGCGTCAGCCAGCGGCCCCAGTCCGACGCCCTGATCCGCGGGGTGGACGTCCTCGTGGCCACGCCTGGCCGGCTCCTCGACCTGGTCGGCCAGCGGCTGGCCGACATCCGTTCGGTCGAGTTCCTCGTCCTCGACGAGGCGGACCGGATGCTCGACATGGGGTTCATCCACGATGTGCGCCGGATCGTGGGCATGCTCCCCACGGAGCGGCAGACGCTGTTCTTCTCGGCCACGCTGCCGGCCGAGGTCCGCGGGCTCGCCGACGCGATGCTCCGCGACCCGCTGGAGGTCCAGACCGCGCCGCAGGCGACCCCCGCCGAGACGGTGGAGCAGTCGGTGTTCCACGTCGCCAAGAGTGGCAAGAAGGCGGCGCTCGTGTCGCTGCTCCGCGAGTCGCCGATGGACCGCGTGATCGTGTTCACCCGCACCAAGCACGGGGCTGACAAACTGCAGCGTGACCTCGCCAAGGCGGGCATCGACGCGGCGGCGATCCACGGCAACAAGTCGCAGAACCAGCGCGAGCGAGCCCTGGCGGCCTTCAAGGCCCCGCGGCCGCCGGTGCTCATCGCCACCGACATCGCCGCCCGGGGGATCGACGTCGACGACGTCTCGCACGTCGTCAACTTCGAACTGCCGCACGAGCCGGAGACCTACGTCCACCGCATCGGTCGCACCGGCCGGGCGGGTCGGACGGGAGAGGCCGTGAGCTTCTGTGATCCCGAGGAGCGGACGCGGCTGCGGGCGATCGAACGGCTGCTGCGGCGGCCGATCACGCCGCGGAACGCCCCGCCGGCCGGAGCCGACGACGACGTCACCGAGACCGAGGCCGGCACGGAGCGGTCGTCACGCGGCCGCGGCCGGGGAGGCCGCCAGAGCGGTCGCCAGGGAGGCCATCCGTCCGGTCGTCAGACCGCACACCAGGGAGGCCGCCAGGGCAGGGGAGGCAGCGAGGGGCGGAGCCGGCGTGGCCGGTCGCGCGGCGCGACGGCCACGGCCAGTCGCACCGCCGTTGCCCACGAGGTCGCCGCGCCCCAGCAGCCGGCCGCCCGCCCCGCCGTCGCCGTTCTGGGCAACGGCCGCGTCAAGCGCCGCTACCGCCGCGGGCTGTAGGGCGGCTGCCCGGACCGGGGCACGCGGGCGGCAACAATGGCCCTCCAGCAGGTGTCTGCACGCCTGCGCGGCGTGGGCAGGTGGCTACCTGCGGGCATCGAGCGTGCGCACCGGCTTGTAGGCGAGAATTCGCTCGTCGGCGGTCACGAGTGTCAGTTCGTTGATCCGTGCCGTCGCGACGAGCATGCGATCGGCCGGATCCTTGTGGAACCTGCCCGGTAGCTTGTAGGCCTCGATCGCGATGCGATGATCAACGTCGATGCTTCGGGCTTCCAGGGAATCGATCGCCGTCCGCACCCAGCGGTCCAGGCTGCCTTTCAATTCCAGCATGCCTGCGGCGACGAGCCGGGCGATCTCCAGTGAGGAGACCGCGGACACGCACAGTTCGTCAGTCGTCGTCTCCAGCAGCGATCTGGCCTTCGTGCCGATGGCATCCGGCTGCTCCTGCGTCCAGATCCAGACGTGCGTGTCGAGCAGCAGGCTCACAATCCGGATTCCCAGTCGGCCGAGAAGTCGGCATGGACGATGTCGCCCTTGATCCGCATGCGGCCACGTTGTCTGCCAAACCGGCGGCTCGGCACCGGCTCGCGGACCGGTTCGATGCGGGCCAGTGGTCGCCCGCGCCGTGTCACGATGATCGGTTCGGCCGTGCGCTGCGCCTCTCTGAGGAGGGCGATGCAGTGTGACTTGAAGGTCGAGAGAATGACGGTCTTCATGGGAAAATCATACCAGTTCATGTGACCAGGTCAAGAAAGTCCATGGCGGGCCGCCGCTGTTCTGTCGCCTCGCGAGCTGGCCTTGAGCCGGCCCGGGGGCGGCGGCTACCGTCCCCCCCGATCGGCTCGGATTCGACTTCGGAGGGCGTGCGATGACTCGGCGGCTGGCCGGCCTGCTGATGCCTGTCCTGTGCGCGGCACTGCGCGCGGCACCTGTCGTGAGCGCGGTGCTTGTCTTCTGCGTGCTCTGCCTGGCGGCGGGGATCGGCCTGGCGGGTGAGCCGCTGCCGGGCGCGGCGGAGGGCACGATCGAGGGGCATCCGGCGCTCGCCCGGGCGCCCCGGCACACGCGGACCGCGAAGGGCCGTGCCGGTGACGCGGTCAACGTGGCCTTCGTCGGCAGCGAGGAGGAGTTGCACCGCGTGCTCGGCTCGGCCGGCTGGTATGCCGCCGATCCGATCACGCTGCGGACGTCGCTGCGGATCGCCGCCGACGTCGTCCTCCACAAGCCCTACCCGCACGCCCCGGTGAGCGACCTGTATCTCTGGGGCCGGAAGGAGGACGCCGCCTTCGAGCAGCCGGTCGGCGACAGCCCGAAGCAGCGGCACCATGTCCGCTTCTGGCGGTCGCAGGAAGTCGATGCCAAGTCGCGGCCGCTGTGGCTCGGGGCGGCCACCTACGACGAGCGGGTCGAACTCAGCCGCACGGCGGGGATCACCCACAAGATCGGGCCGGACATCGACAGGGAGCGAAACAAGCTCGTCCATGACGCCATCCGCAGCGGGCACCTCGACGGCTACTACTGGGTGGACAAGTTTCACGAGGCGGCCGAGGGGAAGAACGGCGGCGGCGACCGGTACGTCACCGATCGCCGCCTCGTGATCGGCGTCATCGGCCTGCGTCGGTAGCCGGCCGCGGCGCGGCGGACTCGTCGATCTCCTTCACGGAGAAGTCGCCGTAGATCGCGATCGCCCGGCCGGGTTTTTCCCCCTTCCACCAGGCCACGATCTGCGTCGCATCTCCTGCCTTGCCGCCCTTGCCGAGGTACTGGACCGTGGTGTTCTTGTCTCGAAGATCCTCGAGGGCCTTTCTCAAATGGAACCATGGCGCGAAGCCCGGCAGCGTATTTTTCTCCTCGTCGTCGTAGGTTTGCAACAAGGCACTCGTCGCTTCAAAACCTTCCAGCGCGTTGGGCAGACTCCCCGTCATTCGGTCGGCATAGAGCCGCAGGCCCGCTGCGATCGCCTCAGGTGGCGTAATCGCGCGGGCAGTTTCATGGCGATAACCAGCCGGCGGATCGAGTGACAGAAGCTGCGGATCGACTTTTATGTCCCACTCGAAGTCGGACAGCACGAACCCCGCTTTCGGCTCGCCATTCAAGTCCTCCTCGACGCGAACGGGTAAATCGGTCGCCGGATCAACGTAGACCCGCATGCTGCCATCGCCGCCATCGCTCCACTTCCTTCTGCTCACGCGATAGCCATGGGCGGCGACGGTGCCCACCCGCTTGCCATCGAGTGGCTGGCCCAGTCCGCCGTTGGCATTACGAAAGTGAGAAAGCAGGTCGGGGACCACCGCACACTTTTCGGATGAATCCGTGAATGCGGTCCTGCTTGTGGGGTCGAGAAAGAGACTCCCAGCTGGGCCATAGATCTCCACTTGGGAATCGTTGTCGCATGTGACTCGGCTACCATCGGCCGTCTCGATCACGACGTAACTGATTTCATTTCCCGGCTTCACGTTCGTTAGTCCATGCACGGTGACTCGATACCGCACGCTCTTCACCTCGCGGACCTTCTGGAGCATCGCCGCGAAGGCCGCGTTGGCGTCGCGGCCGGTGAGCCCCGGCGCGAGCACGAGGGCCAGCACCGCCGCGACGCCGACCGTCGCGGCGATGCCGAGCCGCCACCAGCCGGCGCGAATGGGCCAGCCGGCCGAGCCGGTTGCCGCCGGACTGGGCCTGCCGCCGTGCGACTGCATGGCCGCGATCGTGCGATCGACGAGTGCCGCGGACGGGTGGTCGGCCACGGCAGTCTCGCGGAGGGCGACGACGGCGGCATCGACGATGGTCTCGGAGTGTGCTGGCTGCGTGGGCATGAGAGAAGACTCCGTGGGGTTCAGGGGTGCGAGGGAAAGGGCTTGGGGAGCGGATCGTGAGAGCGTTCTGCAAGCAGGCCGTGGAGCCGGCCGCGGGCGCGGTGGACGAGCACGCCCACGTGGCTGGTCGAGATTCCGCAGATCGTCGCCACCTCCGCATGCGGCAGGGCCTCGATGACGGCCAGCGTGAACACCTCCGCCTGCCGGGCCGGCAGGGCGGCCAGGGCCAGACGCAGCCGGTCGGCGAGCTCACTCGATGTGGCGAGGTCGGCCGGGCTGGCGGTCGGCGCGGCGATCGCGGCCGCGGCATCGAGAGACGCGGTCCGACGCCGGTCGCGGATCCGGCGCCGGATCAGATCGATCGCCCGTGCGGCGCAGATTTTTCGCAGCAGGCCCGGCCAGTTGCCGACCGGCTGGTTCGTGATGCCGGTCCGGCGGTTGCCCGTGATCGCGGCGACGAACGTCTCCTGAAAGCACTCCGCCGCGTCAGCCTCGTCGTGAAGCAGTCGGCGGGCGAGCCGCCAGACGGTGTCGCCATGTTCGTGGACGATCGACGCCCAGTCGGCGCCGGTGCACGTGGCGGGTTCGGGCATGACGGGGGCTCACGGGGGTCGGCCGGCGGCTCGGGGGCCGGGGCGGGCATGGTGCCCGCCCGGAAGAAGAGTCGCTGCCGGCGGCCCTGACCTTACAGCCTGTGGGGACGCATCCTGACGGGACGGGATGCAGTCGAGGCGGGAATTTTCCGGGAGCGAGCACTTGGCAGGGGTGCCGCCACCATGACGCCGGGCTGTGGAAGCAAGCGCAGGCATGG
>JBIKKQ010000139.1:0-9173 GCA_044360305.1 Pirellulales bacterium
GACGAACCCCGGCCGGCCGCCTCGGCCGAGCCCGCCACGGTCGGCGACCGCATCGCGCCGGTCGGCGCGGAAGGACAACCGGCCGGCGGAACGCGCGGGACACCGGCCTCGACGGTGGCCAACGCCGCGGGGGGCCTGCTGCAGTCGCTCGGCGCCCGGCCGTTCGATGCGGCGCTCCCCTCGCTCTTGATGTTCGGCGTGATGAGCATCGCGCCGGCCGTGTTTCTCATGACCACCTGCTTCGTGCGCATGTCGGTCGTGCTGGCCCTCGTCCGGCACGGCATCGGGGCGCCGCAGATTCCCTCGAACCAGATCGTCGGCTCGCTGGCGATCTTCCTCTCCGGACTGGTGATGTGGCCGGTCTGGACCGAGGCCTGGCGGGAAGGCGTGGAGCCCTACCAGCAGGGCGCGATCCCCGCGGCGGAGGCCTTCGACCGGGGCTCGCTGCCGCTGCGGCGCTGGATGGCGTCACAGATCGAACGGTCGGGCAACCGCGACACGATGCTCCTGTTCCTCGCCCGGCATCCGGCCGGGCCGCGGCAGGTGCGGACCTACGACGACGTGCCGATCGAGGCCCTGCTGCCCGCGTTTCTGGTCAGCGAACTGGAGACGGCGTTCTCGATCGGGTTTCGGCTGCTGCTCCCGTTCCTCGTCCTCGACATCCTCGTGGCGACGCTCGTCGTCTCCACCGGCCTGGTGATGCTGCCGCCGTCGCTGGTGTCGCTGCCGCTCAAGCTGCTGGTGTTCGTCGCGGCAGACGGCTGGACGCTGGTGATCCGGTCGCTGCTCGACGGCGTCGGGGCCACGACCTCCTGAGCCGGCGCCGGTGCCGGCGGACCGATCGATCTCCAGCCAATCCCCCATCGAGCATGGAAGCCGAACTCGCGGAACTCGTGCGTCAGGCGATCGTCACCGGCCTGCTCGTGGCGACCCCGGTGCTGGTCGTGGGGTTCGTCGTCGGCGCGCTGACCGGCCTCGTGCAGGCCGCGACCGGCATCCACGAGACGATCCTCGGCCTCGTGCCCCGGCTGGCGGCGACGGCGCTGGCGCTGTTGTTCACGCTGCCGTGGATGGTGGAACGGCTCGTCGAGTTCCTGCGGCAGTCGGCCGGCGGGGCCTGACGGCCGCGGCGCTCGCGCCCCTGGTGAACCGATGCAACTCGCCGCCGCCCTCGCCGTCGTGACCGACCCGACGCTCGTCGCCGCGGTGGCGGTGCGGATGCTCGTCGCCGTCCTCGTGGGGATGACGCCGGTGTTTCCCGGCGTGCCGCTCCGGCTCCGGGCCGCGCTGGCCGTGCTCCTCGCCGGGGCCGCGGTGCCGGCCGCCGTCCGCGCCGGACCGGCCACGCCGCCGCTCGCGCTGCTCGTCGCCGGCGAGGCGATCGTCGGCCTCGGGCTCGGCCTGGCGGTGGCGGCCGTGCTGGCGGCCGCAGCCTGGGCCGGCAGCCTGCTGGGGAGCGCGTCGGGGCTCGCCTGGGCGGGCGATTTCGATCCGCAGGCCGACGGCGAGGCGGCCGGAATGTCCCGGCTGGCATGGTGGCTGGGGCTGGGCGGATTCCTGGCCGCCGGCGGCCATCTCGCGGTCGTTGCCGGCTTCATCGACAGCGTGCGCACGGTGCCGGTCGGCAGCTGTCTGGCGGGGACGGCGGCCCGAGCCGGACTGGCAGAGCACCTCACGGGACTCGTCGCGGCCTCGTTCGGCCTGGCGCTCGGGCTGGCGCTGCCGGCGCTCGTCGCTGTGGTCGCCGCCCACGCCGCGGCCGCCGTCTGCATGCGGACGATCCGCTTCGAGGCGGGGCAGGGGCTGCCGCAGGCGGTCGCCGCCCTGGTGCTCGTCGGCGGCCTGCTCGTCGGCGTCGATGGCTGGATCCGCGGCTTCGGTCAGACCGCCACGACGCAGGTCGAGCGGTCGTTCGCGCCCCGGTCCGATTCCCGACCCTGAACTCCCGCACCTGAACCCGTCCGCCAACCGTTCGCTTCTCCATGCCTTCCGCCAGCGACCGCCGCCTGCCCGCCACGCCGCGCCGCCGCGAGGCCGCCCGCCGTCAGGGGGCGATGCCGACCGCGGCGCTGCCGGCGTGGGTCGCCTCGGCGGTCGTCGCGATCCTGCTCCTGCCGTGGTGGGCGCGGACGACGCTCGCCGGCGCGGCCGGGATGATGCGCGACGCCATCGTCGCGGCCGACGGTCGCGGCCCGGCGGCCCTCGACGTGTCGGGGATGCCGCCGCTGGCCGCCTGGAGCCCGACGGCCGTGGTCATCCTCGCGGCGGGGGCGGCCGGGCTGGCCGTGCGGTTCCTGCTCGACGGCTTCGTCCTCCGGCCCGGCCGCATCGCCCCCGACCTGCGCCGGATCGACCCGCGGGCCGGCCTGGCCCGGATCTTCTCCCGGACCACGCTCGGGGCGGTGGCCGGCAACGCCCTCGGACTCGGGCTGCTGGTCGGCGCCGCGTGGTTGGCCTCGGGACCGCTCCTGTCGCTGCTCGCCGCGACCGAACCGGCGTCGATGGAAGGCCGTTCCTGGGAAGCGGCCCGCCGGGCCGTGGCGGCCGTCGCGGCCGCAGCCGCCGTCGTGGCCGCCTGCCAGTGGGGCCTTTCCCGGCTGCGGTTCGAACGCAGCATCCGCATGACACCGGAGGAGTACGCCGCCGAGGCCCGCAGCGCCCAGGCCGACCCGAAGGTCCGGCTCCTGCACCAGCGCCGGATGGCGCGAGTCAGCCGGCCGCCGGCAGGGGATAGCCGTAGCGGTCGATGAACGGCCGCAGCCGGGCCGCGATCTCGGCCACCAGTCGGGGGTCGTGCCGGTAGGCGTTGGTGCGGTACCGGCGCATGGCGGCGGCCTGACGTTCGACCGCCGGACGGACGCGGGCGAAATCGCCGAGGTCGAGCCGGTCGTAGGCCAGCCGCAGCTGTTCCACCGGATCGGCCACCAGGTCCTCGTACCGCACCTCGTGCAGCCGACCGGCGTCGAGCCGGGGCCGATCCCGCTCGAAGGCGGCGTACATCTCGTCGAAGGCCGCGAACACGTAGCGTTCCAGCGACGCGCCGTCGTCCACCTGCAGCGACTGCACCTCGTGCAGCGACCGCCAGAGCCGCAGCGTCGAGGGGACGACGACGAACGGGTCGCGGACCACGTGGAGGAACCGGGCCTCGGGAAACATCTCGGCGAGCACGCCGACGCGGGCCGTGTGGGGCGGGCTCTTGAGCACCGGCCGGCGCGGATCGCGCAGGGCGAGCATGGCGAGGAACCGGCGCAGGGCCCGTCGCCAGCGGTCGAGTTCCGCGGCCGGGAGCCGGGTGAGGTCGAGCGCGGCGGGCGTGGCGGGACTCGTCACCGGAAACGCCATCCGCCGGTAGGGCGAGGGCGCGCCGAGGTTCATCAGGGCGAACTCGTCCTCCTGCGGCCGGTCGAACCCCGCGGCGACGTCGTCCATCGGCCGCTTGGCCGGCATGATGAACGCCAGCGCCGACGTGAGCGAGTCCTCGGTGAGGAGGAAGTGACCGGGGGCCAGACACTGGTAGGTGTTGGGGCAGCAGAACCTGTCGTCGAGCATCGCCAGTTCGTGGAGCAGCGTTGTCCCGCTGCGCCAGTGACCGATGATGAACAGCGGCGGCGGCGTGTCGGGCGGCTGGCGGAGCTGCCGGCGGAACCGGGCATCGGCGAGGGCGCCGGCCAGCGAGTTGAATCCGGCGACCAGCGAGGCCGTGGCTGCCAGTCCCCACTTGGAGGGCGAGGCCCGCAGCCCGTGCTCGGCCAGCAGCGGCAGCCAGACGCCCAGCGGCATGCCGTGCCAGAACCGGGGGCTCCACCACGGATAGGCGTGAAACGCGCGTTCCCGAGGCTGGTCCGGGGCGTCGGCGGGGGGCATCGGGAGCGGTTCCTGGGGCCGCGTCCGGCGCCGGCGAGGCGGGCCGCGGTCCGGGAGATCGTAGCGGATCGGGCTCTGGCGCGGCGGGGGGGCGTGGCGATTTCGGCAAGCACGGCGGGCTGCATGGTCGGCGCGTGGGGCAAGCCGCCTGTCCCCGGGGAGGTCGGCCCGGTATCGTCCCGCGGCCCGTCTCCCCGGCAGTCGCCTCGACCGTGCAATCCCCTCGCCCGATCGTCGTTCGCGTTCTGGCCGCGATCCTTGTCGCGGTGAGCGGTTCGGGCTGCAGGCTCGTCCGCAGCCGCGGGCCGGTGCCCCCCGAACTCGCCGCCACGCGCCGGCTGTGCAACGCGGGGCTGGCGGCCGTAGACCAGCGGGATCTCGTCCGCGCCGAGGGGCTGTTCGAGCAGGCGGTGCGAAACTGCCCGCTCGACGTCGATGCCCGGCGGCACTATGCCGACGTGCTCTGGAACCGCGGCCAACGCACGGAGGCCGTGGCCCAGATTTCCCAGGCGCTCGCGGTCTCCCCGGATGACGTCGGCCTGGCGATCGACGGCGGCCGGATGTACCTCGAGCTCGGGCTGTTCGACGACGCCGAGCGGCTCAGCGGCACGGCCGTCCGGCTCGCACCGCTGTCGGCGTCGGCCTGGCACCTGCGCGGCCAGTTGGCACTGGCCCGCGGCCAGCCGGAGGTCGCGCTGGCCGACCTGCACAAGGCGCTGGCGATCGAGCCCGACGATCGCGATGTCCTCCTCGACACCGCCGAGTCCTACCGGCTCCTCGGCCGGCCGCAACGCGCGCTGGCGACGCTGGCGATCCTCGGGGAGAGCTACGGGCCCAACCAGGTGCCGGGCCGGATCCTGCTGCTCGAGGGGATCGCGCAGGAGTCGCTCGGTCGCGAGGCCGACGCCATCGACAGCTACCGGCGGGCCGCGGCCCGCGGCGATGCACCGCCGGAAGCCGGCGTCCGGCTCGCCGCCCTCGAGGCCCGGCGCGGCGGGGAGTCGGTCGCCGAAGCCACCGACGGCGCGGTCCGGCGCTGAGCCCGGTTCACGTGCGGCCGGTGAGCTGGTCGAAGGCGCCGATCGAGGGGACGAGCAGGGCGAGGATCGCGAAGCCGTAGGCGGCGGCGACGATCAGCAGCACCTGCAGCGTGCCCCCCTGGAGGAAATCGGTGATCGCGACGAACGTCAGCGCCGGGAGGAGGGCGGCCGCCCAGGCGACGGCCGCCGAGGGATTGCGGGCCGACAGCGCGGCGTACAGGCCCACGGCCCCGCCGACGATCACCGCGAGGAACGGCGCCAGTTGCAGCTCGAAGCTGGAGGCGAAGGCGACCATGATCCGCATCGCCGTCGCCACGCCGACGCACAGGAACGCCACCGTGCCCAGGGCGACGGCGATCGCCTGGCGCGACACGGGGTGCGACAGCCCCGCATAGATGCCGAGGGTCGCCGCGAAGAACAAGAGCAGGGCGAGGCCGGCCGCCAGCGCCAGGCCCTGCTCGACGGTGGCGATGCCCAGGGGCACGAGCAGGCCGCAGAGCAGGAGCGGCAGCAGCACCATCTCCCGGCCGCTGCCGAGCACGCCCCAGAGCTTGCCCCAGACGAATTCCGCCGGGTCGAGGTCGCTGACGAGGAGCAGGTCGAGGCAGCCGCGGTCGCGCTCGCCGGTGATGCTGGTGACGCCGAGCGCCGCGACCGCCAGCAGGCTGGCCAGCGCCACCGGCACGACCGCCACGGCGACGGCCAGCCGGTCGGCCCGCTCGGCGCGGCCGGCGCCGACGACGCCGGCGATGGCCAGACCGAAGAGCAGCACCCAGGCCACGCGGACGACCGTCATCGTCCGGCCGTGGGCCCGGGTGCAGAGCTCCCGCCAGAGCACCGGATTCCGCCAGATCCGCCGGCTCGGCCGGGGCGCGACCCGGGCCGGCGCGGTGGCGGCCGCGCGTCGGTCGCGGGCCACGTTCCAGGGACGGACGCGGGCCACGGCCAGGCCGGTCGCCGCGAGGATCGTCGTCAGGCAGAAGCCGGCGAACGGCCAGACGGGGGCGGCCGCCGCGGGCGCGACCGCGGCGAACACGGCGCGGGCCGGCGAGACCGCGGCTCCGGCCGCGGCGCCCCAGCCCGCGGCCACGGCCTCGCCGACCGCGGTCCAGGCCACGAGCAGAAAGATGGTGAAGGCCAGCGACTGGAACGACGTGTCGCGCCAGAAGGCGACCGCGTTGGCGAGGCCGGCGGCGGCCACGGCGGCCAGCACGGTGACGGCGAACACCCGGGCCACCTGCAGCGGCTCGATGCCGCCGTACAGGGCGGCGATGGCGAACACGGGCACGGCGGCGAGGAGCATGAGCAGCACGCGAACCGCGCTACCGAGGAACTTGCCGACCACGAGCTGGGCGTCGGAGAGCCGGCTGACGAGCAGCAGCTCCAACGTGCGACGGTCCTTCTCCACACTCACGGCGACCACGGCCGTGAGCGCCGCGGCCAGCATCGCCAGGGTCAGCTGCAGCGGGGCGAGAATCCGGAACAGCGTCGCGGCGAAGCGGGCCGTGTCGCCCACGGTCGCCACGGCGTGCGACCCGGTCACCAGCAGCCAGCAGGTGGCCACGATCGCCAGCAGCAGGCCGCTGCCGACGGCCCGGGCGACGAAGAAGCCCCGGGTCCGGGGCGTGATCAGGGCCTCGCGTTCGAAGACGGCTCCGAGCATTGTTTTTCCCGATTGGGCGCGGAGGCTGGCGGCCGACGCCGGCCGCGGTTAGAGTAGCGAAAATACTGGGGTCGTGGGTCGTCGCTCGTCTTCCGAGGAGGGTTTTTCATGCAGGTCATCGTTCGCCATCCGTCCCGCCGCGTCCGCTGCTGTCTGCTCGTCGCCTGCGGTCTGGTGCCCCTGCTGCCGGCCGTAGCGGCCGCTCAGGTGACCGCGCGGACGCTGATCGGCAAGGCGGTGTCCGACGACGCCCAGGACAAGGACGTCGAGAACGCCATCGAGCGGTTCAAGAACCGCGACATCGACGGCTGCCGGGCGATCCTCGAGCGGGCCCGGTCGAACAATCCCAAGCTGCCGCCGGTGGGCGTGATGATGGCGACGCTCTGGCTGAGCGTGAACCAGATCGGCCCGGCGCGTGGCGAACTCGAGGATGCGATCGTCAAGCAGGTTGCCGATCCCGAGGCCTACCTGATGCTCGCCGACCTCGCCTTCCAGGAGCGGCGGATCAGCGAGGCGGCCGTGCTCTTCGAGAAGGCCACGACGCTCTCCGGCGGGTTCACGGAGAACGCGAAGCGGAAGCGGGATTTCGACATCCGCTGCAACGCCGGCAATGCCGCGGTGGCGGAGGGGCGGAAGCAGTGGGAGGTGGCGCAGAAATACCTCAAGGCCTGGCTCGACCTCGACCCGGACAGCGTCGGCGGCCATCAACGGATGGGGGTCACGTTGTTCCAGCTCGGCAAGGAGACCGAGGCGCTCGGCCAGTTCCGCGAGGCCAAGAAACTTGACGACAAGTCGCCGCAGCCGGAGCTTGCCGTGGCCCGACTGTACGACGACGCCAAGAAGCGCGACATGGCCAAGAAGTGGATCGACGCCGCCGTCAAGGCGGCGCCGAGCGACCCGGCCGTGCTGCTCGGCTCCGCCCAGTGGTACATCCAGCAGAACGACCTGGAGACGGGCCGGGCGACGGTCGAAACCGCGCTCAAGACCGATCCCAAGAGCCTCGACGCCAAGATCCTGCGCGGCGTGATCGCCCGGCTGGCCCGCGATTACAAGACCGCCGAGAAGTTCTTCAACGAGGCCCATGTCCAGTCGCCGGGCAATTTCGGGGCAAGCAATTCTCTGGCCCTCGTGCTCGTCGAGTCGGACGAGAAGGAGGCCCGGCAGCGGGCGCTGGAGATGGCGGAGGTGAACGTCGCCATGAACAACCGCGACAACTCCCCCAACCAGGTTCCCGCCCTGACCACGCTGGCCTGGGTGTATTACAAGCTCGGCCGCCAGGAGGACGCCGGCAGGATTCTCGATCAGATCGGCCGCAGCAACGCCCTGACCAGCGACGGAGCGTATTACCTCGCCAAGCTCCGCGCAGACCGGGGGGAACGCGACCTGGCCCGCAAGATTCTCGACGAGGTGCTGGGCGCCGAGCCGATGTTTGCCACGCGTCCCGACGCCGTGGATCTGCTCGAAAAGCTGAAGAAGGAAGCCGGCAGCAAGTGACCGTCAGTCGGCCGCGCCCAGCGGGGGCAGCACGTCGGCCGGCGACGGTGCGACTGGTGACGGCGCGACCGGCTTGGCCGGTGACGGTGCGACCGGGCGGGCGGGCACGGCCCGGCCCCTCGCGGTCGCGGTCGCGGACTGCGGCCCGGCGGGAATCTGCCGCGGCACCGGTGCCGGCCGCGGGGCGGGCATGGCGCGGAGCGTGACGCCGGCCGGCAGTTGGCCGGTGCGTGCCGGTGCGGGCGCCGGCTGCCGCTGGGCGCGACGCCGGGCCCGGATGCGATCGCTGCGCAGCGGGATGCCCGGATAGGCCTCGACCGGAACCTCCAGGTTCGGCAGACCGATCCGGCTGCCGTCGCCGAAGAAGGTGAACATCTCGATGCCCCGGGTCTCGGCGGCAAAGCCGACGAGCAGGCCGCCGAGGAGCAGGGCGGCCGTCCGGCGACGCGGGCCGGCGGAAGACATCGTGCTGCGCATGCGGATCGTGGACCCCGGGGCCGACGCGGCGGCGGAACTGCTACAACATCGTCGGCCGGCCCCGAATCCTGCACGCCGTGGCCCCGGTCCAGCCCAGCCGTCACGATCGGCGCCGCTGGCAGCGGCCGGCGGTCGTGGATCCACCGATCATGTTTCCCCCCGAGAGTCTCGTCGCGATCGCCGGACTGGCGGCGCTGGTGACCGCGGCGGCGGCGGCGGCCGGGGCGGTCATGGCCCGCGGTTCGACGGCCGTGCCGGCGGCGATCTGGGGGGCGGCGGCAGCCGCGGCCTTCGGCCTCGAGGCGGCGGCTCGGCGGGCCGGCTGGCTCGGTGATCCCTCGACCGCCGCGGCGGCCCGACTCGTCGTCGTCGCGGTCGCGGTCTGCCCGGCGATGTCGCTCCTCGGCGCCAAGCGGCCCCAGCACGGGGTCTGGCAGCTGATCGTGCTGGCACTCGGCGTCACGCTGGCGTTGCCGGCGGTGTCGGCGACGCTCGTCCGTCCCGGCACGTTCCCCGACGTGCACCTCCTCGAACGCTGGTTCATCCTGCTGCTCGTACTCGTGGGCTGGCTGAATTTCGTCGCCACCCGGCGCGGGCTCGCGGCCACGCTGGTGGCGGCCGGGCAGCTGCTGGTG
>JBIKKQ010000140.1:0-9081 GCA_044360305.1 Pirellulales bacterium
CGCGGTGGCTGCCCTCGCCTCCCGGCTGACCAACGTGGTCGTGCTCGACGCCTCCTGCGGGCCGCACAATTACAAGACGTGGAAGGAACTCGGAATCACGACCGATGGCCATGCGATCGGCCACACGGAGCCCGGCCCCGAGGTGGATAAACTGCAGGTTCCGATCCGCCAGTACCACGCCAAGCGGGTCGTCGATCTCGCCAGTCGTCTCGAGGCCTTCAAGGAGGGGAACGGCACGCTGCTCGACAACACGCTGATCGTCTGGATGAGCGACGCCGGCGACGGCCATCATGGACCCGGCCGCGACTGGCCGATGGTGCTGGTCGGGACGATGGGCGGCCGGCTCCGTCAGCCGGGCAGGTGGCTGGAGTTCCCGGGATATCAGAAGGACGGCCACCGGACGCTGCAGAGCTTCTATCTCGCGCTCCTGCACGCCGTGGGGGACAGGCGCGAGTCGTTCGGCGAACCGGACAACGACCTCAAGGATCTCGGCATCAAGGGGCCGCTGTCCGAGATCCTCGCCTGACCGGCGCCGTCGATCACGGCGGATCGGGCGCATGTTCGCGGGCAGACGATGCTCCGCTTCGCGGTCGGGCCCGGGTCGTCGCCAGGAAGCCGCCCACGCCGCAGGCCAGCGCCGCCGCGACGCCGGCCACGACCGGCGGCGCGAGCAGGCCCGGCGGCAGGCCCGCCCCGGTCGCGGCCGTCTCGTCGGCGACGAACGCCAGCAGCACGACAGGCACCGAATTGTGGGCCACGTGGCCGACGACGGCCGGCAGCAGGCTGCCGGTGCGCAGCACCATCCAGCCGAGCAGGAGGCCGAGGGCGAACGTCTGCGGCATCCGTTCGGGGAGCAGGTGGAACGCGGCGAAGCAGGCCGCCTGGCCGACGAGGGCGGCGCTGGCCCGCCCCCTGGCAGGCCGCTCGCCGGCGAACCCCGCCAGGACGAAGCCGCGGAAGAACAGCTCCTCGCACACGGCCGGCAGCAGGGCGAGGAGCATCCAGGCGAGCCACCACGGCCGTCCGCGCACCAGGCCGAGCAGCCGTTCGGCGAGTTCCCTGGCCTGCGGCGACGCCTCGGTGCCGCGCAACGCCAGGAAGGCGACGGCGCCGGCCATGAACAGGCCCGCCCCGGCGACCGCCGCCGCGGCCAGGCAGGGGAGTGACCGGACCGCGGCACCGGCGACGGGCAGCCGGACCGCGAACGTGGGGCGGGCCGCGATCCGCTGCCACCAACTGACCGCCGCCAGCGGGAGCAGGAGCGTGACGATCTGCTGCACGGGCAGCGCGACGGTGAGATCGCGGATCGGCAGCCCCTGCGCGTACCAGATGAGGGCCAACCCGGCGACGACGCAGCCGGCGGCCTGGAGGCCGGTGGGAAGCTGCCGGCGCGGCGGGCGGCGCAGCGGGCCGGCCGCCGTGTCCGGACCGCGGAACAGCAGCCCCTCGTCGCCGATGACCACGGCGGTCGCCCGAAGCAGGATCCAGGTCAGCGCCGCCGACGAGAGGAGCGACACCCCGAGCATGCCGAGCAGCCGGTCCGGCCGGCTCTGCGGCTGGACCGCGGCCTGGGCCACGGCGATCTGCCCGGCGAACGGGACGGCGGCGATCAGGCCCGGTGCAGTCCTGCCCGGCAGCATGGCCGCGCCTGCCAGCCCGCTGACGAGGAGGATGACCGGCGTGAGCGTGTTCTGCGCCTCCTTCACGCTCTTCGCCGCCGCCGTCACCGCCAGGCTCAAGCTCGCCGCCACCGCGGCCAGGCCGGTGAAGGCGACGACGGTCACGGCCACGGCCGTCGCCAGTTCGGCCGACCCGAGCGGGGCCCGGCTCTCGGCCGGCAGTTGCCGGAACAGGACGCTCGCCGTGAGCCCGATCGACACGGCGTTCATGACGAGCGTGGCGAGCGTGACGGCGAACACGGCGAGGAACTTGCCGCGGACGATGTCGCCCACGCCGCAGGGCGCGATGAGGAGCGTCTCCACCGTGCCGCGCTCCTTCTCCCCCGCGATGGCGTCGATCGCCGGATAGAACGCGCCGGTGGCGGTGAGCAGGGAGAGGAGCACGAGCACGGCGCCGGCGACGACCGGAAACACCTCCCGCGTCGCCTGCCGGGTCGGGCTCTCACCCGCGTCGGGAAACTCCATCTGCAGCGGCGTCAGCGTCGTGTCCGGAAGCCCGGCGGTCCGGATTCGGCGTTGCCGGACATCCTCGGCGACGCTGCGCATCACGGCCGCGAGGTGGCCGCGCTTGATCCGGTCGAGCGTCCGCCCCGGCGGAAACCGGGGGTCGAGCCGGAGCGTGCCCCCGCCGTCGAGCGCCGCGTCGCCGTCCGCGGGGATCACGAGCAGCAGGTCGGCGGCCGCCGCCCGGGCCGCGAAAGCGCGGTCCTCGGGGTCGAGGTCCGGCCCCACCACCTCGAGCTCCAGCTTCGCCGGCCAGTCGTCGCGGCCGGCCCGGCCCGGGTCGGCCGCGATCGCCCGGAGCCGGGCTGCGAACGGCTCGGCGTCGGGGCCCGCGAGGAAGATGCGCAGCGTGCCCTGCGACTGGCGGGCGTCGATGTCGGACAGGGCGCCACGGATGCCGAGCATGCTGGAGAGCGCCAGCACCGGGTACATCACCATTGGCATCAGCAGCGTGATGAACAGCGTCCGCCGGTCGCGGACGAACTCCAGCAGGTCGCGCCGGGCGATCGCCCATGCCGCCCGACGCCGCTCCGCGGCGGTCAGCCCGTTCATGCCCCACCTCCGGCCTGCGCCGCCGGCATGACGGCCGCGAAGAACGCCTCCTCGAGCCCGCCGGGTCGGCCGCCGGCCAGTTCCTCGCGCGTGCCCGCCGCCACGACCCGGCCGTCGTGCACGATCACGAACCGGTCGCAGCGTCGCTCGGTTTCGTGGAGCCGGTGCGTGGAGACGAGGATCGCCCGGCCCTGACGGCGGAGTTCGTCGAGGAAGTCGAGCAGGTCGCGGGAGCCGACGACGTCGAGGGCGTTGGTCGGCTCGTCGAGGACCAGCGCGGGGGGCTCGTGCACCAGCGCCCGCCCCACCGACACCCGCTGCCGTTGGCCCGTCGAGAGCCGGCCGCAGGGCCGGTCGGCGCAGGCCTCGAGCCCGAGCAGGTGCAGCAGCCGATCGACGCGGCCGGGGAGTTCGGCCGCGGCGACGCCGTGCAGCTCTCCGCAGGAGGCGAGCATCTCCCGGGGGGTGAGCCGGTCGGCGACGCCGGTGGTGGCCGAGACGTAGCCCAGCGATCGCCGGACGCCGATCGGGTCGGCGACGACGTCGTGTCCGGCGACCCGGGCCGTGCCCGACGTCGGCCGAAGGAGCGTGGCGAGGATCCGCATCGTCGTCGTCTTGCCGGCGCCGTTGGCCCCCAGCAGGCCGACGATCTCACCCGGCCGGACCGAGAACGAGATCCCGTCCACCGCGCGGACGACGCTGCCGTCGGCGGCCCGGTAGTGCTTCACGAGATCGACGACTTCGATCATCCCGCGCCCCCGGCCGGCCGGCCGCCACGTGCCGCCGCCGCGGCGCGAGCCGCCGCGGTCACTGTTCCATGACCTCGGATTCCTTCGTCCGCGCCAGGTCGCCGACCTTCGTCTCGAACTGCTTGGTGAGCTCCTGCACCTCCTCCTTGCACCGCTCGCAGTCGTCCTCGGTGAGCTCGCCCCCGGTCTGCTCGCCGTCGGCGGCCTTGTTGGCGTCGCGGCGGACGTTGCGGATGGCGACGCGGGCCTCCTCGGCGAGTTCCTTGATCCGGGCCGTCATCTTCCGGCGAACGTCGGTGGACAGCGCGGGCACGGTGATCCGGATCACGCGGCCGTCGCTCTGCGGGTTGAAGCCGAGATCGGCGGCCTGGATCGCCTTCTCGATGTCCTTGATCGTGCCGGGATCGAACGGCCGGACGACGATCTGGTTGGGCTCGGGGGCGCCGACGCTGGCCAGCGCCTTGAGCGGCGTGGGGGAGCCGTAGGCCTCGACCCGCAGCGTGTCGACGAGCCCGGGGTTGGCCCGGCCGGTGCGGATGCCGCCGAGGGCGTGCCGCAGCACCTCCACGGCCTTGTCCATGCGCTCCTCGGCGTCGAGCAGGATGTCGTCCACGGGCATGGGATTGAACTCCTCGTGCGGGTCGGCGGCCGGGTGCCGGGCCGCTGCGGGTCGGTTGCCACGCCGGGATTGTGGCAGGCGGCGTCGCCTCCGGGCAAGCGCCGGGCCGGGCCGGCGTGAGGAAGCCCACCGATCCGGCGGCCGGCCTCAGCCGGCGGCGTCGTCAGGCCAGCGCCGGCCGATGAGCGTGCCGATCCGCTCGCCGGCCACGGCCCGCTCGATGTTGCCGTCGCGCCGGTAGTTGAACACCAGGATCGGCATCCCGTGTTCCATGCACTGCGAGATCGCCGTGGCGTCCATCACCTTGAGGTTCTGCTCGCGGACCTGCTGGTAGGTGAGCTCGCGATACAGCATGGCGTGCGGGTTCTTCTCCGGATCGTCCGAGTAGACGCCGTCCACCCGGGTGGCCTTCATGAGGATGTCGGCGCCGAGCTCCAGCGACCGCTGCGCGGCGGCCGTGTCGGTGGTCACGAACGGGCTGCCGGTGCCGGCGGCGAGGATCACGATCCGCCCCTTCTCCAGGTGGCGGCGGGCCCGGCGCCGGATGTAGGGCTCGGCGACGCCGTCCATGCGGATCGCCGTCATCAGCCGGGTCTGCGTGCCGAGGCTCTCGATCGCATCCTGGAGGGCGAGGCCGTTGATCACCGTGGCCAGCATCCCCATGTAGTGGGCCGTGGCCTGCTGGATCGCCATGTTGCCGGCGGTGAACGAGCCGCCGCGCAGGATGTTGCCGCCGCCGATGACGATCGCCAGCTCGAGGCCGCCGGCCACCGCCCGCACGGTCTGCCGGGCGATCTGCACCACCTCCTCCATGGAGATCCCGCGCTCGCCGGGGCGGGCGAAGCTCTCCCCGGAGAGCTTGAGGAGGACGCGGGCGTAGGAGGCGGCAGGCATGGCGTCTCGACGCGGAACCGCGGCTCAGCCGCCGAGCTTCCAGTTCACGACCCGCTTGATCTCCAGCCCGGCCCCCTTCGCCAGCTGGCCGACCGTCTGCTTGTCGTCCTTGACGAACGGCTGCTCGAGGAGCACGCACTGGCTGAAGAAGTTCCGCAGCCGGCCCTCGATCATCTTGGCGATGATGTTCTCGGGCTTGCCCTCCTTGCGGGCGGCCTCGCTGAGAATCTCGCGCTCCTTGTCGACCACGGCCGGGTCCAGATCCTCCTTGCGGATCGCCGCGGGGGCGAGGGCGACGACGTGCATCGCCACGTCCTTGGCCACCTCGCCGACGTTGGCCGCCGTGACGTTGCCGGAGATCTCGACGAGCGCCGCCTTGGAGCCGTCGTGGTGGGCGTAGCCGCCGCAGGGGGCGTCGATCCGCTCGATCCGCGACAACTCGAACACTTCGCGCATGCGGTTGAACAGGTCGGCCTTGATCTCGTCGAGCGTCCGGTCCGGATGGGAAACGCTCTTCTGGGCGAGCAGGTCGGCCGGTGTGCCGGCACCGGGGCCGAGGGCCAGAGTCTTGGCGATGTCGTTGGCGAAGTCCTTGAAGTCGGGGCTGCCGGCCACCGGCGGGCTCTCGCACTTGATCTCGATGATGGCGCCGACGCCCTTGGCCGGGTCGGTGTACACGGCCAGCCGGCCACAGGAGGTCTCGCGGTCGGCCCGCATGGACTGCGTCTTGATCCCCTGCTTGCGCAGCCACTCCACGGCCTGCGCCGTGTCGCCGCCGCACTCCTGGAGCGCCTTCTTGCACTCCATCATCGGCAGCCCGGTCTTCTCGCGGAGCGCCATCACGGCGCCGGCGGTGATCTCAGCCATGGAAACGATCTCCTCGTGAGGATGTGGACGACTCGACGCGAACACCCGGCCGGCGCCGGACGCGGCGGCTGCCGGGGATCGGTGCCGGCCCCGGTGGGGGGCCGGACCACTCAGGCCTTCGGCTTGGGCACCGACCGCTTGGCGACCATCGGCCGCGGCTTCGGCCGCTGCTTGCCGGCTTCGCCTCCCTCGCCCCCTTCGGCCCCCTCGGCGGCGACCTGGGCGTCGGCGGCCGTGGCCGCCTTCCCCTCGAGCACCGCGTCGGCGAGCCGGGCGGCCACGAGTTCGATCGAGCGGATCGAATCGTCGTTGCCGGGGATCGGCAGGTCGATCAGGTCGGGATCGCAGTCGGTGTCGATCAGGGCGACGGTGGCGATGCCCATCTTCCGCGCCTCGTTGACGGCGTTCTTCTCCTTCTTGGGATCGAACACCACGAGGCACTCGGGCAGCCGGGCGAGGGTGCGAATGCCACCAAGGTTCCGCAGCATCTTGCGGTGCTCGCGGCGCAGCGACGACTGCATCTTCTTGGAGTACTTGCCGAAGGCGTCCGACGGGATCAGGGTCTCCAGTTCCTCCAGCCGGGCGAGCCGGTTGCGGATCGTGCGGAAGTTGGTGAGCGTGCCCCCCAGCCAGCGGTCGCTGACGTAGGGCATGCCGCAGCGGGCCGCCTCGCGGGCCACGGCCTCGGCCCCCTGCCGCTTCGTGCCCACGAACAGCACGAGGCTGCCGGTGGAGGCCACCTGCTTGAGATACTTGCGGGCCCGGAGCAGGCCGCGGATCGTCTCACGGACGTCGATGATGTGGATCAGGTTCCGGCGGCCGTGGATGTAGGGCCGCATCTTCGGGTTCCAGCGGCTGGCCCGATGGCCAAAATGGACGCCCGCTTCGATCAGTTCTTGGGCCAGGACGTTCGACACGCTCGCGCACTCTTTCAGGGGTTGGGATACGGAAGGCAGGGAACACCGCAGACTATCGGCTTTTTTCCGCCGTTGTCAACGCTGCCCGGCGGCGGCCGGGGACAAAAAGCCGCTGCCGGCCGGTTCGCCGGCTCGCGACTTGAATCCGGCAGGCGGGCCGAATTAGACTCCGCCCGGTAATTTCCCGGGTTTTTCGCCTGTCAGGTGCCCCGACGCCATGCGCCACGTCCTCTCCGCCACCGTCCAGAACGTCCCCGGGGTGTTGGCCCACGTGTCGGGGATGCTCGCCTCCCGGGGCTACAACATCGACAGCCTCGCCGTCGGCGAGACCGAGGATTCCGGTTTCTCGCGGATGACGTTCGTGCTGCGGGGGGACGACCGCGTCCTCGACCAGGTGCGCCGGCAGCTGGAAAAGATCGTCACCGTCGTCCGGGTGGACGACATCAGCTCGCGGAACTACGTGGAACGCGACCTGATGCTGATCAAGGTCGCCGCCGCGGCCGGCCCCGCCCGGACGGAGGTCAAGGAACTGGCCGAGATCTTCCGCGGCCGGATCGTGGACGTGGCCGCCGACAGCGTGATCGTGGAGATCTCCGGCACCGAAAAGAAGATCGAGGGGTTTATCGAACTGATGCGGCCGCGCGGCATCCTCGAGCTCGTGCGGACCGGCCGGATCGCGATGGTCCGCGGCAGCCCGCTGACCCGCGAAGTGACCGAGGCGGCCGACGGCGGCCGGCCGGCCGACGCGGCCCCGGCCCGCGAGTCGCTGGCCTGAACGACACAACGGGAGCGGCCCGCGGGAGCCGGCTCCGCCAGTCTGACGACGACGATGCCCGCGGACGGAATGACGAGACACCGAACCAGGAGCCAGACGTGCCAGCAACGATTCACTACGACGCCGATCTCGGGGCCCTCGCCGGCAAGACCATCGCCATCATCGGGTACGGCAGCCAGGGGCACGCCCAGGCACAGAACCTGCGCGACAGCGGCCTGAAGGTGGTCGTGGCCCAGCGGCCGGGCGGCCCCAACTACGACCTCGCCAAGAGCCACGGCTTCGAGCCGATGTCGGTCGAGGACGCGGTGAAGCAGGCCGACGTCGTCAACATCCTCCTCCCCGACGAACTGCAGGCCGATGTCTACCGGACGGCGATCCGGCCGAATCTCAAGAAGGGGGCCGTGCTCATGGCGAGCCACGGCTTCAACTTCCATTTCGGCCAGGTCGAGCCGCCGCCGGGCCACGACATCCTGCTCGTCGCCCCCAAGGGGCCGGGGCACCTCGTGCGCAGCGAGTACGTCAAGGGGGGCGGCGTGCCCTGCCTGATCGCGCTCGGGCCGAACGCCTCGGCGGACACGAAGCGGATCGGGCTGGCCTACGCCAAGGGGATCGGCGGCACCCGGGGCGGTGTCATCGAGACGACGATCGCCGAGGAGACGGAGACCGACCTGTTCGGCGAGCAGGCGGTGCTCTGCGGCGGCGTGTCGGAGCTGATCAAGGCCGGCTTCGACACCCTCGTCGAGGCGGGCTACCAGCCGGAGATGGCCTATTTCGAGTGCCTCCACGAGATGAAGCTGATCGTGGACCTGCTCTACCAGGGGGGCCTGGAGTACATGCGGTACAGCGTCTCGAACACGGCCGAGTACGGCGACTACACCCGCGGCAAGCGGATCATCACCGACGAGACCCGGGCGGAGATGAAGAAGATCCTCGAGGAGATCCGCTCCGGGCAGTTCGCCCGCGACTGGATCCTGGAGAACCGGGCCGGGGCGGCGATGTTCAAGGCCACCCGCCGGCGCGAGCGGGAGCACAAGCTCACCGAGACCGGCCGCACGCTGCGGAAGATGATGAAGTGGATCGAGTCGAAGGAAGTCTGACGGCCGCCCCCCGGCGGCCCTGACCGTCGCGGCGGTGCCGAGATCAGCGGAGGAGAGCCGATGACGCCCGAGGAATACGCGGCCCGCAGCCTGTACGAGCAGCTCCGTCCCGGGGACCGGGTGGAGGTGGTCCACGGCGTGAAGGTGGGGTCGAGTGCGTCGTGGAGCACGACCACCGTCGGCAAAGTGCTGCGGTGCGAGCGGCGCCGGCACGGCCTTCACTTCCGGCGCCACCCCGATGACAAGGTCTACAGCGACGTCCTGATTCTCGCCCGCGATGACGGCGAGCTGACGACGGTGACGATCGACGAGTTCACCCGCCTGCGGCGGGCCTGACGCGGCCCAGCGCCTTTCCCACCAGGAGTCTGATCATGCCACGGATGGTTTTGACATGCTTCGTGATCCTGACGATCGTCACGCCGGTCCGC
>JBIKKQ010000141.1:0-9026 GCA_044360305.1 Pirellulales bacterium
GCATTGCCTGCGGGGAGCCGGGCAGTGCCCGGCGACCGTAAGCCGGAGCAGACGCCGTGTCGGCTGCGACGGCGCGAAAGCCAGCAAGCCGGAGCAGATGCCGCGCACCTGGAGCGCTGCAAGCATTGCCTGCGGGGAGCCGGGCAGTGCCCGGCGACCGTAAGCCGTCGCCGACGCCGGGACGGCGGCGACGGCGCGACAGACGGCGCGACAGTCACACCAAGCCGAGCGGGAACGGGCTCAGGAGTTCGAGGCCGGAATCGGTGACCAGGTAGTCGTTCTCGATCCGCATCCCGATCCGCAGGGCCGGATCGTAGAGCGCAGGCTCGACGGCGATCACGTCCCCCGGCGCGAGGACGTCGTCCCAGTGCGGATTGAGCCGCGGCGTTTCGTGCACCGAGAGCCCGATGCCGTGCCCGAGGTGGCTCGACCAGCTGCCGACCGGGGCGTCGGCGAGCCAGGCCTGGACCTCGGCGTAGATGTCGCGGCAGCGGACGCCCGGCTTCGCGATCCGCTCGACCAGCGTGAGCGCGGCACACACCCGCTCGCAGGCTGCCAGCTGCGGGTCGGTCGGCCGGCGGTCCACGGCGATCGTCCGCGAGGTGTCGGCGAAGTAGCCGCGATAGGCGGGCCCGAGGTCGAGGATGAACAGCTCCCCAGCCACGCAGGGCCGCCGTCGGGGCGGGCCGCCGCGGGCGCCGCAGGCGTAGTCGTTGCCGGTGCCGGTGAGCTGCTCGCCGCACACGGCGACCGCGGCCGCCTGGAGCGCGGAAAACACCTCCAGTTCGTCCACGCCCGGCCGCACCATGCCGCGGGCCGTGTCATACATCGCCCCCGTCGCCGCGATCGCCCGGCGGAGCAGGGCGAGCTCATCGGGATCCTTGCGCCGGCGCATCCGCAGCACCTCCGGCTCGAGATCGGCCAGGTCCGCGCCGCCGACGACCGCGGTGACGTGCGGCGGGCAGGCGGAGAACTCGACCGCGGCCCGGCCGACCGGGCCGGTGCCGCGCAGCCAGTCGCCGAGGACTACGGCCGCGGCTTCGCGCTGGTCGCTGCGGAGCGTGGATCGCCACTTCGCCTCGTAGGTGCGCAGCTCCGTGGCCGCCGCCTGCTCCACCGGCCGGTCGGGGCAGACGAGGAGCGTCGGGCCGTCGGCCCGCAGGGCGGCCAGGGGCGCGAACCGGCCATCCCAGCGGTGGCCGGTGAAGTACTCGATCTGCTCGGCCGCCACGAGAATCGCGACGTCCACCCGCTCGGCCGCCATCCAGCGGCGCAGCCGGTCCTGCCGGTCACGGCAGGCGTCGAGGTCGAGCAGCGGGGCGGAGCCGTTCATGCGAGGCGTGCATCGGGGCCGGTGCCGGTCGCGAACGCCGGCCCGGGGAGTGTAGCACGGCCCCGCGGCTCAGCCTTCGTTGCCGGCGTAGAAGTGCGCCCGCGAACTGACCGCCCGCTCGCGCCGTCGCCGCGGCCGCAGAGGCACGATCATCCGCGACTCGAGCAGGTCGGCCACGAGCGCCCCGGTGTCAGGATCGTGGCCGTCGATGACGGCCGGGCCGTCATGCCCGCCGGCCTCGATCGCAGCCAGCAGGACCGCCTCGACCTCGACCCCGAGGACCTCCTCGATCGGCCAGACGGTCGTGCCCCTGACCCGGCAGGCCCCGCTGCCCACCGTGGCCACGTACTCGGTTCCGATCGACGAATTCCGGCGGCGGTCGTTGGCGGGCAGAGCACGCATGGCGTTGTCTCCGGCGGGTGGGGCACCGTCAGGGACGGTGCGAGGGACGGCGGTTCGACATCTCCCAGAAGCAGATGCCGTGCCAGTTGCACGAGAACCCGTCGAGGACCGCGCAGACCACCTCATCCCTCCAAGCCTACGCACGGCCCACGCTGCGGCGGCGGGCTCGGAAATCTGGGAAAGCCTTGCGGGGCGGCAGGTTTGGAAATTTTTCAACCCGCCGTGCCGGGGGCATCCTCGGAGCCGGCTCGCTCGGGGGCCGAAGGCTCGGCGTTCAACGCCGCGCTCCTGCCCGCGCGGCGGCCGCGGAGCCCCGCACGGATCTGGTCCCGGAGCCGGGCCGCCAGTTCGTAGTTCTCGCTGCGGACGGCCTCGGCAAGCTGTTCGTCAAGCGTAGCCCCGACCTCGTATCGCCGGCGCAGGCTCTCGCGCATATCGCGCAGCCGGCGGACGAGTTCGTCCTCCTCGAACTGCTCCTCGGCCTCGTAGCGGGCGAACAGGTCCCGAAACCGGTCGAGGCCGGCGTTGATCTCGGCGATGGCGGCCTCCGGCCCCTTGTCCTCCAGGGCCGCCAGGGCGCCGGCCTGCACGCGATGGAAGAGGACGAACGGCCGGTACTGCTCGTGGGAGATCGTCCATTCCTCGTTGGGGGAGTGCGTGCGCACGAAATCCATGAACGCCAGGCTGTGGTCGGCGTCGCGGGCCGCGCGACGATACTCGCGCAGCGAGAGCCAGCACAGCCGACGGTGGTAAAACTGGACGAATTCACGGTCGGCCTCGGCGCACTGCTCCTGCGACAGGCGAAATGCGTCCCCCTCGCGGATCACCTCGCCCACGAGGTAGTCGTAGTAGGTTTCGGCCCCGTTGGGCCGGAGGCCGTCGGGCCGGAGGTCGGTCTCCATCTGGAGCACGCCCATGTCCACCCGCATCTGCAGGACCTCGCGGCCGTTCCGGGCCTTGATCAGCCGTGCGATCACCTCGCCCGGGCGAAAGTCCCACTTCTTCAGCAGAGAATCGAGGTCACGGGGGGAAGCCATGGATCAATCCTTGCTCCGGCTGGTGGCGGGCGATGCTGCCCGTGCACGCCGATTATACCCGCCGCGCCGGACCTCGGGCCGGGATCGGAGCCGCTTGGTCAACGAACGTCGCTGTTTCCCCTCCAGTCTGCGGGCCACGGCGGAACGGGGCGTTTTCGTGCGGCGGCGGATTTTCGGTGCCACCAGCGCCCGCACCAGCATGGCAGACAGTTTGTCGAGGCACGCGGCGGCGTTCCGCGGCTGCTCGCGGTGGACCTGGCTTACGATCACCAGCCAGCCATCGTCGGTGAGCCGCGACCGCTCGCGGGCGAGCAGCCGCTGGCGGACGTCGGCGGGCAGGTGCGGCGAGCGGGCCGCGTCGAACCGGAGGATCGCCTTGCTGCTGGTGCGGTTGACGTGCTGGCCCCCCGGGCCGCTCGACCGCACGAACTGCCAGTCGAGGGCCGCGGCCGGGATGACGATCTCCCGGGTCGCGTCGCCGACCCGAATCCCGCGCGACTTCGCCATCCGACCGCACCTCCGAATCCGCACCGCCACCCCGGTCAATGTATCCTCTGGGACGGTGCCGCGGTGATCCGCGGCCCGCGCGGTGCACGAAGGAGACCTCGATGAGCGCGTCATGCGCCCCGGCCCTGTCGCTCTGCGTCCTGCTCGGACTGGCTGCCGGCCCCGCGCGGGCCGAAGGGCCGCTGCCGGCGGCGGCCACGCGGGAGGTTCCCGACCTCGATGCCGTCGCGGGGGAGGACTGGGCTGCCTTCCTCGGGCCCAGCGGCAACGGCCGCAGCGCCGCCCGCGGCATCGCCGTCCCCTGGCCCGAACGCGGACCGCGGGTCGAGTGGCACTGCGAGATGGGGGAGGGCTACTGCGCTCCGGCGGTGGCCCTCGGCAGGGTGCTGGCCTTCGACCGCATCGGCGGGCACGTGCGGCTGCGCTGCCTGCATGCCGAGACGGGCAGAAAGCTCTGGGAGGAACGCTACCCGACCGACTACAGGGACATGTTCGGCTACGACGGCGGACCGCGGGCGGCGCCGGTCATCGCGGGCGACCGGGTGATCACCTTTGGCCCCGAGGGGCGGCTCGAATGTCGTTCACTGGCCGACGGCAGCAGCGTCTGGCGGGTGGACACGGCGGCCACATTCCACGTCGTGCAGAACTTCTTCGGCGTCGGCAGCGCCCCGCTCGTCATCAATGCCGACGGCGGCCCGCTGGTGATCGTGCAGATCGGAGGCAGCCGGCCCGGAACCGCCCCGCCGGCGCCCGAACGGCTCGACCTCGTCAAGGGTCTCGACAGTGGCCTGGTGGCCTTCGATCTGGCCACCGGCCGGGAACGCTGGCGCTGTTCCGACCAGCTTGCCAGCTACAGCGCCCCGGTGCTGGCCACGGTCGGCGGACGCGAACGACTGCTGGCTTGGATGCGGGACGACCTCCTCGTGGTCGATCCGGCCACCGGCCGGCTCGCGGGCCGGTTTCGCTGGCGGGCCGACGACATCTTCAGCGCGGTCTGCGCGAGCCCGGTCGCCTTCGGCGACGCGGTGTTGCTCTCGGAGTGCTACGGCCCGGGCAGCGTGCTCCTCGACCTGCGCGGCGCCGAGCCCCGGCCGCTGCGGCAGGATCCGCCCCGGGCCCGGCCGGCGAAGGCGCTCAAGGCCCACTGGGCGACGCCGGTGCTCCACGACGGGCACGTTTACGGGGCGAGCGGCCGGCACTCGGGCGACGCCGTGATCTCCTGCGTGGACTGGAAGACGGGGGAGGTGAAGTGGGCCGAGGGGGGGTTCGGCCGGGCGAGCATGGCGCTGGTCGATGGCCACCTGATCGTGGTCGGCGAATATGGCGACCTCGCGCTCGTCAGGGCCAGTCCGGACCGCTACGCCGAACTGTCGCGGGTTCGGCCGGCGACGGCCGACCACGGTCCGCTGCTCGCCGCCCCCTGCTGGGCGGCGCCGGTGATCGCCCGCGGTCGCTGCTACGTCCGCGGGCAGGGACGGCTCGTGTGCCTCGACCTCGGCTGCCGACCGGCCGCGGCGCGGCCCGCGGAACCCGCCGTGGAACCGTCGGCCGCTCCGAAGTGAGTCGTGCGGGAACTGTCAAGACTGAAAGCCGGGCCGGATGCTGGCGCGCCGCCCCGCGCCCGACGGTGCTCCGCGCCCGGCATCTGCGCGGCTTTGCTCCGTTCTCTGGACAGTCCGCGCGCGACGCCTCCATACTTGCCCCCCTCAGGCGGGTTCCCCGCGCCGTGGAACTGATCACGGCGCCGTGCCGACGGGAGATTCACGAATCATGATCGACGTCGCCGTCAGCCAGTTGACGACCGCGCGCTGGGATCTGTGCCGGGAGGTCGGGCAGCTGGTGGCCTGCGGCTTCTCGGCCATCTCGCTCTGGCGACCGAAACTGGCCGACGTCGGTCTCGGCGCCACGGCCGCGAGCCTGGCCTGCGCGGGCGTCCGCGTGTCGAGCCTGCAGTGGGCCGGCGGATTCACCGCCGGTGACGGCCGCTCGTTCGCCGAGAGCGTGGCCGACGGGCTGGAGGCGATCGATGCCGCGGCCCTGCTCGGCGCTCCCGTCCTCGTGGTCCACAGCGGCTGCCGGGGGGGGCACACGCTGGCCCATGCCTCGCGGCTGCTGCACGACGCGCTCGATCGACTGGCGCCGGCGGCCCGGGACGCCGGCGTCGCGCTTGCCATCCGGCCGATTCACGCCCGCACCGCCCCCGGCTGCAGTTTCCTCGATCGGTTGGAGCGGGCGATCGACGTCGTCGAGACCTATGACGATCCCGCCGTCCGGTTGGCCCTCGACCTGTGGCAGTTCGCCGACGACCCGGGCATCGCCGCCAGCCTTCCCCGGCTGGCGGCCGTCACCGCCCTCGTCCAGGTGGCCGACCGGTCCGGCCCTCCAGGCCCCGCCCAGGACCGGCTGCCGGCCGGTCAGGGGACGTTGCCGCTCGAATCGCTCGCCGGTGGGCTCGTGGAGCATGGCTACCGGGGCGACCTGGAATTCGACCCGGTCGGCGAGGCCGTCGAGGCAGCGGGCTACGAGCACGTCTATCGGGACACCCGCCGCCTCGCGGATGCCTGGGTGGAAGGCTGGCGTCTCGAGCGGGTGCCGGCATCACGGGGACTGGAGCCGGCCCACGTGCAGCTCCGCGGGCTTCACTCCCGTTCGGCAGCCGAAGCAGCGGGCTTTTTCGCCGGCGGTTCCGGGTCACGCAGCGTCCAAGCCTCGAGCCAGACCGTGTCCCGCGGCCGTGGCTGAAGCTTGAACTCCTCGCGCAGGCGACGGTCGAAATCGTCCATGTGCGCCGCGCCGTAGAAGATGGCGATCCGGCGCCGGCCCTTGGCGATCTCCTTTCGCAGCACGCCGATGGCGGCGACGTTGCGGTCGGTGATCACGGCCGAGCCCTGCTCGCCGCCGAAGGCCTTGGTCAGCATCTCCATGTCGGTGAACTGCTCGGCCATCAGCCGGCGGAGTTTCGCCTGCCGCGCAGGCCCGGATGCGAACAGCATGCCGACCATGTCGCCGATGCCGACGTCGCCCCCCGCCGGCTTGTCCCCCCGCGCCTCGCGGGCGGCGGCCTCCTTCATGACGCGGTTGAACATCGTCCAGAACGTCTCGCTGCGATTCTGCATGGCGGCCTGGAATTCCCGCGGCGAGAGGTCGGCATGGACGAAATTCGCGGCCTTGTAGTCGACCTTGTCGAGCTGGAATTCGAGGCCGAGCATCCGGGTCATGCCGTGCTGGGCGGAGCCGATCACGCCGGCCGGCGGCTTGCCCGGCTGCGGCACCCGGGCCTGCGGCGGGGCGACCAGTTCGTAGAGCACGGCGTCGTAGCCGGTGAACGCCTCGTCGAGCCGGTCGTAATAGTCGCCGCTGCCGATGTGGACCGCGGCCACGAGATCGACCCGCAGCGGCCCGGCCCGGCCCGGCTCGGCCGGTTTTTCATAGGGAACGATCGCCGTTTCGAGCGATACGGGGCGGTTGTCGGCGTCCCGCACGACGCGGAGGAATTCGAGCCGTTCCTCCTCCTTGCCCTGCTGGGGCGGTCGGATCTCGTCGCCGGCTGACGGCCGGACGGCCGTCAGCAGCAGGGCAACGACGGCAAGGTGGTGAATCTGCCGGAACCTCATGGCTTTCCTCCGCGGACGGTCGGCCGCCCGTGCCAAGGCGGCGACCCACGTCCGCAGAATACCCGAATTCACCAGACCGGCCACGTTTCGCACCGCGGCCGGCCGCCGGCCGCAAAACCCGCAACGTCTGCCAGGTTTCGTCAATCCGGACGACCCGTGCGACCGATATCCAGAGAGCGATCCGCATCAGCGGAGGCCTGGCTCCTGCACCACAGGACATACACGCGATGGCTACGACACAGGGTTTCCGGCGTCTTCGGGGCTTGATTCTCGCCGCGGCAGCGATGCTCGCGGCGCTGCCGACCGCCGATGCCGGCCAGAACTGGATGCCGCTCCTGCCGAGCACCGACTTCCACGACTTCCAGCTCTTCGCTCCCCCGGACCTGCAGGACTATGCGGTCCGGCCCGATCCGCGGGAGGGAATCTTCTTCACCTACGACCGCACCTACTGGGGCCTCACGCCCGCCCAGTCGCGGCCGATCCTCAACGACTTCTTCATCCCGGTGCAGCCGCTGTCGCCGTTCGCGGTGGCCCAGCAGAACAATAACCTGATCCAGGCCGGCTATCCCTCGTCAGGCCTGTACATCTTCGGGTCCGACCCGCTGCGACTCGACCTCAACACCAACTGGATGCGGACCAACATGTCGTGGGGCAACCGCTTCGAGGGTGGCTGGATGTACGACGACTACGGGATGATGTTCAACTACTACAACTCGGGTCTCCAGGCCCAGGACTTCGTCACGACGAACTCGTTCGCCGTCAACTCACCGTTTACGACCTTCACACAGCAGGTGGCCCAGGGCGGCACCGGGCTCGTCGGCGGCGGCAACCCGATCGTCGTCACCACGATCACGTCCACGAGTCCGCCGCCCGACCACATCATCCATCAAAACCTGACGCAGAGGAATCTCACCGAGTTGCAGAGCGGCGGCTTCTCGTGGATCGTGCGCAGAAATCTGTCCTCGGCGGGCTCGGGCCAGCTCAACCTGCTCCGCTTTTCGCTCGGCCCGAAGTGGATGTCGGTCGCCGACCGTTACAGCATCACCTACACCAGCCAGCAGGAGAGTTTCATCAACGGCTGCCCGCAGGGGGACTTCTGCCCGCTGCAGAACGGCGGCTGGGACACCTCCTCATACAACAACATCGTGGGTCCGGAGTTCGGCCTGAACTACCAGGTGGAGCGCGGTCGCTGGACGTTCGAGACCGACCTCCGGTTCGTGGCCGGCATGAACTGGCAGAACACCCTGTATCGGGGCTCGAACTTCCCTGCCGCCCTCGGGGCCGACTACTTCCGCACCACGTACACGTTTGCCAACAGTTCGACGACGGGTGGCAGTTCCAATACGACGCAGAACGTCGGCGTCGGTGCGCCGCCGCTGTTCGTGCAGATCTACGGCGTCGGGCAGACGAACGCCACGAACGCGGCGGAGCACAACTTCGTCTTCAGCCCGCTCGGCGAGTGGCGGCTCCGTGGCCGCTACCGCGTCAGCCAGGCGATCTCGCTCAACGTCGGCTACACCGGCATGTGGCTGGCCGGCATCACACGGGCCAGCACCAACACCGAATTCAAGGCCGACCAGAAGCCGGTGCTGCTCGCGACCCAGAACGGGCCGCCGACGACGATCACGATTCCGAATCCGCAGTACAACCCGAACCAGCCGGTCAGCCCGGATAATCCCCAGTTCATCGACCAAACGTTGAACACCTGGACGCCGCCGCCGATCGATCCCCGGGGCACTGGCAACAACCAGGTCCGCGTCTACAACAGTGTCGGCCCGCGGGCGGGCAATGACCTCGGCTACATGTTCGTGAACGGCGTCGACTTCGGGCTCGAAGTGAATTACTGATTGTACGGCTGCGAAGCCATCCATGGCCTTCGCAGCCTTGGCAGGTCGGAGGCACAGCCAAGGTGTGCCTCGACCTGCGGGCGGTCGCCCTCCCGGCGACCGTGGCCGACGCGGAGCGTCGGCGGGTGGGGCACGCGGCGCGGGCTTCGCCCGCTGCGTGCGGTTGGGCGTGCCCAACTGGCCGCCTGGAGGGCGGCCTTACACGAGCGGCGCCAAGGCGTCGCCGGCCACGACGGCGGCGACGCCGCGAAACACGGCCCGCCCGGAGGGCGGCCTTACAAGAGCG
>JBIKKQ010000142.1:0-8935 GCA_044360305.1 Pirellulales bacterium
GCATGTCGAAGACGTTGTCGATCTTGGCGGCGAGCACGCAGGTCAGGCCGGGGAGGCCGACGTCGTGCTCCATGAGAATCGGGCGGCCGTCGTCCCGCTCGCTCGCCGGCAGCACCGTCTTCACCTCAAACAGCGAATCGACGTGGCGGCAGTCGGCGAGCGCCGGCAGGTAACGGGTCGCGTCGCGGAGCATGAGGGGAAACCGCGAGTGCCAGCGGGTCTCGGCGAGCAGCTGGTGGGCGTCGAGCACCCCGCCGTCGCCGTCCTTCCAGCTGGTGTGCGGCGTGTAGCGGACGTGGCTGAACGAGTGCAGGCCGCGAGACGGAAACGGCATGCAGGAGAAGAACGGCCCGCACATCACCGTGACCCCGATCTCGGCCAGCGGCTCCGGCATGCGGACGAGGGCCAACTCCGTGACCTCGTGCTTGAGCGGAATCGGGGCGATGCCGGAGCGGACCAGGAGCGGATTGAGCTGCGAGTAGGTGCAGTTGAAGGCCCGATCGACCACGAGCGACTCGTCCCCCGCCGGCCCGCGGCATTCGACGGCCAGGCCACCCGCCGCCGCACGGGCGATCCGCCGCACCTCGCTGCCCAGCCGCACCTCCACGCCCGCCGCCCGCAGCCGGGCCCACATCACCTCGCGGAGCCGGACCGCGTCGAAGGCGTATTCCTCGACGGCGAACACGGCCTCCACGTGGTGCCGATCGAAGAGGTCGCAAATCCGCGAGGCGACCGGCCGCACCGGCGCCCCGATCCGCGTGCAGAAGTTCACGAAGTGCCGGGCCGTGACGTGCGAGTGCCGCGCGGCGATCGCATACACCTTGTCGAACGAGGCATCGACGCAGCCGCGAAACTCATCCACGAACCGCGGGAAGTTGACCCGCGACCGCAGGCCGGTGATCAGGCTCCGCGGGTAGTGGTAGCCGTTGTGCACGCGGGCCTGGTTGGAGTGCGGGGCGACGGTCACGGCACCGGAGGCTGCTGCGACGCCAAATCTCGCCGGCTCGCGGACCGCCCACCGACTGGGGCGAGCTCGTCCAGGCTCATGACGACCGCGAAGCGGTTCAGGTGTCGCCCGACGAGCTGCCCGTGATCGACATCCACAGCCTCTGACCGGCATCGGCCGCGAGGCGGCGAAGCCACGGGAACGGCCGACTGGGACGCGGTCTGCGCCGACGCGAGAAAAACGCCACCGCAGGGCGTGCAGGGCGTTTCGAGAAACCCGCTCCGGACGCCCGGGCCGCTCCTCCCTACGCTCACGAGTCGCTCATCAGCCGGAAGACCGTGGCGGAAGTGCCATTGGCCGGGCCATCCTTCGCCCGCGGGTATTTCGGCGTCAGCGACAGTCGGGCCTGACCGGGTCGCGGGAGAACTGCACGCGGACGTCGGGGTGCGTCGTGTACAGCCGGTGCCGCGTGCCGTCGAAGACGAGCGTGGCGCTCGACCGCTTCGGGGCCAGCGGGTCCACGGGCAGGATCGGGTTGCCGGCGTATTTGTCCCAGTGGACGAGGTCGGTGCTCGTGGCGATGCAGGTCTGCCAGCAGCTTCGGTCGGCGACGGGGCTGGCGTGGTAGTAGGCGAAGTAGCGGCCGCGAAAGCGGATCACCTGGTCGAAGGCCACGCCGTGCCGGTCATAGGGCTCCGGCCCGCAGGCGAGCACCGGCTCGTCGCTCGAGTTGGTGAACGTCCGCAGGTCGCGGGAGGTGGCCAGCCAGACGCCGTCGTCGCTGCGCTCGTAGAACAGGTGCCAGATGCCCCGTTCCAGCCACACCGCGGGCGTGCCCCGCGGGCCGGCGGCGATCGGCCGGCCGTCGGTGCCACGGATGTCGAGCGGGCCGGCCGGCTCCCAGCGCACTCGGTCGCGGGAGACGAGCAGGTGGGCGATGTCCTCCGCCCCCTCGGCGAACATCAGCAGCCGGCCGGCGTCGCGGACGACGCACACGTCCTCCACCCACTGGTCGCGACGCAGCGGATTCGCCGCGTCCCGCCGCCAGTTGAGCCCGTCGTGGCTCGTCGCATGGCCGAGCCGGCGAAGCGGGCTCAGGTCCCGGTTCGAGCCGGTGTACCAGAGGTGCCACGTGCATCCCTCGCGCATGATCCAGCCCCGTTCGCGCAGGTCGCGATCCCAGGCATCCGGTCCGCCACCGGCGAACAGGGGCGTCGCCGAGACCGGTCCGAAATCGACGAGCACGCCGGGAAACGTCTCCGCGCCCCGCACGGTCTGTATCGCCGCAGCCGCCACGAGTCCGGCTATGACCAGCATGCGGCTCAGGCCGGCGGCGAACCGTGGGTGGGCCGTGATGGAAAGCATCGCCTCAGCATAGCGTCCCGCCGGGAGGGTTCCGCCGGAGCGGCGAACGCAGTCGGCTGCGCCGGCTTGTGGAATCACCTCGTAGTGATCGACAATGCCGGCATGAGCGCCCCCATCGAGTTCTATCGGGCTTTTCAGGGCCTGCTCCGCGGTCAGTCGGCGGCGACGGACCGTACGGCGATGTCCTTGAACTCGACCCACATCGGGGCGCCCGCATGCAGTTGCAGGGCGAGCACGCCCCTGCGGAGCGCGACGTCCTCCGCGTCGGTGAAGTCGACGATCAGCGTGCCGTTCATGAAGTGCCGGATCCGCCGCCCCACGGCCACGATCCGCACCTCGTTCCAGTCGTCGAGCCTGAAGAGCTTGTCGAAGCCGGCGGCATCGATGAGCTGACCCGTCACCTGCTTTTTCCCCTCGACCCAGGCCGCCCGCTCGCCGACGGCGCACAGCCGGCCGCGGCTGCCCCCCTCGTCGTAAATGAAGCCGGCCACGTCCGGGAGCGTGAGCTGGTTTCGGACCTCGTGCTGGTAGCCGCGGACGACCCAGGCGTTCTGCGGCTTCTCCGCCGGGTCGGTGACGTGCCGCGAGCGGTACTGGATGCCGGAGTTGTTCGTGGCGTTGCACCGGACACTGAGCCTGAGCTCGAAGTCCTCGAGCACGAGCCCCTGGCGAATGAGGAAGGTGTTGCCGGCGGCCTTGGCCGCCGCGGTCGTCTCGCCGTGAAGGACGCCGTCGCGGACGCTCCACAGCCGCTTGTCGCCATCCCAGCCTGCGAGGTCGCGGCCGTTGAAAGGGCTCCACCAGGCAGGGGGTGGCCCGAATGTCTTTTCGCCGCCGGGATGCCCGTCCGGCGGCGCCGCCCGCACGATGGAGACGACGCTCAGGGCGGCACAGGCGACGACAGGCAGAAGACGCGGCATGGTGAGATCCTCCCGGGGGTGGACGGCAACCAGTTCAGACGGACCGAGTCGAACTCGCCCATGCTGCCAAGGGCCAGTGCGGGCTGCAAGCAGGCTTTTATTCGACGACAAGGCCGCGACTTCCGGCTCACCGACATCCACGGCCACGTCGTCACCCGCTGGCTGGCGCGAGCCGCGGTGGCCGCTTCACCCAGGGGGCCCATTTGGGCTTTCCTCGGTCCGGGGAGGCCCCCTGCCGAATCCGCGCACCCAGGAAATTCCCGGCCGAACCAAAAATTTTGCATCCGATCGCCAGCCAGCTGCGAATGCCGCCTTGCCGGGGCCGCGTGGCACCGACAGCGTCGGTTTTATCCTCAGTTGAAAGGGATTCCTCATGCTTTGCGCATCGCTCCGTATCGCCGTCGGCGTGGCTCTCGCCCTGCCCCTTGCCTCCGCGGCCGTCGCCGACGACTGCCCGCTCGCCGCCGCGCAGAAGGCCAAGGCAAAAGTCCACGTGCAGACGGTGGCTCTGAAGGCCGAGTCGAAGGACATCGTCGACACCGCCGTCGGCGCCGGCAGCTTCAAGACGCTCGTGGCCGCCGTCCAGGCCGCCGGCCTGGTCGATACCCTCAAGGGCAAGGGCCCGTTCACCGTTTTCGCGCCGACCGACGAGGCTTTCGCCAAGCTGCCCGCCGGCACGGTCGAGACGCTCCTCAAGCCGGAGAACAAGGCCAAGCTCGCCGCCGTGCTGACCTATCACGTGGTGCCGGGCAAGGTGATGGCGGCCGACGTCGTCAAGCTCACCGAGGCGCCGACGGTGCAAGGCTCCAAGGCCAAGGTCAAAGTCGTCGACGGGAAGGTGATGATCGACGGCGCGACGGTTGTGAAGACCGACATCGAGACGAGCAACGGCGTGATCCACGTCATCGACTCGGTGATCCTTCCCCCGAACGGCTAGCCTCTGGCTCACGTTTCGACAGGCCCCAGTGCGGGGCGGGCGACCGCCCGCCCCGCCGCCCGTCGGGGCTATGCCGGCTTGACTCGATCTGTTTACGATCTGCAAGACGGCGACGGAATCCGATGCGAAGCCATCGGCCGGCGGACGAGGGATTCAAGGACGCAGAGGGTCGTTTTGGAAGAGTTGCTCCTCCTCCGGATCGCCGACGGGGACCAGTCTGCCGTGCCGGAGTGCATCTCCCGGTACGGCGGGCTGATCTGGTCGCTCGCGCGGCGCCGGCTGGCGAGCCGCGAGGATGCCGAGGACGTGGTGCAGGAGGTGTTCGTCGACGTCTGGCGGTCAGCCAACCAATTCGATCCGCTGGTGGCCGAGGAGATCACGTTCGTGGCGATGATCGCCAGGCGACGCATCATCGACCGGCTCCGTCGGCGGGCCGTGCTGCCGCAGACGGCCTCGATCGACGAGGCCGGCGCGGCGACCGTGCCCGATCCCGCCGGCGCTGCCCCGGTGGGACGGCGGCTCGAACTGGGGGAGGATGCCAGGATCGCCGACGAGCACCTCGAGCAGCTCAAGCCCGATGAGCAGCAGGTGCTCCGGCTCTCGATCTACGACAGCCTCTCGCACGCAGCGATCGCCGAGCGGACGGGCCTGCCCCTCGGAACGGTCAAGTCGCACATTCGCCGCGGACTCGACAGCCTGCGACGGAAGCTGACCGGCCGCGCTCGGGCGACCGGTGAAAGGAGCACGCCATGAGCGGCTTCGACGAAGCACGCGACGACATGCCGTGGGAATCGGTTCCCGGAACGGCCCCGAGCGCTTGGGAACTGGCCGCGGCGTCGGTCGAACTGGCGCTGCTGGCCCGCAGCGGCACCCCACTCGAGGCCTTGCCCGTCGATCTCGCCGGCCGGATTCGCGCTGAAGCTCCTGCTTCTCTGAAGCGGGGTTCCCCGATCGAGCCCCGAAACACGGCGCAGACCGCCCGCGGCCGGGCTGCCGGACGTGCGTGGCTCGCGGCGGCCGGCTGGTGGACGGCCGCCTGTCTCGCAGGTCTGCTCGTCTGGCAGTGGGGCGGACCGCAGCGGACCACGGTCGAGCGGGGCGCCGTCAGCCCGACGGCGTCGCTGGCGGACCTGCGAAGTCGGCTCCTGGCGGAGGATCCCAAGGCGTTGACGGTCGCCTGGAAAAAGGCTGGCGACGATCCGGCGATCGTCGCCAGGCAGGCGGATGTCAAAGTGGCTGGAAGCTTGGGCGATGTCGTCTGGAGCCCCGCCCGACAGCAGGGCTACATGCGTTTTCGGGGCCTGGCGGCGAACGATCCCGCGGTGTCCCAGTATCAGCTTTGGATCTTCGATGCGGAGCGAAACGACGCCTATCCCGTGGACGGCGGCGTGTTCGACGTCCCGGCGGAGTCCGACGGCGACGTCGTGGTCAGGATCGATCCCCGGCTCCCGATCAGCCGGGCCACGGCCTTTGCGATCACGGTCGAGCAGCCCGGCGGCGTCGTCGTGTCGAGTCGCGAACGGCTGCCGCTCCTGGCCGCAGTGCCGTAGGCAGGCGGCCGCAGGCGATTGTCGTCACTCCGCGAGCAGCTCGCGGCCAACCGCGGTCGCCGCGGTCTTGACCGGCTCCAGGCTGCCGCGGTCGAATGGCGTCTGTCAGGCTTCTGTCCCCGCCTCACGTGCCCGCCGTGCGCTCCCCTCCCGATCTGCTGGTCCTCGTTCCCCTGTTCGTCGTGGCTGGCTTCGCCCCCTCCCTGTCGGCGGCGGAGCCGGTGCGACAGCAGGACCTGCGCGCCCTGTCGGCCGCCGAGGCGAAAACACTGGTCGATCATTGTCGCGGCAAGGGCTACATCGCGCTCAACTCCCTCCAGTCGCTGTCGGCGGAGGCGGCCGCGGAACTGGCGCAGCACGGCGAGTATCTCGCGTTCGCTTCCCTGGACGTGCTCTCGGACGAGGCTGCGGAGGCACTCGCTCCCTTCACCGGCAGGCTGAACCTCGAATCCATCGAGGAACTTTCCGACGCCGCGGCCGCCGGCCTCGGCCGGTGCCGGGCGAAGGCCATCAACCTGCCGCGGCTGACCACGTTGTCGCCCACTGCACAGGAACGACTGGGCCAGTTTCAGGGCGGGCTCGCAGTACCGAAACTCCGTACGCTCGTGAACGGCCCACTGGCCGAACGGCTGGTAGCCTCCAAATCGGTCCCGATGGGCGTGGTCGAGATCTCGACCGACGCGGCCCGGGCGCTCGCCAGGCTGCCGGGCAATCTCCATCTCGACACCTTGGAGTCGATCTCCGCGGATGCGGCCGCCTTTCTCGCCGACCGGCCGGCGGGCGGCCTGACGTTCCGCGCCATGCGATCGCTCCCACCCGACGTCGCCCGGGCGCTGGTCCGCACGCCCGGCTCCCTCGGCCTCGACGGGCTGGAGTCGATCTCGGCCGAAGTCGCGGCGATCCTCGCCCCTCGTGCCGGCGGGCTGTCGCTGGCCAGGCTCCGCGAGGTGCCGCATCCCGCGCTCATGGACCGGCTCGTGAAACGCAACGGCCTGCGCGGCGTACGGACGTTGCCCGATGACGTGTTCGCGACCATCGCCGCCATGCCCGGTGAACGCACGCTCGACGGGCTGCGGGCGCTCAGCGATGCCCAGGCGGAACTGCTCGGCCGCCACGAGGGTCCGCTGTCGCTCAACGGCGTCACGACGCTCTCCGACGAGGCGGCCCGATCGCTGCTCCGCCATCGTGGCCCGTTGCAGCTCGCCGCCCTGCGCGACGTGTCCGACGAGACGCTCGACCTGGTCCTGCAGCACGAACATCTCGGCCCCAGATGGGTGGCCAGCCTGCGATCGCTGTCCCCGCGACTTGCCCGCGGACTCGTGACCAGCCGGCACTGGGATGGCAGCCTGATCGGCATCATCGCCTTCGAGTCCCCCGACTCCGTCGAGATCGCGGAAATTCTCTCCACGCGACAGGGCTCGCTGCAAATACCGAACCTGAAACGCGCGTCGCCGCGGACCCTGTCCGCGCTGCTCGACGCGCGGGACGTCGCCATCCCCCTCGTGCAGACGCTCGAACTGATCGCCGAACCCGACGGTGGCCCGAACGACGACTTCGTCGTGCCGAAATCGGTCGAAGACAGGCAGAACCGGTCCGACCGGTAGCTGCCGGAGCCGATTCGCGGGCCGACGATCGGGGCATGCGGCGTGCCCGACGCCGGCCGTCATTCGATCCAGCCGCGGCGGACGAGCCAGGCCTTGAGCAGCTGCACCGTCACGAGGTAGCCCGCCACGATCGCGGCCACGACCGGCCAGAACGCGCCGGGGAGCGGCGCGAAGCCGAGGACCGCCCCGAGCGGCGCCTGCGAGAGCCAGATGCCCGCCGCGACCACGACAAGCGTCGTCGCCGTCAGCGCGGGGCTCGCCCGGCTCCGGAGCAGGGGAATCCGCGGCGTGCGGATGACGTGGATGGCGAGCGTCTGCGTGACCAGCGACTCGACGAACCGGCCGGTGCGGAACAGGGCCCGCTCCTCCCGTCACTCCGAGGACGAGCGGATCCGCTGCCCCCGGGCCGGCGTAGTAGGTCGCCACCCGCTGGCGGAGCCGCCGCAGGTAGATCCGCACGTGGGGGTTGGACGTGGGGCTGAAGTCTGCCTCCTTGCCGAGCACTTCCTCGGCCAATCGCTGCTGCGGCACCGGCCAGACGCCATAGGCGATCCGCTCCTCCACGAAAAACCGCAGCAGATCCTGGAGCCGCCGCGAGCGTTGCAGACGGAGCGATTCGCCCCAGTCCGCCGAGGGTCGCGGGCGGCTCAAAACCGCCCCAAAAAAACGAAAACACGAGAATTCACCGTGTTTATGCGGGGTTCCGGTGGTGCGGAACACACCGGCCGCAGGGCTTCGACCGGTTTTGGCACGCGTGTTGCGTATCCCTTCTATACACGTCGCGACACACGCCACGGCGTTGCCGTGGCCCAAATCTTGCGGTATTCTCCAGTCAAGTTTTTTTCTTGTCGCTCCAAGTTTTGAGAAGGATGTCGGTCATGTCACTCCACCGCAGTTTCCTCGCCTCGTTCCTGGCCGCCTTGGTCACGAGCGGGCTCATGATCACCCCGGCGAAGGCTGCCCCCATCGAATGGGTGCGGGTCGCCAATCCCGGCAACGCCGCTGACACCACCGGGTACGGTGCCGTGGCGCACACGTTCGACATCATGAAGTATGAGTTCACGAACACCCGCTACGCGGAGTTTCTCAATGCGATCGACCCGGAAGGCACCAATCCCCAAAGCGTGTGGGACGCCCAAATGAACTCGTCGAATCAGGGTGGGATCTCCCGGGTGCTCGGGAATGCTCTCGGCAGCCGGTATGTCGTCAAGACGAACTTCGCCAACAAGCCGGTGAACTTCCTTTCGTCCTTCTCCGTGGCACGAGTGGCAAACTGGCTGCAAAATGGCTCTCCCGTGTCGGGAACGACGACCAACTCCTCGGCAACGGCCCCGCAGAATACAGGCGCCTATGCCATCGGCACGGGCACCAGCGGAAATCTCCCCGTTAAGTCAGCCGGGGCGGTCTATTGGATCCCGCTGGAAAACGAGTGGTACAAGGCGGCGTATTACAACCCGACGCTGAATAGCGGTACCGGCGGCTACAGAACCTACGGCAACGGCTTCAGTACGGCGCCCGGAAGTGTCACTGCATCCGTCACCGGCAGCGGCTCAGCTGGTGGCACAGGCAACTTTGCCAACTATCTCGGGACCGGGACCTGGAATGGCAACCCC
>JBIKKQ010000143.1:0-8791 GCA_044360305.1 Pirellulales bacterium
CTATCTCTCCGCGGCCGACCGCGGCCGGGCGGCGGCGCTGGCGGCGAGCCTCGCCGAGGCGGCCGCGCTCTGGGAGGCGGACGCCGCGCCGGCCGCGATCGCGGCGGCGATGCGCACCCTGCTGGAGACGGCGGGCGTGGCCGTGGACTACGCGGCGGTCGTCGATCCGCAGTCGCTGGCCGCGGAGATCGACGACAGTGTCGGCGCCGTGGCCCTCGTCGCCGGCCGGCTGGGTACGACCCGGCTGATCGACAACCGGCTGCTGCCCGCGCGGAACGCAGGCCGACGATGAGATCGACGCTGTTCCATGTGCCGCTGCAACTCGGCGGCGTGCCGCTCTTCGGCTGGGGCCTGCTGCTCGTCGTTTGGGCGGTCTTCGGCTGCTGGGCGATCGTGCGGACGGCGCGGCGCGAGGGGTTGCGGGCCGCCCTTGCCGGCCTCGGCCTGCCGCTGGCCGTCGCCGGCGCGGTGATCGTCTGGGGGCTGCCAGCGATCGCCGACGAGGCGGGCCTGCCGGTGCGCGGCTACGGCGTGATGCTGCTCGTGGCCGCGGCGGCGGGAACCTGGCTCTCCGTCCGTCGCGGCGCCGGCCGAGGGTTCGATGCCGACACGATCGTCGCGCTGGGCATGGAGGTGTTTCTCTGGGGCATCGTCGGCGCCCGGCTGTTCTACGTGATCCAGTACCGGGCCGCGTTCTTCGACGCCGGGATCGCGGCCGCGATCCCGCGGATCCTCAACGTCGCCCAGGGGGGGCTCGTCGTCTTCGGCTCGCTGCCGACGGCGGCGCTGGCGGCGTGGCTGTTCGCCCGCCGGCGCGGCCTCGACATCCTCCGGCTCGCCGACTGCATCGCGCCGGGCCTGCTCCTCGGCCTGGCGCTCGGCCGCGTCGGCTGCTTCCTCAACGGCTGCTGCTACGGCGGCCCGTGCGACCTGCCGTGGGCCGTGCGGTTTCCGCCCGGGAGTCCGCCGTGGCTCGACCAGCAGGCCCGCGATCTCCTGCCCACGGTGGCGGCCGGCGCCGCACCGCCGTGGAGCCTGCCCGTCCACCCGGCCCAGCTGTACGCGGCCTTCGATGCGGCGCTGCTGGCGGCGCTGGCGGTCGTGGCGACGCCCCGGCTGCGGCGCGACGGCGAGGTCTTCGCCCTCGTGCTCACGCTGCATCCGATCTCGCGCATGCTCCTCGAGGCGATCCGCGTGGACGAGCCGCCGCTGTCACCCTACCTGCCGCTCTCCATATCCCAGGCGATCGCCGTCCTGCTGCTCGCGCTGGCGGCGGTCCTGTGGTGGTGGATCGGTCGGCGGCCGACGGGCGACGACCGCGACCCCAACGGGCCGCCGGCCCGCCCCGACCGGGCCGGGGGGGCAAGGGGGTGTTGACCCCGCGTTTTCCCCGCTACCCTTGCAGCTCCCCCCGACGCCGATTCCGAGCGGGAACTTTTTCCCCGCCGGCCGCATCCATAGATCAGGGCAGGCGCACGTGGTCCCGAACACCGACCCAACGCGACGAGCCCCGGTCCGCGGATCCCCCGCCACGGACCGGGATCTCGTCGCCGCGGCGGTGGGCGGCGACCGCGCCGCGTTCGCGGTGCTCGTCGAGCGGCACCAGGGGCGAATCATCTCGCTGCTGGAGCGGCTCACCGGCTGCCGCGAGCAGGCCCGCGACCTGGCACAGGAAACGTTCGTCTCGGCCTATCGCAAGCTGTCGTCGTTCGCGCACCGCAGCGAGTTCTCCACATGGCTCTATCGCATCGCCTGCAATCACGCGGCGGCATTCCTGCGCAAGCGACGCCGGCCGGCGACGGTCGATGCCGCCCTGCCGGGGGGCGGCCTGCACGGCGCGCTGGAGCCGGCGACGACCGCTGCGCCGGTGTCGGCGGGTCTCGAGCACGCGGAACTGTCCGCGCGGCTCGCGGCGGCGCTCGAGCGGCTCGACGACCGCTACCGCGAGGTGGTCGTCCTCGCCGACATGCACGACGCGACCTACGAGGAGGTGGCCGAGGTGCTCGACATCCCGCTGGGCACCGTCCGCAGCCGGCTGCACCGCGGCCGCCTCGAGCTGCGCCGGCTGCTGGCCGACTGGATCAGGAACGAGGACCGCGATGAACGACGAGACTGACGCCCCGGACCTGCGGGACGACGACCCGCGCCTGAGCGAATGGATCGACGGCCGGCTGCCGGCCGCGGAGGCCGAGGCCGTGGCCCGGCGCGTCGCCGCGTCGCCCGAGTTGACGCGGGTCGCCGCCGACCTGCGCCGGCTCAAGGCGCTGCTCGCGGCCTCACCGGCCGCGCCGTTGCCCGCCGGCTTCGTGGCCGATGTGCTGGCGGCGCTCGACGCTCCGCCGCGACTGGCGCCGGGCACGACCGCCGGTGCCGTCGCCGGCCCGGTGGACGCCGAGTGGGAGCGGATCGAACTCGAGCGGATCGCGGGGGAGATCGCCGAGGCCCGCGAGGACGAGGCCGTGGCGGAGACGACCGCGGAGCCGCGGCAGCGCTGGCCGTGGATGACGATGGCGGCCGCACTCGCCGCCGGCGTGCTGGTCGCCGCGTTCATCAACATGCCGCCGCTGCACAGCGTGCTGGTCGACAAGAACCGCGACGTGGCGCTGCTCCCCCAGGAGCCGCCGCAGGACGGGCTCGCACGCTCGTTGGATGCGTTTTTCAGTGACGAGAAGGAAGTCGTCGCCGAGCCGGAACGCTCCCCCCTCGGTCGCGCTGAAGCCGCGAAGCAGTCAGGGGACGCCGCGGTTAAACGGTTGGCACGCGATCCGTCGGCGCCGGCCACGGAGGGCAAGGGTAATGCGTGGGCTGCAGACACCGCGGCCACGGCAGGCGGCAAACCACTTGTCGTACCGGTTCGTGGGCCGCGCGGTCGTGCCGAATTCGCAGCCCTGCTTGCGGCACGCGACATTCGGATTCAACGGGCGCACGAGGGCCGGGAGCAAGCGCGGAAACGCCGGGGCTCGGTGGAGATGGACCGTGCCGAGGCACCTGGAGCGGAACCGCGCAAGGCCTCTGCGAACACTGAACTTGATGTTCTCGCTAGCGCTGCCAAGGAAAAGGACAAGGACAAGGCCGATGAATTCGTCGAAATCACCGGCTCCCCCGCGGCGATCCGGGATCTGGTCGCGGCTCTGGGAGGAGCCAGGTACGGGCAAGCAGCGTTGCGTTCGTCCGCCGATCTGCCAACCGACCGCTCCGCCGATCTTGGGAGTCTCCGCGCAAGAACTGCGGGGCAGGCCAAGGCAGCAGATTCCGAACCAAAAGAGTCGCTGAAGGCGGCGCCAGCCGGGGCACCGGAGGGAGCGCCACCGGCGAAACCCGGGGCTTCGGGACTTGCTGCAGGCAACGGGGTTCCCACCGCGGCCGCGGAATCGCGTTCCCAAGGGGGCGGCCGCACAGCAGGCGTTGGCGGGGGCGGGGGCCCTGGGGGCAGAGATGGCGAGAATGGTGACCTTGAAGGCGGTCCGCAGGCGGAGCCTCGGCAGGTCACGTTGCTCGTGCGCCTCGTGGACATCGGTCCGGGGACGGAAGTCGGGGCCAAGCCGGCCGAAGGCCCGGGAGCCGGCGAGGAGGCGGAGGAGACCGGTCAGGGGCAGACAGGCGGGCGGCAGGAACCATGACCGGCGATGCTGCCGGGGAACCCGGCCCGGCCCCGCGACGGCAGCTGCCCCCGGACGCCCTGACGATCCGCTGCCGGCGGGACGGGCCGCTGGTGGTCGAAATGCCCACCGGTGACCAGTTCAGCGGCCTGCGGCTCCGGGTCACCGATCATGCCGACCGGGAATTTTGCCTGCCGCCCGGGAACAAACCGGTCGCCCTGTGCCGCTGCGGCCGGTCCGGCAACCGGCCGTTCTGCGACGGAACCCATAAAACGGTCGGATTCACCGCGGCCGAGGAGGCGGCCCCAGACGCCCCACCGCCCCTCCCCCCCGGCTGAAGGCCTGAAAAGCCCGGCTCCGGCTCGCCAGGCCCCGGGACCGGGACGGGCCGGATGTGCTGTCTGGGCGGACCCTTCACGCGCCGTAAACCTTTCCCAGAGAAGCACTTACAGCACGCCACCCCCCCAGAAAAAGGCCGATGAAACCCCGGTTCGATATGGACTGTCCCGTCCAAGACCGGTAGGGTTGACGACCCGGACCGGGTATTTCCCCGGTCTCCCCGCCCCGGATGGCACTGATGTCCCACCACGGCCCCAACCTCTACCAGCGGTACAGCGTGGGGATCATGGCGGTCCTGGTGTTCCTCCTGCCCCTGGTGGTGGTAGGGGCGATCCGGGCCAAGGGAAACAACCGCAACGACGTGAAGGGCTGGCTGCCCCTCGAATACCCGGAAACCCAGACCTACCGGTTTTTCCGCCAGAATTTCGCCGGCGAGGAGTTCATCCTCGTCAGTTGGGACGGCTGCACGATGGCCGATCCCCGCCTGGAAATGCTGGCCAGGAAGCTGATTCCGCCCCCCCAGGAGGCCTGGCGGATCGACCGGCCGGCCTACTTCAAGTCCGCCCAGACCGGTCCCCGGGCGGTTGACCGGATGAGCGAACCTCCGCTGAAGCTCGACCCCTCCGAGGCGGTCGAGCGGCTGGAGGGGGCCCTGATCGGGCCGGCCCCGGCCGGCCAGGCGGACGCCGACACCGACTTTGCCACCCGGCAGACCTGCCTGGTGCTGACCCTGGGCGACACCGCCCGGGCCAACCTCCACGCCGCCATCGACGAGATCCGCAAGGTGGCGACCACGGAGCTGAACATCCCCGAGCACCAGCTCCATATGGGGGGCCCCCCGGTGGACAACGTCTCCATCGACAAGGCCGGCCAGACGAGCGTCACGATCCTGTTCGGGCTCTCGCTGGTGGTCGGCTTCTTCGTCAGTTGGTGGAGCCTGAAGAGCAAGGCCCTGGTGGCGATGGTGCTGGCGTCGGGTGTGTACAGCATGTTCGCCAGCCTGGCGGTCGTCTGGTACTCGGGCTACCCGGTCGATGCGATCCTGCTGACGATGCCGTCGCTGGTCTACGTCGCCACGACCTCGGGCGCGATCCACCTCGCCAACTACTACCGCGACCAGCTCGCCGAGACCGGCGTCCAGGAAGGTGCGGCCGGCCGGGCGGTGCACCACGCCCTCCTCCCGCTGTCGCTGGCCACGGGCACGACGGCCATCGGCCTGGCGACGCTGGCGGTGAGCGAGCTCGTGCCGATCCGGATGTTCGGAATTTTTTCGGCCGCGGGCGTCGTGGTCAGCTTCCTGATCCTCGTCACGCTGATGCCCGCGGCGCTGGAGCTCTTTCCGCCGAAGCTGCGCCGGGCGGACAGCGAGGGGGAGGCGCTCGCCAACTGGAAGCCGATCGAGTCGAGCCCGTGGTGGCGTGTCGGCCAGTGGATCACCGGCCATCATGCCCTCGTGACCTGCGCCTGCCTGGCGGTGATGGCCGGGGTCGGATACGGCATGACGCGGGTCGAGAGCAGCGTGCAGTTGATGCGGCTGTTCTCGCCGAACGCCCGGATCCGCCAGGACTACAAGTGGCTGGAGCGGACGCTCGGCCCGCTCGTGCCGATGGAGATCCTCGTCCGGATCGACGACGATGCCTGCCGGCTCAATCTCCTCGAGCGGATGGAGCTCGTGGGGAAGATCCAGCGCGAGATCGCCGGGCTCGACGAGGTCGGCAGTTCGCTCTCCACGCTCACCTTCGCCCCCAGCCTGGAGGCCGGTTCGTCGGGGGGCCTGGGCGGCGCGGGGGGCCGGCTGTTCGGCGACCCGGCGAAACTCCGGCGCAGCGTGCTGCGCAAGCGGCTGGAGGCCAATCGCGACGCCCTCCTCTCCGGTGACTACCTGCGCGAGGCCCGGGTCGCCGACGCCGAAGGCGGCGAGCGGACCGAGCAGTTGTGGCGGATCAGCGCCCGCGTCAGCGCCGTCAAGGAGGTCGATTACGCCCTGTTCAAGCAGGACCTGCGGAGCAAGGTGGACCCGATTCTCGCCACCCTGGCGGCCAACGACGTGCAGGGCGTGAGCGTCGATTACACCGGCCTCGTGCCGCTGGTCTACAAGGCCCAGCATTCGCTCCTCGACGGCCTGCAGATCGGCTTCGTCTGGGACTTCGTGATCATCGTGGTGGTGATGATCCTCCTCTGCCGGGCGGCCTCGGCCGGCCTCGTGCTCCTGCTGCCGGCCGCCTTCCCCGCGGTGATGGTGTTCGGCGGCATGGGCTGGGGCAACGCCGCCCTCAAGTCGCTCGACCTCGGCACGCTGCTCATCGACATCGGCACGGTGATGGCCCCGAGCGTGGCGCTCGGCGTGACGGTGGACGACGTCGTCCACTTCATGCTCTGGTTCCGGCGCGGCATCGCCGACGGCCTCGACCGCAAGGAGGCGACGATGCTCGCCTACAAGGGCTGCGCCCGGGCGATGTACCAGAGCTGGGGCGTGATCGGCATCGGCCTGTCGGTGTTCTCGCTGTCGCCGTTCGGCCCCACCCAGCGGTTCGGCTACATGATGCTCTCGATGCTGACGATCGCGCTGGTGGGCAACCTCGTCTTCCTGCCGGCCCTGCTCTCCGGGCCGCTGGGGGCGGTGTTCGGCTGGAGCGTGCTGCGGATCGAGCGCAAGAAGGCTGGGCGGCGGCTGAAGACCGACCCCGGCAGCGACGCCCTGCCGCCGCCGCACGTCGTCCCCGGCCCCGCCAAGCAGGTCGTCCACGCCTGACGGCTGTGCGATGCGCCCCACCGGAGGGGCAGACCCGACAGCACGGCAGAAGCCGGCCGAACGGGCGTCGCACCCCGGCGGGCATCCGGGTGGTAGAGTTGGGTCATGCCATCTCCCGACATGCTGCCCGCTCCCGCCGCCTCCGGCCTGCCGGTCGCCACCGTGATCCTCAAGCCGAAGCGGGCCCGGCCGTTCTTCGGCCGCCACCCCTGGGTGCTCGACGCCGCGGTGGCCCGGGTCGAGGGGAGCCCGGCGGACGGTGACGTGGTCGATCTCGCCACCCACGAGGGCCGGTTCGTGGCCCGCGGCCTGTGGAACTCGGCGAGCCGGCTGCGGGTGCGGCTCTACACGTTCGCGGCCGAGGTGCAGCTCGACGACGCCCTCTGGCGGGCCCGGCTGGAGTCTGCCGTCGCCCTGCGGCGGTCGCTTGGCCTCGACGCCCGCGAGGGGGCGGCCCGGCTCGTCAACAGCGAGGGGGATGACCTCTCGGGGCTCGTCGTCGATCGCTACGGCGACTACCTCGCCGTCCAGGTGACGGCGCTGGCGATGGCCCGGCGGCTCGACACGCTCGCCGACACGCTCATGGACCTCGTGACGCCGCGCGGGATTTTGCTTCGCGGCGCCGACCGCGGGCTCGCCAAACTCGAGGGCCTGCAGCTGCCCGACCGGCTGCTGCGGGGCGCGGCCCCGGACGGGCCGATCTTCGTCCGCGAGTACGGCCTGACGTTCGGCGTCGACCTCACCGAGGGGCAGAAGACCGGGTACTACCTCGACCAGCGGGACAACCGCCAGGCCGCCGCCCGGTATGCGCGGGGCCGACGCGTGCTCGACATGTTCTGCTACTCAGGGGGCTTCGCCGTGGCCTGTGCCGTCTCCGGTGGGGCGCGAAGCGTGCTGGCCGTTGACGGCAGCAGCCGGGCGGCGGCGCTGGCGAGGGCCAACGCCGACATGAACGGCGCGGCCAACGTGGCCGTCGAGACGGCCGACGCGTTCGAGAAGCTCGACGCCCTGCGCAATGGCGGCGAGCGGTTCGGGATGGTGATCCTCGACCCGCCGAAATTCGCCCGCAGTCGGGCCACGGCCGAGGACGCGCTCCGCGCCTACCATCGCATCAACCGCGTCGGCGTCGATCTGCTGGAGCCCGGCGGGATCCTCGTCACCTGCTCCTGCTCCGGCTCCGTGTCGCGGGACCAGTTCCTGGAGATGCTCGGCGGTGTGGCCCAGCGGGCCGGCCGGTCGCTGCAGTTCCTCGAATGCCGCGGGGCCGCTCCCGACCATCCGGTGTCGGCGAGCTGCCTGGAGGGGGAGTATCTCAAGTGCGTGATCGCCCGCGTCGCCTGACCGGCGGCGGGGCGGTCGGCCTGCGGGATCACGGCTTTCGTGCGCACGTCGCGCCGGTGTACGATCGGGCGTCGGCGGCCGACTCTCCCGTACCGCCGCCGCCGACTGGGAGGCTTCCGCCCGTGGCCGTCGAGCTTCGCGAGTTTTCCTGGGACAGGATGGTGGAAGCCGTGCAAGCCGTTCGCGAACGGGCCCTGCGGGCCACCGCGGCCCTGGAACGGGCCGGCATCCCCTACGCCATGGCCGGCGGCAACGCCGTCGCGGCGTGGGTGGCCCGGGTCGATCGGGCCGCCGTGCGAAACACGCAGGACGTCGACATCCTCGTCCGCCGCAGCGATCTGGCCGCCGTCACGACCGCCCTCGAGGGGGCGGGCTTCGTCCGGGCCACGGTGATGGACGTCGTCTGCTTCATCGACGGTCCGCAGGGCAGCCCGCGGGACGCCGTGCACCTGCTGTTCGCCGGCGAGAAGGTCCGCGAATCGTATCCGCTGCCGACGGCCGACGTGACGGAACGGGTGGCCGCCGACGACTATGCCATCGTCTCGCTCGAGGCCCTCGTGCGGATGAAGCTCAACTCGTTCCGCCGCAAGGATCAGGTCCACCTGCTCGACCTGCTCTCCCTCGGCCTCGTCGACGCCGGCTGGCTGTCGCGGCTGGTGCCGGAGCACGCCACCCGGCTGCGGCAGCTCCTCGACGATCCGGACGGCTGACCTCTGCGTTCCGTGACCTGCGCGTCCCCTTTTCCCCTGCCGGTCAGGGG
>JBIKKQ010000144.1:0-8759 GCA_044360305.1 Pirellulales bacterium
GGGATAGCGGGCGAGAAACTCTTCGATCAGCGGTCGCGCGTCGCGCAGGTCGGCCGTCTCGTCCGCGGCGATGGCCGCGATCCGCCGGTCGAGGTCCGAGGCCGATGGAGGCCGCATGACCATGAACATGGCCAGCGCCAAGACCGCCGTGGCCGCGAGGACGCCGGACACCTGGCGGCGCCGCTGGCCGGCCGCGTCGCGGGTGGCGGCGGCGGCGAGTTGGGCGTCGAGTTCGGCCACGGTCGTGAACCGCGTGCTGCCGGCCGGTGTGGCCCCCGGCCCGGCTTCCGGCTGCGTGTTCTCGCGGGTCGGTCGCTGCGCGGTCGCCCCGACCGCCGTGCGGGTCGGCGTGGTGGACGGCGCCGCGGACGCCCGCTCGTCGCCCGTTCCCATGGCGACCGCCGCCGGCATGTCGAGCGTCACGCCGAATGGGTCGCCGCCGGCCGCCGGCGCCTGATCGTCGTTCAGCCCCTCGACGGCCGTCAGGATCCGCTGCGCGAGCAGGGCGCTGGCGGGCCGCTGGCCCGGATCCTTGGCGAGCAGCCGGTCGATGAGGTCGTCGAGCTGGGGCGGGATCCCGGCGGCCCGTGACGAGATTCGTGGCGCGGGCTCCGACCGCTGCCGCTCGATGACGCGGGCCGCCTCGGGGCCGGTGAACGGCGGCCGGCCGGCGAGCATCGCGAACATGACGAGGCCCATGGCATAGAGGTCGGTCCGCTGATCGACCGGCGCCCCGCGGGCCTGCTCGGGGGCCATGTACTCGGCTGTTCCCACCACCGTGCCGGCGTTCGTCTGCCCGGCGTCGCCGAACAGCCGGGCGATGCCGAAGTCGGCGAGCTTCACGGAGAAGCCGTCGCGTGGCTCGTCGAGAAGGAGCAGGTTCGCCGGTTTCAGGTCCCGGTGCACGACGCCGTGATCGTGGGCGAACTTGAGCGCCCGGGTGATCTCCAGGGCCAGCGCCACGGTCTCGCGCCATGAGTAGCGTCGGCCGCCGCGGAGCGACTCCTCCAGACTCCTGCCCGGCACGAGCTCCATCGCGAAGAACGGCCGCCCCTCTTCCTCGCCGAAGGCCAGCAGCTGCACGATTCCCGGATGCCGCAGTGCCTTGAGGGCGTTGATCTCGGATTCGAACCGCTGCCGCAGCGCCGGGTTGCCCCCGAGGTGGGCCGCCAGCGTCTTCACCGCGACCCGCCGGCCCGTCGTCGCGTCCTCGGCCTCGAACACCTCCCCCATGCCGCCCTGGCCGAGCCGGGAGAGGATCTGGTAGGGGCCGAGTCGCGTCGGGAGCATGTCGGGGAGTGTACCCGAAAACCCCGGGCCGCCGCCCGGGTCAGGCGGGCTCCGCGGCCGCCTGCCGGCCCAGTTCCTGGTCGATGAGGATCAGGCCGTGGCCGTCGCCACCGACGAGCATGAGCCGGTCGTGGACGTCGTCGGCCTCGGCCGTGTCGGCGATCTGCTCCGGCACGAACTGCGAGAGGAAGCCGTGGGTGAGGTGGTCGTGGTGCTTGTCGGCGACGCCGATCAGGTCGTCGATCCGCTGCAGGAGCTCGTGCTCCTGCGTCCGCACCTGGGCAAACGCCTCGACGGGGCTCTCCCAGGTCGTCCGCGGGGCCTCGATCGTGGCGAACGTGGCCTGGAAATCCCGGTCGTTGAGGTACTTCACGAACAGGCTCATGTGGGTCAGTTCGCCCTGGGCCTCGCCGCGAAACCAGTTGGCCATCCCGCTGAGCCCGCGGACGCTGGCCCAGGAGGCCATCGAAAAGTAGAGGAACGCGGCCGAAGCCTCGATGCGGACCTGCTCGTTGAGGGCGGCAGCGACCTCGGCATTGAGCGACTTGCGAAAACTCACGGCGATGGACTCCGAAGGATGGGACAGGTCGCGAGGCCGGCCGGCCTCGGGTGGAAGAAAGATAGGCCGATCGACGTCAGTTTCGCAAGCGACTGCCGGCCGATGGGCGGCCCATCGGCAGTGACCAGATGAACGCGGCCCGGGCCGCGCGGTCGGTTGTGGGGCGTCGGCCGCGCGGCGTACACTCCCTCAGGGTGGTGGTGCTCGATGCTCCGAGTTTCTTGAACAGTGGCTTTTTCGTGGCTGACCGCAAAACCGCGTTCGCGATCGCCCTGGCCTGCTTTTGCTGCGTCGGGCTGGTTGGCTGCGCGGATCCCGGCCGCGGCCCCGAGGCACGGAAGAAGACCAGGGATGCGGACATCGACGCCGAGCCGGTCGGCGCTCCGGTGTCGGGATCCCAGCAGGATGCCGACGCGGTCGCGAAGGCGGTCGAGGCGACGGTCGTCCGGAGGGACAGTGCCGCCCTGCATGCCCTGTTCGACAACTCGCAGTTCGTGAACCAGATCTTTGCGGGGCTCCACATCGAGAAGAAGTTCCGCGCCGAATTCGAAACGGCCGGGCTTTCCAAGCTGTCGACCAACATCATTTCGGCGGTCGAGGGAGGCGGAGACTACGGGTTCGTCCGGCACGTGAAGCGGGGAACTGAGATCCGGCCCCTGTTCCGGCTCCTGCACCCGAACGCGGGCGGCCTGAACTACCACGAATTGATCGTCGCCCGCGATGCGACCGGGCAGCCGCGGATTTCTGATATCCATGTCTACCTCAGCGGCGAGCGGGCCTCGCAGAGCATTCGCCGGCTGGTGCTGCCGGCGGTCGCCGCCAACAACAAGGGAATCGTGGCACGGCTCGCGCGAGAAGATGCGGCGATCGTCCGCAACTTCTCCATCCTGAAAAAAATCAACGAACGCAATGAGTCGCAGGACTTCCAGGAGGCATACAGGCTGATCCTCACACTCCCGCGGCAACTGCGGAAGGACAAATCGGTCCTGCTGCTCAAGCTCGTCATCGCCCAGCAGCTCGGCAGCGACGAGTACCTGAAAACCGTTCGTGAACTCGAGGAAGCCTGGCCCGACGATCCCGCGAGCGATTTTCGGGCCATCGACGTCTACGCGACGCAGGGAAACCACGAGAAGGTCATCGAGGCCGTCGATCGGCTGATCGCCGCCACGGAGGACCTCTACCTGAACTATCTGAAGGTCGACGGGCTGGTGTCGCTCGGCCGGATCGACGAGGCTCGGGCGGCGATCGCGGCGGCTCGTGCCGCCGGGGTCGATACGCTCGACGTGCACTGGATCGAGTTGGGCTTCCTCCTGAGGGCCAGGGAGCATGCGGCGACCGCAGACATGCTCGATACGATCGCCGGTAAGTTCGGCATCCAATTCGAGGACATCCTGGAGATCCCCGAGTACGCCGACTTCGTCGCCTCCGAGCCGGGCAAGGCCTGGATGCGGAAGCTTGCCGAGGAATAGCGGCGCTGGCGAATTTCTGCCAGAATCCCGCCCCGACGGTCGGGAAGCCTGCTCGGCGGCGTCGACCGCCGGTTGCGGTCGATGGCCGCGTTGCGGCTACGGCACCTTCTGCACGACCAAGAGCGCGTTGCCGACGGGCCGCTGGCCGCGGCCCGGGGCGGGCACGACCGACTTGCCGTTGACGAGCATCGTCGATGAACCGCCGCCGTCGAGATTGACCGCGTCCGTGCAGCCCATGGCATGGAGTCGCTCGGCCATCTCCCGGTGGCTGGCTCCCCACCGAGTCGCCGCGACCAAAACGATCTGCTTCGGCCCGTAGCCGACCGCGGTTCGGATGGCGCGGGCCGGCTTCTCGGCGTCCGGCGCAGGCTTGATCTGGCCCCGCGCCAGGAGCACGGGGTCGCCGCTGATGGCCGTCACGCAATCGGCCCACGCGCCGTCCGGGGCGGTGCCGATCCGCAGCGTGTCGCCCGGCTGCACGGCCGGTGCGGCGGCCGCTGCAGTCGTGGCCAGGCTCAACACCATCGTGCCTGGCTTGATCGGCGTGTCCGTGCCGGCGGCGATCTCGGACACCGTCGCCGTATAGATCCGCCCCACCCGCAGCGGCAGTTGCGGGCCGTCCGGCGCGGGCGTGAGCACCAGTTCCCGCCCCGCCTTCGTCCGAGTGCTGGCATCGAACCGGGGCGTGAACAGGACCACGTCGGCGGCCCCGACCTCGCTCTGGGCATCGGAGGTGGCACCGTTGACCCGCAGCGGCGTCTTCCTGCCGTCCGGCCACGCGATCTCGAACCGGTCCCCCAAGGGTTCGATCGACGGCCGGCCCTCCCGATCCACGCAGAACGCGTGGCCGCCGCCGGGGCCGCTCGCCAGTTCGCCGTCGATGACGGTCATTCCCTGGACCGTGCCCCGGTACTGATCGCCCCCCATCTGAAAGAAATCGCCGTTGATGGCGGCCACCACCCTGCCCCGCTCCGCCGGCAGCATGCGGGCCATCTGCTCCACCGTCTCGGCCCCGCGCACACCGGCTCCGACGGATGACACGAACGAGATCCCGGCCGCCCCGCGGTCGATTTCCACGACATGAAAGACCTGTGGATCCCCCGGCTCGCCGATGACCCGGTAGCGGACGCCCGGGGCGAGTTGCTCGTCGGCCGCGGTGAACGCCGCCGGGGCCATCGCCAGGGCCACGATGGTCATCCAGCAGCGCCGGTGCCGAGCCCGCGACGACCCCGCGGGCGCCGCCGGCCGCCCGCGATCACAGGCCCAGGGGTGCATGAGGTTCATCACGCTTGCTTCGCGGTCGGGCGTCGCGTCGGGACGATCGTGGCGACGGACTCGGGGTTCGCCCCGCCACCGACAATCTACCCCTTTGGCCGGCGGCGCCGCCGCGCGGCGGTCGCGGGTTGCCGCGCCCCGCTCTGCGCCGCTGTAATCTGCGGCATGACGCAGAGCCATCCCGCCGCCGGCAAGCCCCGAGACACGATCACGCTCCCGCGGACCACGAACCAGGCCCGCGGCCTCGCCCGCTATGCCCGCGATTTCCTCAGGGCCGACGCCCCGGCCGTGGGCCCGGCGACACTCGCGGTCCTGGAGCGGTTTCACCTCGACAGCGTCGGCTGCGGCGTGTCGGCGGTCGCCCTCGGCGCCAACGCCCCGACGGTGCTCCGCAACGAGGCGCTGACCGCGCCACCGGCCACCGGCTCGCGCGGCGGCATCTGCTTCGGCTCGTCCCGGCCCTGCGCCGTCGAGAAGGCGGTGGCGGCCAACGCCTCGGCCGTCCGCGAATGGGACTCCAACGGCACAAACTTCGGCTACGACCCCGACCGCGGCCGGACCGCGGGCGAGTTCGGCCACAACGACTTGTATCCGGTCGCCATCGCCGCGGCCCGGGAGGCCGGACTCGACGGCGACGCCACGCTGCGCGTCATGCTCCTGATCGACGAGATCCGCGGCCGGCTGGCCGAGGTGTTCGCCCTGCGAAAGTATGCCATCGACCACGTCCACCACGGCGCGGTCGCTTGCGCCGCGGCCTACACGGCCGCCCGCGGCGGCACCGAGGACCAGATCGAGTCGGCGATCGGAATGGTCGTGGCGCATTACGTCCCGTTCCGCGCCATCCGCGCCGGCCACCAGCTCTCCGACAGCAAGGGGGCGTCGGCAGCGCTGGCGGCCGAGGTGGCGGTGATGAGCGGCCGCCGGGCGCTGGCCGGGTTCGTCGGGCCGCGGGACGTGTTCCGCAACCCGCTGGCGATCTACCGGCTCAACGTCCCCTCCCCCGACGACGCGAGCCCGTTCGATCTGGAACTCGGCATCGCCGGCGATGCGTTCGCGATCAACGGCATGCACTTCAAACTCGGGCTCTACGAGCACCAGTCCGCGGGGGCGCTGCAGTCGCTCTGCGACCTGTTCGCCCGCCACCCGGGGCTGGCCCGCGACCTCGACGGCCTGACCGGGATCCGGGTGCGGATCTACGAGCCCGCCTATTCGATCATCGCCGACCCCGCCAAGCGGACGCCGACGACGCGGCAGTCGGCCGACCACTCGCTCCCCTACATCCTGGCGCGGACGCTGCTCAAGGCCCGGGCGGCGGCCGGTGGCGCGTGCGACTGGGAGTCGCTCATGCTCCTGCCCGACGACTATTCCGCCGCGGCGATCGCCGACCCGGCGGTGGCCGCGCTGATCGCCCGGATCGCGATCGAGCATGGCGGTCCCGGCTATGACGCCCTCTATCCCGCGGGCATTCCCACGAGCGTCGTGGTCGAGCATGCGACGCTCGGCAGCCTCGACGGGGGGCTGGTCGAGTTTCCGCTCGGCCATGCCCGTTCCGATCCCGGCCGCACGGCCGCGGTCGTCGATCTGAAGTTCGACCGGCTCGTGGCCGGTGCCGTGGACGACCCGGCGGCCCTGCGGGACCGCGTCAGGCTCGGTGGCCGAACGGCGGCCGAGGTGGCCGACCTGTACGCCTTTCCGATCCGTGGCGTGGCGGCCAACCCGTGAGCCGGACCGTTTCGCCAGCCGACGCCGCCGACCCCCGGCCGGAACCGCGTCCGCCGCGCGACGGCGTCGTGGCGGTGGACAAGCCGGCCGGCGTGACGTCGCGCCGCGTCGTGGACGTCGTGGCCCGGTGCCTCGGCACGCGGGCGGCGGGCCACGCTGGCACGCTCGATCCGCTGGCCGAGGGCGTGGTCCTCGTCTGCCTCGGCACGGCGACGCGGCTCGTCGATTTTCTCCACGATCTGCCCAAGCACTACGCCGCGACCTTTCTCCTCGGCCGCTGGAGCCCGTCGGACGATCTGGAGACGGAGGTCGTCGTCGAGGAACCGGTGCAGCGGCCGGACCGGGAGACGATCGCGGCCGCGCTGGGGGCGTTTCGCGGCGACGTGCTCCAGCGGCCCTGCGACTACTCGGCCGTCCACGTGGACGGGAAGCGGGCCTACCGGCTCGCGCGGCAGGGGCGGCCGGTGCCGCTGGCCCCGAAACCGGTGCGGATCGAGCGGCTGGAGATCACCGGCCACGAGTGGCCGCTGCTCGGCCTGGACATCGTCTGCTCGTCGGGCACGTTCGTTCGCGCCATCGGTCGGGACCTCGCCATGGCGGTAGGCACCCGGGCCGTCATGGAGTCGCTCGTCCGGCTGGCGGTGGGGCCGTTTTCTCGGGCGGCGGCGGTGCCGCTCGCGGCGATCACTCCGGAGACTGTCGCGGCCGCGATCGTCGCGCCGGCGGCAGCCGTCGGCCACCTTCCCCGGCTCGCGCTCGAAGGCGACGCGCTCGACCGTGCGGCCCGCGGCATGATGCTCGTGCTGCCGCCGGACGCGGCGGAGACGATCGCCGCCGTCGATGCGGCGGGCGGGCTCGTCGGCATCCTCCGGCGGCACCCGTCGGGCGGCCACAGGCTGCGGCCGAACTACCTCGGCGTCGGCTGACCCGGCCGGGGCTCATCCCCAGGCCTTGAGGAGTTCCAGCACGAGGATGATCGCCACGCCCATCAGGCTCTCGCCGGCAATCAGCCCGCTCGATACGGGCACGGTATAGGCTTCGGCCAGCCGGGGCCGGGCCCGGGCGAGAAGCCAGGCCGCCAGCGCCCCGGCGAACATCGCGAACGAATTGAACGCCGGGATCACGCCGGCGATTCCCAGGCCCGTGGTCGAGGGGAGCCAGGGCCGCCAGGCCCGCGGCCCGAACTCCTCCAGCAGCGTCAGCAGGATGCCGATCAGGCCGCCCACGGCGATCGCCGCCAGCGCCCCGGCCGGCAGGGCGTCGATTCCCTTGGCCAGCAGTTCGGCGACCCCCGCCCAGACCTTCGCCGATGGCGCCGGCAGCGCCTCGGTGCCGAGCCGGGCGGGATCGCGCTGCACGACGAACAGGTAGGCCGGCACCGACACCAGCGTGCCGGCCAGCACGCCGTACAGTTGCGAGATCGTCTGCCGGCGCGGATTGCCGCCGAGCAGGTAGCCGCTCTTGAGGTCGGTGAGCAGGTCGGCAGCGTGCGAGGCGGCGCCGGAGGTGATCGAGGCGGTCATCAGGTTGGTGGTGATGTTCGTGGGCGCGACCACGCCGTAGATCAGCTGCGTGATCTTGCCCATGGCGCCGATCGGCGTGATGTCGGTCTCCCCCGTGGCCCGGGCGGCGACGATCGACAGGAAGAACGTCACGCACACCGCCAGGATCCCCATCCACCAGGTGATGCCGAACAGCCAGTGGCCGAGGACAACGCAGGCGCCGCCGGCGCCGACCGTGCCGGCCACGAACCAGCTCGCCGGCACCTCGACATGGGCCAGCGGGTCGTCGCGATCGGCCCCGCCGCGACCGCCCACGAGCCGGCCGAGGCCGCCGAAGGCCCGGAGCACCGTCCGCCACTTGAGGGCGAACGCGAGCAGTCCGGAGGTGACCATCATCGCCGTGGACGGCCAGAGCACCCAGGAGACGATGCCCCGGTAGCCGGGCTGGGCGATGCCCCGCTCCACGAGGATCGGGCCGATGACCCCGTAGAACAGGATCGAACCGACGAGCATCGAGGCGGCGACCCGCAGCCCCATGATCGCCCCGGCCGCGACCATGATCAGCGAGCCCTCGATGCCGAGCGTGTATTTCGTGAGCAGGCCGCGGGCGAACGCCCCGGGGCCGAAGGGAATCTCGGAGGGAATCGCCCAGGCGGCGATCGCCTTGATGCCGCCGACGAGGTCGCGGCCCGCGGCCACGACCGCCCCGAGGATGGCGGCGCCAAACAGCGACCGGGCCTTGACCACCGCCTCGTCCCCCGCGCCGTGCATGCTGGCGAGCGTCTCGGCGGTGGCGATGCCGGACGGAAAGGGGAGCTGGTCGATGTTGATCAGCTGCCGCTTGAGCGGGATCGCCATGAACACGCCGAGCAGCGACAGGGCCACGAGCCAGAGCCCGATCTCCCACCACTCGAGCAGCCGGCCGGTGGTCAGGTAGAGGGC
>JBIKKQ010000145.1:0-8725 GCA_044360305.1 Pirellulales bacterium
GAGGATGCAGTTCAGGCGGCCGCAGGAGTTGATTTCTTCGGCCTTCCAAGCCACACGCCGCACGCGGCGAACAACCCGCCTTATCCGCCGCTCACCGACCGGGAGAACGCCGGCGGAAGTGCCATTGATCGGACGTTGCTCAGGAGGGAGGCAGCATGCCTTCAGCGGGGTGAATCACGGACGGCGACGCCAATACCCGGGACGGCGACGTCCATGCGCAACCGCGACGATCACGACCACGCCGGCAGTCCGACGGCGGAACACGAGAGCGTATGGGAACCCGCGGATGCTGGCGTAGCGGTACTCGCCGATGAGCGTCGCACAAGAGTCCGGCATCTGCTCGATCCGCTCGACGGCAGCCGCACATGCCTCTGAAAATCGACGTCCCACGAGTTGCGAGCGGGTCGCATACCAGTCGCGCGCGAGCCGATATTCGCGGCAGCGAGCCTGTGAAAGATGGCATCGACGGCCATCAGGAATCCGCCCGCAGATCCGCCCAGCGGATTTCGCCCTCCAGATCGGCGAAACGGCGATCGAGTTCTTCCAGCAGGCCCGGCGCGTCGAGCGAAAGCCCGAAATCGCTCGAGGGCATGGTTTCGAGCAGCCGGCCGATCAGGGCGACGCGGTCTTCCTCGGGCAACTGCATCGCCACTTCGAATGCTTGATCAGCGAATGAGCTCATGGAAACCCTCGGTCCGGTCAGGGAAACTCGCTGCCTGCAAAATTCTACCCTGAAGATCGGGCTGCGGGCGGAAGGCGGAGCGGACCGACCTGCAGTGTTGCGGGTCTCATGGTGACCGAACCGCCCCCGGCCATGGGCCGGCGGGGCGGGCAGCGGTCTCGGACACGGGGAATTCTCCTCGATGGGCGACGGGGGGTTGGAAGCAACCGTCGCAGGTCCGGAGTCTACGCCGCCCCGGGGCCCGTTCCCAGCGGGCGGCTGTCCGGCGGCGGACGGTGTGCGATAGGATGAGGGTGGGCAGGGTGCCGCGGCACGCGGCAGGCGCAGGAACGGGACCGGAGCCACGCAGGAGGCCAGAGCATGGGACAGGCGATCGTCGATCCGGAGGAACTCCGCAAGTTTGCCAACGCCCTGCGCCGGTTCAGCGACGAGGTGGTCGCGCAGATGCAGATGGTGCACCGGCAGCTCGGCGCCCTGAGCGCCACCTGGCGCGACCAGGAGCAGAAGAAGTTCGCCGAGGAGTTCGAGCAGCAGCTGATCATGTTTCGGCGGTTCGCCGAATCGACGGGCGAATACGTCCCGTACCTGATCCGCAAGGCCGAACGGGCCGAGGAATACCAGCAGCAGCGCTGACGCACAGCCGGAAGGAGGCGGCCGTGGCCGGGCAGGTGGACGTCAAGTCGATCGACACCCTCGCCTTCGTGAAGGGGGCGCTGGCGGCGTTCGCGCACGAGGCCGGGCAGGCGATCTCGGAGATGGAGCTGCAGGGCCAGCGCGGGATCGACTGGGTCACCGTCGAGCGGGCGGCCCACTGGAAGGCGGAGCTCCGGCGCCGCTCCGACGTCGTCAACCAGGCGATCAAGGACCTCGAGCACTGCCGGACGTACAAGAAGGTGGGCGACAACACGCCCTCGTGCATCGAGGAGAAGAAGGCCCTCGCCAAGGCCCGCCGCCGGCTGGAGGTGGCGGAGGAGAAGGCCGCGCTGGTGCGGCGCTGGACGCCGGTGGTCCTCCAGCAGTTCCGCGAGACCTGCGTCCGGCTGACCCGGTTTCGCGAGGTGATCGATCTCGACTGCCCGCGGGCCCTGGCCGAGGTGGAGCGGATGCTGCGGGCGCTCGACGCCTACGAGAACGTGCGGTCGGTCCGCGACGAGGCGGTCGCCGGCGACGGCGGCACGGCGAGCATGGCCCGGCCGGATGCGGCGCCGGCCGCGTCGGCTCAGGGTGGACCGTCGCCCGCGCCCGCGCCGACCGCGGCCCCCGCCGCCGGAGAATCGCCATGAGGGTCGGGGACCTGTCGGGCGGCGCGTCGAAACTCGCCAACGCCATCAAGCAGTTGCACATCAAGCTGGAGGTCGCCCGGGAGACCTGGGACGACGCCCGCAGCCGCTCCTACCATGAGACGCACATCGAACCGTTGATGCCGGCCGTGAAGGATACGCTCGACGCGCTCGGTCGCCTCGCCGAGGTGCTCGACCGCGCCTGCCGCGACGTGGCCGACGACCGCGACGGTTCCTGATCGGCCGCCGGCCGGCCCAGCCCTCCGCCTGATCCAGCCCCGTTGAGCCTCCGTTTCGATCTCCTTCAAACCCCTTGCCCGCCGCAGGACCGACCGTGAACGACAACTCGACCGCAGTCACCGGAGAACCTTTCGCCCCCGAAGCCGGAGCGGCCGCCCGATCGGCCTACGATCGCGACCTGTTGCGCGAGCAGATGGAGATCCTGCGGCGCGAGTCGGCCGTGCGGGCCCGCCTCGAAAGCGAGATCCGCGCGGAGCACGATGCCGCCACGAAGTCGATCCGGGGGGAGGCCGAGCAGGCCATCGCGGCCACCACGACCCGGCTCGGCGCCGAGATCGATGCTGCCCGGCAGGAGCACACGGCCCTGCTCCACAAGGCCGCCGCCCACGAGAAGACCGAACGGGCGAAGTGGGACGAGCGGCTGAAGTCGGAGTCGGTCGCGATCCGACGCCGGTTCGAACAGGCCGTTCGCCAGGCCGACGAGGAGGATGCGTTCGAGGAGAGTTCGTTCGGCGAGGTTCTGAAGGAGAAGCGGAAGGATCCGCAGCGGCTGTTCGTCAAGTCGGAGAAGGAGTTCGCCGCTTCGCTCGCCCAGGTCGCGGCGGCCGAACAGCGGGCCGCGGCCCTGCTCGCCGCCCGCGGCGTCGCCTCTCCGGTGGCGTCCGCCGACGTCGAGACAGACAACGCAGCGGCCGCCTCCGGCGCGGCCGCCGCGCCGCCGACATCCGGCCCTGACGGCGGATCGCCCCCGGCCGATCCGCTGCCGCAGTTCGAGGCGCAGCGGGCCGCGGTTCTGGAGCACGAGCAGTCGCTGGCCGGGCTGCGGTCGGCCCGCCTGGCGTTCGCCGGCGGCACGCTCGGGGCGGCAGTCTGCCTGCCGCTCGTCATCGGCGGGGCGGCGGCCGCGGTCGCGTTTTTCCAGGGGCAGGGAGAGGTGGCGGAGCGGGCGAAGGTCGCCGGCATCGTCGCCGGCGTCGTGACGCCGCTTGCGCTCGGCGTCGCCCTATGGGGGCTCGGCCGGCTGCGTCGCGCCGCCCGGGCGGGCCTGGCCGAGGTCCGGGTCCGGTTCCTCGATGCCTGCCGGGAGGCCGCCGGACTGGAGCCCGCCTGCCGGGCTTTCCTCGCGGCCCGGCGCGACGACCAGCTGCGACGGATCGACGAGAAGTTCGCCCGCGACAAGGAGGCCCGGCGGGAGGCGGCCGCCGGGAAGCGGACGGCCCTGGCCGAGAAGCGCGACAAGGCCCTCGCGGACCTCACGACCCGGCACGCCGCCGAGGTCCAGGCGGTCGTGGACAAGGTCGCCGCGGTGCGGACCGCGGCCGAGCAGAAATATCCGCCGCGGATCGCCGCCCTGGAGACGACCCGGCGCGAGGACGTGGCCCGGCTGGAGGGAACGCGGGACGAGGCCCTCGCCCGGGCCGACGGCCGGCGGGCCGAGCGGTACGGGGCGCTGACCGCCCGCTGGAAGGCGGTCCGGGAGGGAACCGCGGCGGTCTATGCGGAGGCCGCCGCCATCGACGCCGGGGCGTTTCGGTCGTGGGACGATCTGGCCCGCGACGACGTGCCGCTGCCGGCGGTCGCTCCGCCCGGGCTGCGGTTCGGCAGCCTCGCCCTGACGCTGGAGAAGGTTCCCGGGGGCGTGTCGGTCGATCCGGCGCTCAACGCCTTCGGACCGGTGTCGTGGACGCAGCCGGCGATCGTCCCCTATCCGGCCGACGCCTCGCTGGTGGTGGAGACCGACGCCGAGCAGAAGGAGGTGGCGTCGGCGTTCATGCAGGGGCTGATGCTGCGGATCGCCACCGGCATCCCGCCGGGGCAGAGCCGGTTCACGATCATCGACCCGCTCGGCCTCGGCAAGCAGTTCGCCGGGTTCATGCACCTCGCCGACCACGACGAACTGCTCGTCACCAGCCGGATCTGGACCGAGCCGCAGCTGATCGAGCAGCGGCTCGCCGACATCACCGAGCAGATGGAGGTGGTGATCCAGAAGTACCTGCGCAACGAGTACGCCTCGATCGGCGACTACAACGCGATCGCGGAGGTGCCCGAGCCCTATCGGTTCGTCGTCGTCGCCAACTTCCCGGCCAACTTCAACGAGACCAGCGCTCGCCGGCTGGCGAGCATCGCCGCCTCGGGGCCGCGGTGCGGCGTGTACACGATCGTCTCCGTGGACGTGAACGCCCAGATGCCGGCCGGCTTCGACCTCGCCGACCTCGCCAGGCACGCCACCGTGCTCGGCCTCGAGGATGGCGTGTTCACGTGGCGCGACCCGGAGTTTTCCCGCTGGCCGCTGACGGTGGAGCAGCCCCCCGCCGACGACGTGTTCACCACGATCATCCAGCGGGTTGGCCGGGCGGCGAAGGCGGCCAAGCGGGTCGAGGTGCCGTTCGACCGGGTCGCCCCCGCCGAGGCCGACTGGTGGAAGGGGAGCACGGCGAGCGAGGTGCTCGCGCCGCTCGGTCCGGCCGGGGCCAAGAAGCTCCAGTATCTGAAGCTGGGCCGGGGCACGAGCCAGCACTGCCTGATCGCCGGCAAGACAGGCTCCGGCAAGTCTACGCTCATGCACGCCATGATCACCAGCCTGGCGCTGCAATACAGCCCGAGCGAGATCCAGTTCTACCTCATCGACTTCAAGAAGGGCGTCGAGTTCAAGCTCTACGACCACTACCGGCTGCCGCACGCCCGGGTGATCGCCATCGAGAGCGAGCGCGAGTTCGGCCTCTCGGTGCTGGAGCAGCTCGACCGCGAGCTGAAGCGGCGCGGCGACCTGTTTCGCGATCAGTCGGTGCAGGACGTGGCCGGCTTCCGCCGGACCGGCCATCCCGACCCGATGCCGCGGATCCTGCTCCTGATCGACGAGTTTCAGGAGATCTTCGTCGAGGACGACAAGATCGCCCAGGACGCGGCCCTGATCCTCGACCGGCTCGTCCGCCAGGGCCGGGCCTTCGGCATGCACGTCCTGCTCGGGTCGCAGACGCTCGGCGGCTCCTACAGCCTGCCCCGGGCGACGATGGGGCAGATGGCCGTCCGCATCGCGCTGCAGTGCAACGAGGCCGACTCCAGCCTGATCCTCTCGGAGGACAACACCGCCGCCCGGCTGCTGACCCGGCCCGGCGAGGCGATCTACAACGACGCCAACGGCATGGTGGAGGGCAACAACCCGTTCCAGGTGGTGTTTCTCAACGACGACCGGCGCGAGCGTTACCTCGGGGCGCTGCGGGCGCTGGCCGACCGGCGGACCGACATCCCGCAGCTGCCGCGGATCGTGTTCGACGGCAACCAGGCAGCCGATCCGGCCGGCAACCCGCTGCTCACGGAACTGCTCGAGTCGGGCACGGTCCGCGGCCGGGAGCCGGGGCCGCCGCTGGCCTGGCTCGGCGACGCGATCGCGATCAAGGATCCCACGGCGGCGGTGTTTCGCCGGCAGGGGGGCGCCAACCTGCTCGTCGTCGGGCAGCGGGAGGACCTTGGCACGAGCCTGCTGGCGCTGGCGATCGTCAGCCTGGCGACCGGCCACGACCCGCATCCCGGCGGCGGCCTCGGCCGGGCGGCCCGGTTCGTGGTCTTCGAGCCGGCGATCGCCGAGGAGAAGCCCGACACGATGCTGGCCCGGCTCGCCGACCATCTGCCGCACGAGATCGAGGTGGCCGGCCGGCTGGGCGTGGCCGCGGCGATCGAGGCCGTGGCGACGGAGATCAAGCGCCGGCTCGACGAGCAGGTGCTCGACGGCGAGTCGGTGTTCGTGGTGATCCGCGACCTCGGCCGGTTCCGCGAGCTGCGCAAGAACGACGGCGACTTCGGCTACTCGTTCGGCGACAAGAAGGCCGGCCCCGCCGACCACCTGCTGACGATCCTCAAGGACGGTCCGACGGTCGGCGTCCACGCCCTGATCTGGTGCGATTCGCTGACGAACCTGCAGCGGACGTTCGACCGCAACGCGATCAAGGAGTTCGAGCTCCGGGTGCTGTTCCAAATGAGCGGAAACGACTCCAGCCAGCTGATCGACAGCCCGGCCGCGGCCCGGCTCGGCCCGCAGCGGGCGCTGTTCATCCACGAGGAGACCGGGACGCTGGAGAAGTTCCGCCCCTATTCGTTCCCGACCCCGGAATGGCTGGCCGGGGTGGCGTCGCAGATGAGGGCCCGGCCGCAGGGGACGCCGAAGGAGCGGTCCCGGCCGCCGGCCGCGGGCGTGACCGGCGGCCAGGCCGCCGCTGGCGGCGAGACGCCGGCCGAGCTGGGGAGTTTCACCGGCTTCGGCGGCGGCGACTTCAACTTCACGAAACTGCTCGACGACACCCCGGACGAGGCTCCGGCCGACGAGGGGCAGGGGGCCTGAGCCCCGCGGCCCGACAGTGTGGCTGTCGCAATGCGCGTCCCAATCCGTGCTGGTCTGACGGCAATGCTCCTCGGTGTCAGGCCAGGCGACAGGGCGGGGGATGCTGCCTTGCCCAAACACGTGGTCCCCCAAGCCCGGGCCCGGCCCAATCGTGGCTCTGCGACTCCGGTAAGCCGCTAGCCGCCTGTCACCAGGGCCTTCATTTCGCGGACGGCCTGCGTGAAGCCGACGAGCACGGCCCGCGAGACGATCGAGTGGCCGATGTTCAACTCCCCCATGCCGTCGAGACGGGCCACCGGGCCGACGTTGCGGTAGGTGAGCCCGTGGCCGGCGTTGAGGACCAGCCCGGCCCGGCGGACGTGCGCCCCCGCCTCGGAGAGTTCGACGAGCCGGTCGTGGCGGGCAGCGTCGCCGGCGGCGTCGGCATACCGGCCGGTGTGCAGCTCCACCGCCTGCACGCCGAGGGCGACGGCCGCGTCGATCTGCCGCGGACAGGGATCGATGAACAGCGACACGGCGATGCCCGCGTCGCGGAGCCGGGCGACCGCCTTGGCCGTCGCCTCGCGGTGGGTCACGACGTCGAGGCCCCCCTCGGTCGTCACCTCCTCGCGCCGCTCCGGGACGAGCGTCGCCTGGCAGGGGCGCACGCGGCAGGCGATGGCGATCATCTCCGGGGCGATGGCGCACTCCAGGTTGAGCTTCACCTGCACCGTCTGCCGGAGCAGGTCGAGGTCGCGGTCCTGGATGTGCCGCCGGTCCTCGCGCAGGTGGACCGTGATCACGTCGGCGCCGCCGAGCTCCGCCAGCGCCGCCGCCCAGACCGGGTCGGGCTCGACGGTCCGCCGGGCCTGGCGGATGGTGGCGACGTGATCGATGTTGACGCCGAGCGTGGCCATGGGCCTGCGGACTCCCGGGAGGGTGTGGGGCCGCGGCCGGGCCGCGGCGCGGCCGCTGGGCTTTTCGAGTGCGTGCCCCGCGGCCGGCCGCCCGATCCTACTTCCGCTGCAGGAGCAGGGGAACGTTGCCGCGTGGCGTGCGGACCTTGAGCCAGACGCCGTCGGCGGCCGACTCCTTCTCCAGCGCCGCGGCGAACTCGGCGACCGACTTGACGTCGGACCGGCCGACCCCGCGGATCAGCATTCCGGGGCCGAGCCCGGCCGCCGCGGCGACGCCGTCCTCGTCCACCCGGTCCACGAGCACACCCGAAAAACCCTCGTAGGCGTCCTCGGCGACCGAATCCTTGGCCCGGACCTCGAGGCCGAAGTCCTTCGAGTAGAAGGTCTCGCCGTCGGAGTCGGGCCGGCCGGCCGGCCGCCGACCGCCGTCGCGGGCCGCGAGGTCGGTGGGCAGCGGCTTCACGGCCACGGAGAGCGTGACCACCTTGCCGTCACGGAGCACCGTGAGCTTATGGGGCTTGCCGATGGTGGCCCGCTCGACGATCTCCTGGAGCGACCGCGTGCCCTCGATCGGCTGGTCGTCGAAGGCGGTGATCACGTCGAGGTCCTGCACGCCCGCCTCGGCCGCCGGCGATCCGGGGACGACGTCGTTGACGAGCACGCCCTTGCGGTGGTCCTTGACACCGAGCTTGGCGGCCATCCGCGCGTCGAGCGGACCCATCTGCACGCCCATGTAGGCCCGCTCGACCGCGCCCCTGGCGATCAGCTGGCCGCTGACCCACTTGGCGAGGTTGACCGGGATGGCGAAGCCGATCCCCTGGTAGCCGCCGCTGTTGGAGGCGATGGCGGTGTTGATGCCCACGACCTCGCCGGCGAGGTTGACGAGCGGCCCGCCGGAGTTGCCCGGGTTGATGGCGGCGTCGGTCTGGAGGAACTGGGCCCGGCGGATGCCGCCGAGTTCCCGGCCCTTGCCGCTGATGATCCCCGCGCTGACGGTCGTCTCCAGCTCGAACGGGGTGCCGATCGCGATCACCCAGTCGCCGATCGAGAGTTTGTCGGAATCGCCGAGCCGGGCCGTGGGCAGGTCTCTGGCCCCGGCCAGCCGGACGACGGCGAGGTCGCTTTCGGGGTCGGTCTTGATGTCCGAGGCCGTGAACTCCCGGCCATCGGAGAGCTCGACGGTGACCACGTCGGCCCCCTCGACGACGTGGTTGTTGGTGAGCACGATCCCGGACGGATCGACGATCACGCCGGAGCCGACGCCGGATTTCGGCCCCCGGCCCCCCTCGGG
>JBIKKQ010000021.1:0-28847 GCA_044360305.1 Pirellulales bacterium
CACGGCCAGATGAATCTCCTGAATGACCGCTGTGTCGTCGGCAGGCACGACGAAACACTGATCGCACGCCGACCGCAGCGGGCCACCGTCTCTGCCAAGTAGTCCGAAAACGGCAACCCGTCGGCGGCGGGCAGAGTCTGCCGCCAGCAGGAGATTCTCGCTCCGGCCGGAAGTCGAAAGCAGAAGCAGCGCGTCGCCGGCTCGTCCCAGCGCGTCGATCTGGCGGGCGAATACCTCGGTGAATGAGAAATCATTGCCGCAGGCGGTCAGTGCCGAGGTGTCGGTGGTCAAGGCCACGGCAGCGAGCGGGCGACGTGGCCGGCGATAACGGACGATCAATTCCGCGGCGAGATGCTGGCATTCCGCGGCACTGCCACCGTTGCCGGCGAGAAACAGCGTGCCACCGGCCTGCACGCTTTCGAGCAGAGCATCTATGAATGCCCGGATCGGGGCCGCATGAGTGGCGGCCAGCAGCCCGTAAAGCTCGCTGCGGCGGTGCAATTCCGCCGCGATGTCCGGCACGATGGCGGTCACGAGTTGATCTGCCTCCAGTAGGCCGCCAGTCCGTCCTCGAGGCTCGTGAAGTCGTGCTTCCATCCGGCCTTACGCAACCGAGTCAGATCGGCGCAGGTGTACTTCTGGTATTGCCCGACTAGGTCCTGGGGAAACGGTATCTCGACCGGAGTCGCCCCGCCGGCCACGCGTGAAGCAATCTCGCCCATGTCTGCGAACGACCGTGGCGTGCCAGTGCCGACGTTGTAGATGCCGCTGGGCGTGGGATTCGACATGAAGAACAAATTAATGGCGGCGACGTCGCCCACGTAGACGAAATCACGCACGTATCCCGCGCTGCCCTCGAACACCCGTGGGGGGTCGCCACGGCGAATCGCTTGGAAGCAGTGCCAGGCAACGCTCGCCATGCGGGCCTTGTGGTGCTCACACGGCCCGTACACGTTGAAGTACCGCAGGCCGACGATACGGATTCCCGGGTCTGGCAGGAGCCTTCGCACGTGCTCGTCGAATGCCCACTTCGAGACGGCATACGGGGTCCGGGGCCGTTCGCAGGCGGGCTCCTCGCGGAAGCCCGCGTCGCCCTGCCCGTAGACGGCCGCAGAACTGGCGTAGATGAACGGGCAGCCATGGCGACAGGCAACGTCGAGGAGCCGTCGCGAGAGGGTGTAGTTCACGGCCATCGCCTGCCGGCCATCCTTGGCGGTGGTGTCGACCTGGGCGGCCTGATGGATGATGGCCGACAGGCCCGGCAGCGTTGGCAGCCGGGAGTCGAGGTCGCCCGCGTCGATGTAATCGGCGAACGCCCGACCGGCAAGATTCACACACTTCGTGCCGTCCGTCAGGTCGTCGGCCACGATCACATCCGTCCGGCCGCTCTCATTGAGCGCCCGAAGGATGTTCGATCCGATGAAACCCGCGCCGCCCGTGAGAAGAATCATTCGCCGGCCGTCCTTTCCGCTCTCGAAGACACGATCGTTTCCGCGATGTTCGTCGTGGACGCCCCGGGCACGAATACCGGTGTTACGACGCGACCGCCGCGGGCGATGACGATGTCGGCTCCGACGACGTTTCCCGTACTGTAGTCGCCCCCCTTGATGAGGACATCGGGATGCAACGCCTCGATGAGCGCCAGCGGGGTGTCGTCGGTGAACTCGACCACGTAATCCACCGACTCCAGCGACGCCAACACCTCCTGGCGGTGGAGCGAAGTGATGAACGGCCGCTGCGGCCCCTTGAGTCGCGTCACCGAAGCGTCGGAGTTCACGGCGACGACGAGCCTGTCGCACTCGCGACGGGCCGCCGCGAGCAGGGCCACGTGACCATGGTGGAGAATGTCGAAGCAGCCGTTCGTGAATCCGATTTTCAGGCCGGCTTCGCGGGCTTGCAGCAGCCGCTGGACGAGTTCGGGGACCGTGCAGATCTTGCGGTGCGCGGCCGAGGACTGCCCGTGTATGGCAGCCAGGACGTCGGACCAGCGGATGCGGGCCGTGCCGACCTGCCCGACCTGCAGTCCTGCCGCCACGTTGGCGTATTGACAGGCTTCCCGCACGCCGAGCCCGCGACCGAGGCAGACGGCGAGCGCGGCGACCACCGTGTCGCCGGCGCCCGTGACGTCGAATACATGCAGGGCCTGGGTCGGAATGACGAAGGTGTCATCGGCCGACACCCCTACCAGCCCCTGCTCGCCGAGGGTTACGACGACCCAGTCGAAGTTGTGCAGCATCCGCAGCCTGCGTGCCGCGCGAATGGCGTCGTCCGGATCCCGGATCGGCGTTCCGACGGCGGCCGCGGCTTCGCGGCGATTGGGCGTGATGACCGTGGCGTCACGATACTTCGTGAAGTCAGGATCCTTGGGATCGACGATCGAGGGAATATCGAGGCGGCGAGCGGAATCGATCACGAGCCGACAGACCGGATCAGCACACATGCCCTTCGCATAGTCGGACAGCACGACCGCCGCCGCTCCGGAACAAGCATCGGCGAGCAGCGCCGTCAAGTGGTCGTTCGCCTCCTGGGCGACCAGCGTTTCCCTGTCGAAGCGGGCTATCTGGTACTGCCCAGACAGCAGCCTGGTTTTGGTCGTGGTAGCGCAGGACGCGTCGGACACCAGCCAGCGGCCCGTTATGCCGGCCTCGCCCAGCATCCTCTGCAAGATCGCGGCTGTTTCGTCGCTGCCGGTGCGACCCATCAGTCGAGGAGTTGCGCCCAGACTCTCCACGTTGGCCGCGACGTTTGCCGCGCCGCCGGGCCGCTCGAATGACGAGGTTACCTTGAGCACCGGAACCGGAGCCTCAGGGGATACCCGATCGACGTCGCCCACGAGGTAGCGATCGAGCATCACATCGCCGACGACGACCACGTCGGGCCGTGTGGACGGTTGGGTCATCGCTGTGTCTCCTTCGCGACCTCCGGCCGGGCGCTGCCTGGCCGCGCCGGCAGTTTGGAAACCAGGTCGTGGCGACCGGCGACGACGGCGACCCGGGTCAACAGATCATGGACCCGACTTTCGTAGTCGTAGCCGCTCTCCAGGGCACGACGACGGCCGGCGGCGGCGATGCGGGCCCGCTCATCCGGCCGATTCGCATAGTATCGCACCTTCTCGATGAGTTCGGCGTCGCTGCGAAAGAAAACCGCTTCCTCGTCCTCTTGAAAGAGGTCGGCGTGTCGGGGCGACCATTCGGCCAACATGAAGCCCCCACAGGCGGGAATTTCGAACGTCCTGCTGTCCTGTTCGTCCCGGTTGGCGTGGCGGAGAAAATGGAGGGTGATGTCGGGCGCCCCGAGGGCGAGGCGGTAGTTGTCACCACGAACTCCGGCCCCACGGTACACGCGGCGGATGGAGTTCCAGTGCGGGCAAGTCTCCCAATCGGATCCGCGCACGGTCACCGGTATGCCAGCGTTGATGAGCGCCGTGATGGACTTCGCCCGCTCCGCCTCATATGAACCCGTGAACGCCACGGGGACGGCGAACTCACGCCACGCCGGATGATCGGGCCGCGGGGGGCTATGGGCGATCGGACAGAAGCCGCGGTCAAAATCCAGGACGTGCTTGGCGCCACGGGAGTGGTACTCCGAAATGTTCTCCTTTCGGGGAACGAGGTGGACGTCGTACAGCGGCAGGGATCGCAGGAAAGTCGTCCAAGCGCCGCGAGCCGTGCCGAACGGATCGTCGGGGTTGTAGTGCACGAGTACAGGCTGGCCGGCCTTCCGAGTCGCCTCGAGCAGCGAATGCTCGACGAAGATGCCCTTGTCAACCCAGATCACGTCATGGAGGCCGCTCTTCAGAGCCGGCAGAGCCGCCTTGCGGACATGGCGATGCGCGGCAGGGTAGTTGAAGAGTCGGTTCACGCGGCGGCCAAGCAGCGATCCTGTGCCGACTGCCGGATGACCGTCTACCGTGGTCAGGTGAATGCCCTGCCGGATCATGGCCTCGGCCCGCATCAGGCTGGTGTCCCCAGCGCCGATGCTACCGATAAAGAGCACGGACAATGTCATGATGCTGCGCCGCGGACGCTTGCTTCAGCGAAGGTGGAACGTGGGGGCAGGCCCGTGCATCGCGAGGGGAGCGCAACCTGCCGACGGAGTGCCTCTATGGTCGATGCCGAGGACTCCGGGAAACCGGCCGATCACAAACGATACACCGGCCGCCATGGCGAAATAGATCAGGGCTGAGCGGAGAACGCTCACATATCCCATCAGATCGGCCTCCGGTGAAAAGAGGAACGGAATCATCGCCCCGGATGCGACGATCGCGATGTACCGATTTCGCAAGCCAATCGCGGCGATCAGCATGTCCGTGAAGGCCAGGATGAGGCCGAACAGGGCCCCGTAGAGGAGCGGGCCCAAAGTGCCGGCGTCGATGAACGAGATGAGCGAGACATTGTTTGCGATGTCAGCCGTCCCTAAAACATACTCCTCAGTGGCACCGAATGCATACTTCGCCCACCCGGATATCGCACGGGGAATGTTCATGAGAAATGCCTGCGCGAGGAGTGTGCCCCCGAGTGTGCGGCTGCCCTGTTGATCGTACAAATCAAGCCAGAACCGAAGCGAGTTCGAACGGGCTCGGATGTTCTCTTCGGATGCCGCGCTCGCCCGCTCGTCACCACTCATCGATCGCTCGATTGCGATCCGAAACGCCTCAACAACGCCCGGCCCGTTCTTTTCGTGCCAGATGTTCCGGGCCTGCAAAAATATCGGGCTAAACACACCGAACACGAACCAGGCGGCAAGTCCGGCGGCAACCAACGACAACGCCCCTCGCCGGCGGCCCGACCAGGTCAATCCGAATGACGCGAGGAGTAACGTGTAGAGCAGTTCACGGCGCCCTGCCATGGCGGCGAGCACCGCGTTTACACACAGGCCTGCGACAGCCCCAAGCTTCACCCACTGCGGGCTTCGCGAGAAGAGCTGCGTGGTGAAGATGGCCGTGAAGGGCATCAGCCCGGTACGCGTCAACATGTAGACGACGACGAGCCCATACGGCAGATCCATCATCGCGAGGCCGCTGCCGCTGACGCCCAGGCCGTAGCCCCGAATGAGGTACGTTTGGAAGGCCAAAACGACAGCGTACAGGATGAAGGCTGGGGCCGGCCGCACCGACGCGGACGCCGCCTTGAGCGTGCCGAATGCGGTTTGCATACCGGTGGGGCCATCCGGCGAAACCGTTCGCCTGCCAAACGACATGAGCCGATACGTGAGCGTGAACATGATCCAATAAGCCAGCGTGGCATACATGATGCGGCCGGCCGATGCCGCCTGTCCGCTCCCTTCGAGGCCCGACGTCGTGGCGTTCATCACGAGTGGACCGACGAACAGCAGCACGACTGATGCGGTGACCATCCACACTGGCGTCGGGATCGCTTCAGGCCGCCTGATGATATAGCGACCAAAAACGACCAGCCATGGCAGGAGCAGCAGGCATGTGCACAGCACGATTGCAAGCGTCATGGCAGCATCTCCGGGGTCAGGACGCCGAGGTGGGGCGGCGCGTGCGCCTCAGTTGGTGGCTGGTGAGATCGCGGACCAGGTGCCGGCACGAAGCCGACAGGATCATCATCCCGCACGCGTAGACGGTCCCAAATACCGCCACAGCCGCCGCCAGTTCCGCGACCGACGAAGTATTGCACAGCAGGGCGGCGGCTGCGCCCAAGGTTGCCGCCAGCACCGCCGAGCCCACCTCGCGCCCGGCAGCCAGAACTGCCGGGCGGCCCCATGCAAACGCATGCGCGAGCGACTTCGGCAGCAGCCACAGCGTCGTCGTGGCTCCGGCGATCAACGGGGCCGCCAGCAGGCCGGCCATGCCGAATGCCCATGCCCCCAGCGTGGCCAGGGTCGCGGACAATAGGCTCCGGATCAACATGATGCGGCCGTTGGCCCGAAACAGACCGACGGCAATGGCCATGTTCGACAGCGTGACCTCGGCACATCCCGCAACCAGCGCGGTCGCAATCAGCAGGTTGGCCTGAGGCCCGGCGAAACGATCAGCACCAACCCATAGGGACACGAACGGCCGATTGAACAAGATCGTCGCCGCCGCGGCCGGGATCGTCACCCAGATCACGGCCACAAACAGTCTCAGGCCACTGGCCGCCACGGCCGCCGGGTTGCGTCCTGCATGGATGGCCGCCAGCGATGGCACCGCGGCGTGCGACGGCCGCTCGACGAATGTTCTCGCGATGCCGGGGCCTTTCTGGGTCATGCTCAAGGCCACGGCTTGTTCCGGTCCGAGAAAGCAGGCGGTCAAAACCATGTCGATGTTGCTGGAAAGAACCGACGCGAGCCGCGACAGTGCCGTTCCCGTCGAATCCGCGAACAGGCCACGGACTCCCGTCCAGGAAAACGAGGCAGGAATCGCCTGCACGGCGAACTGTCGTGACGTGTAGAGGGCGTTGCCCACGCCGAGCACGAGCGCCTGCCCGAGCACGCCGGCCGGCAATGACACCACGCCGGCACCGGACACGAGAAGCCCGACGACGACCGCGATGTTCGTCACTTGCGATGCCAGATAAATCATTCCTGCCGCGGCCGGGCACTGCATCCCGATGTTGATGACGGTGGCACCGTAACATGCGATGAGGCAGCCGCCGGCGACGGTTGCGACATGAAACGCCCGCATCACCTCCCCTGGCGATTCACACTGCAGCCGGTTCACAAAGCCGCGAACGAAAGGCGTCATCGCCAGGCCGAGAGTCATCAGGGAAAGACCGAGCCCGGCCGAGAGGATGTACGACTGTGTCCGAAGTCGCCCAAGGGCCGCCCGGTCCTCACGCGCATGTGCAGCCGCAACGCGCTGCTGCACGACCTGGTTGATTCCCGGGTCGATCAGGGTCAGCCAGGCGACGATGTTTCCCGTCGCAAGCCAGGCGCCGAACGTCCGCTCCGGAATGCATGCCAGGTAGAGCGGGGTGAGCACGATGCCGTTGACGATAAGGAGGCACGTCTGGGCGTACTGAAATGCGATGTTGACCAGCGTCAGTCGCGAATGCCGCGGCATGCCGCCTCGCTGTGCTTCGATCGCGGGTTGCTCGGGCGGCGGGGAGGTCATCAGGCCTGCAGTGAGCCGTTCGGCAGACGTGCCGCGTCGGCCCGGGTCAAGACGGGGCATCCTCGAGCAAGAGCGGCGAAACGCGTGCGGGTACGCCATGGAGCAGCGACCGACCCGGGGCGTCGGCGAGGACGCATGAGTTCGCTGCTATTTTGCTGCGCGATCCGATGCCTACTCGCGGGCCCACCGACGCGTGCAGGCCGAGAAAAACGTCCTCCGCGATCGTCGCGGCGCCGCCGAGCGTGGCGTAGGGGGAGAGCACAGCGAAGTCGCCGGCCGCGGCGTCATGCCCGAGCGACGAATGGTAGTTCATGAGCACAAACCGGCCGAGCCGGCAGGAATCGCTGACGATTGCCTGGGGGCAGACGATCGAGCCTTCGCCGATCGATGCCGTTGGGACCACGATTGCAGTGGGATGAATCAGAGACACGAACCGGCCCCCACGGGCGAGCACCGACTCCGCCACCCGTCGCCGCACGCCGGGAATGCCGATCGCCAGCAGGCAGGCGTCATCAGGCTCGTACGGAAACGTGGCCGGGTCGCCGATGATGCCACGTTCGCAGGAATGGCCATCGAGCCGGCGTGGATCGTCCGAAAGAAAGCCGGCGATTCGGTCGGCTTCTTGCGGCCAAGCATCCCGAGCCCACTGCAAAACCTCTCGTCCAAAGCCCCCCGCCCCGATGATCAGAATCCGACGAAACTCAAATGCTGGATGCATGGCGGCGACGACCGCGGCAAACCGGAGTGATCACTGCGGGAAACCGGGTCCAGCGAGAACCCCCGTCGTCCTCGACCTGTCGCCGCACTCCGTTCGCGATACATACCTCAAAAGAGGGTGTTCGTGCCGGTGCACTCCGTTCCCCTGGGATTCCCGGCCGCGTATCGAAACGGAAAAGAATGCTCCGCCCGGAAACGAGTATACCCGACGAATCGCCGTTTCTGGCCTTTCACGAAGGCACTATGGAAAACGGAATGATCCCACCGAAAAACGGGTCGGCCGGCCCCGACGTCGATCAGCCGCCGCCGTCGATCGTCAGCACCTGGCCGGTGATGAAGGCGGCCGCCGGACTCGTGAGGAATTCGACGGCGCCGAGCACGTCCGCCGGGGTGCCGAGTCGGCCGAGAGCCGTGCGCCGCGAGATCCGCCGCCGGTTTTCCTCGGAAAGCGTCGCCGACAGGTCGGTCTCCAGGAAGCCGGGGGCGACGGCGTTGACCCGGATGCCACGCGGGCCGAGCTCCCGGGCCAGGCTCCGCGCAAAACCCTCGACTGCCGCCTTCGTGGCGGCATAGACGGACAGTCCGGGCGACCCACGCGCGGCGACGATCGACGAGACGAGCGTGATCGATGGGCAGGCGGCGGATGCCGGAGCCTTCGAAACGAGCATCTGGCGGACGCACTCGCGGACCAGCACGATCGACCCCTTCACGTTCACCGCCAGCATCTGGTCGATCTCGTCGTCGCGCATCGTCGCCAGCACGCCCTCGTGGGCGACCGCGGCATTCGCGACGCAGTGGTCGAGGCCGCCGAACCGCTCCACCACCCGGCCCACGAAGCCGATCACCGCTGCCGATTCGCTGCCGTCGAGGGTTTCGGCATGGAGCCTGTCGGGATGGGCGGCGGCGAGCGCCGTCAGGGCCGTCGAGCCCGACCGTGAAAACGTCGCCACGCGATCGCCACGGGCCAGCAGCCTCTCGACGATCGCCAGGCCAAGCCCGCGGGAGCCTCCCGAGACGAGTGAGCTCAGAGGGATTCCCATGTCTCGCGGGAGAGCCCCGCCTGTCTTAGGAGTCGGCGAAGCAGATCTCGGCCTATGTCACCCTGATGTGGATTCGGGATGACCAACGTTAGGTCGCCTTTCGTCATGAACGCATGCCTGCCCCCAGCGAACGGACCTTCAAAGCCTGCATTTCGAAGTGCCCGGACGAAATCACGTCGCGAAATTGGGCCAAAGGCTGGCATTCAAGAACCGGCTTCAGCCTTCACTGCCAACTCGATGCCATCAATGACCGGCAGTGAAAGATGGCGATGAATGCGAAAAAACACCCAGTCCTCCAAGGCCGACAACAAGGCGGCCCGACAACTCTCCAACGTGTTTCCGGTGGCATGAACACCTGGACACAGGGGTATCTCCCCGTAAAAGTCCTTGTCTTCGGGAAGGATTTCGTACGTCGCGTAGCGGGCGGCAGCGTTGAGATATTCCGAGAGCATAAAAACCTCCTGTCGCGATCAGGTCCTCGCCGCAATCGTTGCCCGGCGGGGGGTTTTGCCGGCGGCGGTGGTCGCGATCTGCTTGACGATGTCGAGCACGCGGGGCACGGCGTGCGGTTCGAGCGAGCCGCGGCAGACGGCGAGCGCGGCCGTGCGGATGTTGTCGGCGCCGGCTGACTCGGAGAGCGGCTCCGCGAGCACGATCTCCGCCGCCACGAGCTCGCCCGTGATCGCGCTCGGCATCCCGTAGACCCGGGCTTCCGCGATCCCCGGTACCCGGCGGAGGATCTCCTCCACGCGCTTCGGATAGACCTTTGCGCCCCCCACCACGATCACGTCGCTGCGCCGGCCGGTGAACTCGTAGCGATCCCCACGCCGCTCCACGAGGTCGCCCGTCGCCACCTCGGCGGCGTCGCGGGAGAGCTGCACGAGCAGCTCGCCGTCGCGTCGCGTCGCGATCCGGACGCCCCCCGGCAAGCCCTTGCCCAGCCAGGTCGCCGGAAACCCCGGCCTGCCGTCCGTGACGCGAAACACCTCGCCGAGCTCCGTCGTGGCGTAGACCTGCGTGATCTTGGCCGCCGGAAACGCCGTGCCGGCCTGCTCCAGGAGCGGGCCGTCGGCTGCCTCGCCGCCGAGCGTGATCCGGCTCGGCGCACAGGTCGCGAGCAGGGAGCGATCGGCGGACGTGATCAGCCGGCGCAGGAGTGTCGGCGTGGCCGGGAGCACGGCGACTTTTTCCGCGGCCATCGCCCGGGCCACCACGTCGGGATCGCGGGACGCGGGCACGACCAGCGTGCCACCGGTGAGCAGCGACTGCACCCAGACCTGGATCCCGGCCCAGCGGGTGGCGTCGTAGACGAGCAGCCAGCCGAGGCCGTGCCACTGCTCCGCCAGCCGGGCGGAGGCCAGCACGGAATCCCACGAATGGTGGACGAGTTTTGGCGGACCGCTCGTCCCCGACGTGGCCACGACGACCTGGGCCGGAATCGCGTCGAACTCCCGGCGCCGGCCCGTGCCGGCCGGCACGGTGAGCGAGTCGTCGATTTCGATCCAGTCGCGGAGTTCGCCCACGAGGTCACGGGAGTCGTCGGCCACGAGGGCCACCGGCACGTGCTGCCGGCCGCAGGCGGCGGCGATCGCCACCAGCGACTCCGGGGCGGTGACCCGGGCGACGACCCCCGTCGGCCGGACCGCATCGAGCCGCTCTTCGAGCCGCGCGATGGCCGCGGCGAGCGCCGCGTAGGTCACCTCCCGGCGCCGGTCGCCGCCAGCGGCGGTGACGACGGCCAGCCGGTCGGCTGAAAGTCGGCCGATCTCGGAAATCGCGAATGCCAGCCGATCCTCGGCCGGTGCGTCGGTGATGCTCGAAAGGGCGGTGCTCATGTTGGATGCAGGGCGGAGGAATAGATGCTGATCAGGTCGGAGACGGTGCGGATCGGCGGCCGGGGGCCGGTTGTTGGGGCGGATCGAAACGGGTCGATGCCCAGCGACCGTTCGAGCAGCACGATCGTCTGCGCGAGGTCGAGCGAGTCGAGGCCGAGGTCGGCCGCGAGCAGCATGGCCGGGACCTCGCGGCCGTCGCGGCCCGTGTCGCGCAGGACCGAGCGGATGGCGGTCGTGACGGCCTCGGACACGGCGGGCTTCATGGCTCGAACTCCGGCATCGTGGCTGAGCCCGGGGCGGAGATGCCCCGGCCGGTCAGGGCCTGGATCGTCATTTGAAACAGCGTAGCCACCACGATCCAGAGATCGGTCAGAAAGCCGAGCGGCCGCCGCAGGAGTTCCACGTATTCCGCGTCCAATTCGAGCCTCTCCGGCCAGCCGAGCGAGTTGCGGCCGTGGATCTGGGCCCAGCCGGTCAGCCCCGGCCGGACGTCGAGCCGGGTCGCCTGTCGGGGGGTGTAGCGGGCGACGTATCGCAGCGGCAGCGGCCGCGGGCCGACCATGCTCATGTCGCCGCGGAGCACGTTCAAGAGCTGCGGCAGTTCGTCGAGGCTCGTGCGACGCAGGAACCGGCCGAACGCGCCGAGCCGCGTCTCATCGGGGAGCGGGCGGCCATGGCCGTCGCGGGCGTCGGTCATCGAGCGAAACTTGAACACGCGGATCGGGCGGCCGCCCCGACCGGCCCGCTCATCGGCAAACAGCACCGGCCGGCCGAGCACGGCCCACACGGCGACCGCGACGACGGCCAGCACGGGGGCGAGCACCACGAGCAGGACGAGAGCCACGACGATGTCACAGAGGCGCTTCAGGACGGCCGCGTAGAGCGACATGGGTCGCAGGGGGCTGCGGGCTACCGAGGCCGCGGCACCGGCCTTGCAGTCCTGGATGTGGACTCGCCGTCGATCTTCATCCGGGCGGCCAAACGCTCCGTGCCCCAGGTGAGCGCCGCTGCCAGGGCAATGATGATCAGCGGCATGTACCTCCGGACCGGCACCGGGAAATCCGGGTCGAGCATGCAGAACGCGGCGCCGCCGCCACACAGCGCCAAAGCCGCGTACAGGATCGCCGCCCGGCCGTGATCGACGCCGGACCGGATCAGCCTGTGGAACAGGAACTCGCGGTGCGGCTGGAGCGGATTCTTGCCGTTCCACAGCCGACGCAGCACGGAGAGCAGGGGGTCGTAGATGTAGGGCCAGAACACGAGGATCGCGGGCAGGAAGACCGCCTCCCGCTGCTCGTTCGGCAGGAACAAGGGCAGGGCGGAGAGCAACGTGCCGAGAAAGCCGCTGCCCACGTCTCCCATGAAGATCCTTGCCGGAGTCCAGTTGAAGACGAGGAATCCCGCCGCCCCGGCCGCCACGAAACCGGCCACGAGCGTGGCCGCGGGTGCCCCGGTGAACCAGGCGATGACGGCGACGATGGTCGCCACGACGGCCGCCGCCAGCGCGGCCATGCCGTCGGACCCGTCCATGAAGTTGAGGGCGTTGATCATGCCCACGACCCAGACGACGGTGACCGGCCAGGCGAAGATGCCGAGTTGCAGCGGCTCCGAGGCCGGCAGGGTGATGCCCGTGATCGGCCCGAGTGCGGCCGTGATCAGGCAACCGGCACCAATTTGGATGCCCAGCCGCAACAGCGGCCGCAGCGGACGGATGTCGTCGATGAATCCGACGACGGCGATCACCAGACTGGGAAGTAGCAGGCCGAACACGATCTGCACGGTGAGCCACGGAAACCTGATCGCCGTGGCGATCAGGCCGAGCAGGACCGTGACCACGATCGCCAGGCCGCCTCCCCGGGCCGTCGGCAGCGCGTGGGCACTGCGCCGGTTCGGCAGATCGACGAGCCGCCAGCGCGTGCTCGTGATCACGATCAGGTCGGCCATCGTGGCCGTGGCCGCGAAGGCGAGCAGACCGGCCCCGGACCAGAGCACGGTCTCCAGGGCATCAAGCGACGGAAACAGGTCCGGGGCCACGGGGGCACTCATGTCGCGAGCGGCTCCCGGACACTCAGAGCGCGGCGGATTTCACCCGCCACCTCCCGGGCGACATCGGGCGTCACGTGGACGCCCAACGGCAGGGCGAGCAGCGTGTCGGCCAGCCGGTCCGTGACGGGCAGCGTCTGTCCCGGTTGCACGAAGCGGGCGAAACTCTCCATCCGATGACAGCAGGGGGAGTAGTAGGCCCGGGTCTCGATGCCGGCGGCCGCCAGCGCCCGCTGCAGCGAATCTCGGTCGGCGCCGGCGTGCAGCGGATCGACCGCGATCGTGAAGTCTTTCCAACTGCTGCGGCCCGTGGCCGGAATCCGCTGGAAGGATATGCCCGGCAGGCCGGCGAGTTCCTCCCGATAGGCAGCCACTGCGGCGGCCCGCCGGGCGGCCACCTCGTCGAGCCGGGCCAGCGAGGCCCGCGCGAGATGCGCCGAAATCTCCGGCAGCCGGCCGTTGAGGCCCGGCAGCCGGCAGCCGTAGTGGCCGTCGTTGCCGTATTCGCGGGCCTGACGGACGAGATCGGCGAGGCAGTCGCACGAGGTGACGACGACGCCCCCCTCGCCTGCGACGACCAGTTTCGTGGGCGAGAGGCTGAATACCTGGGCCAGTCCACCGGCCCCCACCTGTCGGCCGGAGTCGAGCGTGCCCAGACCGTGGGCCGCATCCACCAGCAGCGGCACCCCGGTCCGCGTTGAGATCGCCCGCAGGGCATTCATGTCGCACGGACAGCCGAACGTGTGGCAGGCGAGGATCGCGGCGGTGCGGTCGGTGATCGCGGCCTCGACCGCGGCGGGATCGATCGTGTAGGTCGCCGGATCGACCTCGACGAACACCGGCTCGAGCCCGGCCCAGACGATCGCCGCCGGAGCGGCCAGAAAAATGAAGCTCGGCACGATCACTTCCGTGCGAGCGCGTCCGGCGCCGTTGTTCGCAGCGGCGGCCTCGTGGCAGGGTTGGGCGCAGCCGTCGCAGCGGCTCTTCGCCACCGCCGCCAGCGACCGAAGGACGAGCGCCAGCCCGACGGTGCAACTCGACACCGCGATGGCGTGACGGCAGCCCGTGAGCGTGCGGATGTCGTCCTCGAAGGCCTCGAGGACCTTGCCCTTCGTGAGCAGGCCGCTCGCCAGGATCCGCTCGATGCCCGGGGCGACGTCGGCGAACGCGGGGAGATCGGGCCTGACCAGCGGCACGGCCCGGCGGCCGGCGGCGCCCGGGCTCATGCCGACTGCTCCGTCGGCGTTCCCAGCCGGTGAGCGTCGGTGACGTCGGCGGCGGGCACGCCGCTGTCGGCGGCGACGATGTCCATCAGCGTGCGCATCGCCTGCGCCTGATCCCCGCTGGCGACCGCGTTTTTCAGCTCGGCGATCCAGGTCCGCAGCTCGCCGATCGACCGCGTCGGCCGGGCGGCGCGGATCACCAGTTCGTTGGCCGTCGGCTCCCGATGCTCGTCGGCGAAGAACAGCTCCTCGTCGAGCTTCTCGCCCGGCCGCAGGCCGCAATACTCGATCCGCACCTGCTGCTGCGGGACATTCATGACGAACGCCAGGCTGGCGACGAGGTCCACGATCGGGATCGGCTCGCCCATTTCCAGCACGAACGTGCCCCCCTGGTCGGCCAGGGCCCCGGCGAGGAGCACGAGCTGGGCGGCCTCGTCGATGGTCATGAAATACCGGCGGACTTGCTCGTGGGTGATCGTGATCGGCTGGCGACGGGTCAGCTGCTCGGTGAAGATCGGCACCGCGCTGCCGCTCGATCCGAGGACGTTGCCGAACCGGACGACCACGAACCGGGTTCGCGACCCGGCGTTGAACGCCTGCAGGAACCGGTCGGCGACGAGTTTCGTCGCCCCCATCACGCTCGACGGGTTCACCGCCTTGTCGGTGGACAGGGCGACGAACGTGCCCACGCCGTGGGCGTCGGCGAGTTCGGCGAGTGTGGCGGTGGCGAGCGTGTTGTTTTCGATCGCCTCGACGGGGTGGGACTCCATCAACGGCACGTGCTTGTAGGCTGCTGCATGCACGACGATGTCGGGCTGATAATCGGCGAGCAGCTGTTCCACCCGGTCGGCGTTGGTGAGGTCGCAGATCACGGGCACGAGCGTCGTCTGGCCGGCATGCGGGCTGGCCGTGAGTTCGCGGTCGATCTGAAACAGGCTGTATTCCGACCGCTCGACCATCACCAGCCGCGCCGGTTCGAAGCGGATCAGCTGCCGGCAGATCTCGGAGCCGATCGAACCGCCGGCGCCGGTGACGAGCACCGTCTTGCCGCGGACGAAGGGAAGGACGTCGGCATCGCGGTCGGTGAGCCGGGCCTGGGGCCGCGAGAGCAGGTCGCGGAGCTCGATGTCGCGGACGTTGAGCGCGGGCACCGACCGCTGCCCGACGGCGTCGGCAACCGGCTCGCAATGCTCGGCGATGCTCACCCGCACGCCGATCACCTGACAGGCGTCGCACAATGCCCGCAGCCGGCCGCCGAAGATCGACCCCTGCCGCACGACCAGTTCCCGCACCCGGAGCCGCTCGGCGCAGGCCGGCGCCATGCCGACCGGGCCCAGCACCCGCGCCGCGCCGACCGACAGCCCGTAGTTGTCGGGGTCGTCGTCGAGCAGACCGGCGACGAAGAACCGTTCCTGACGCATCCCGCTCAGGCCGCGGGCCAGTTCGCGTCCCTCCTCCGACCCATCGATCACGAGCACGCTGCGGGCGGCACCCGACGGCGTGGCGGGCATGATCTCCTCGTACAGGCTTCGCGCGATCGCCTGCAGGCCGCCGACGACCACGATACCGAACACCCAGTCGAGGATCAGGACGCTGCGCGGGATCGGCACCCAGCCTTCAAACAGCGTCCCGAACTGGTTGAGTGTCACGAGGGCGAACAGCGACAGCGTGCTCGTCCGCACGAGCCGGCTCAGGTCGGCGAACCGGGCGGCCCGCCACGGCCGGTGGGCATGACCGAACCAGTAGAAGATCAGCGTCTTGAGTGCCACCACGAGGCCGATCGTGGAGATGATCGCCGGGCCGTCCGACGGGCGGAGCAGAAGTTCGGCGCGGACGAAGAAGGCGGCCAGGTAGGCGCAGCCGAAGAGAAATGCGAACATCGCCGTGACGACGATCGCCTCGCGGGTCGGCAGACGCGAGTGCCACCAGCGGGCCAAAACAGAATGATGGTGAACGGGATGCGATGCGGACATGTCGCTGATGCTCATCCTGCGCGGGTCGTCGGAGGGCTCAGAGCCGCTCCAGATCGACATCCTCGAGTTCGATCGAGGCTCCCTGGTTTAGAAATCTTACGGCCACGACCAGCCGCTCTTCGCCACGCCTCCGAACGACCGTTCCCTCCAGGCCACGGAGCGGCCCGCTGCACACCCGGACGGCCTGTCCGGGCTCCAGCCTGGCCTCGGGAGTCAGCGGCCGCTCGGTGTCGATGAGCCGCTTGATCGCCCGCAGGTCGTTGACAAGCATTCGCTCGTCCACGATCGGAATCCAGCGGGCCACCGTGTTGGTAGCCAGGGCAGCCCGGCGCTGCTCGTCGTCCACCCGCGAAAATACGTAGCCTGGGAAAAGCGGGACGAACGACGACCGCGTCCTGCCCCCCGCGGCCCGGAGGCGGCGACGCACCAACGGGCCGTAGAAGGGGATGCCGACGGCCTCGAGCCGCCGCATCAGGTCCTTCTCGCGCCGGGACAACGTGTAGAAGGCGACCCAGTGGCCGTTCGCCGGCGAAGAGGGTTCGTCGAGGTCAGCGAATAGGTCATCTGGGAACGTATCAGGCTGCTTGGGAAGGATGGGCATGGCGGGCAGCGCGGACTCCGTGCTCCTGGGTGGCACTCGCCAGCCCCGTTTCACGCCGTCTCAAAATGGACGAACCCCCGAAGTTTACGTCGATTCCGGGGCCGTGTCGCGTGCCGCGGAACGAATCGGGTCCACCCCCCGATCCCCGCCTGCACACGTTCGGAAACACGGGCAAAGTTTACCGGCGGAGAATGCCGATTACACCGATCGAGACGGTTTTTCCGGTTGCAAGGAGCCAGCCATGGCCACGTCAGGGACCGCGATTTTCCCGCACAACACCGCCCCGCGAGGGGTGACGCGACTCTCCCGAGCGGGAACGGCGCTGATGCTCGTCGCCGTCGTCGTGGCCACCGTCGGCTGCCGGACATTTGGCCGGCCGCAGAATCTGACCGCCCAGCAGGCGATGCTCGACGCCAACTGCCCGACCGACCCGGCGAAGATGCCGGCCAAGGAACTGGCGAAGGTCACCCTGCCCCCGTACGTCATCGAACCGCCGGACATCCTCCTCGTGGACGCCCTCCGGGTCGTGCCCAAGCCGCCGTTCCGAATCCAGTCGTTCGACACGCTGCAGGTGATCGTCGAGGGCACGCTCCTCGAGCAACCGATCAACGGCCTGTACGTCGTCGAGCCGGGCGGGATGCTCGACCTCGGCCCCTCCTACGGCAAGGTGATGGTCGGCGGCCAGTCGCTGGAGGAGGCTCAGGACGCCATCTTCCGCCACCTCAAGCGGGTGCTGCGCGAACCGCAGGTGTCGCTGACACTGGCCCAGGCGGCCGGCCAGCAGCAGATCGCGGGCGAGCACCTCGTCGGCCCCGATGGCACGATCAACCTCGGCACCTATGGCACCGTCTACGTCACCGGCTTGACGCTGGAGCAGGCGAAGGCGGCGATCGAGAAGCACCTCGCCCAGCACCTCGACGCGCCGCTGGTGAGCGTGGACGTGTTCTCCTACAACTCGAAGGTCTACTACGTCGTCACCGAGGGGGCCGGCTTCGGCGACCAGATCGCCCGCTTTCCCGTCACCGGCAATGAGACCGTCCTTGACGCCGTGTCGCAGATCAACGGCCTGTCGCGGCTCTCCAGCAAGGACATCTGGATCGCCCGCCCCGCCCCGTCGGGCGTGGGCTGCGACCAGATCCTTCCGGTGGACATCGATGCGATCCTGAAGGGGGGCTCGACGGCCACCAACTACCAGGTGCTCCCGGGCGACCGCGTGTTCATCGCCCAGGACCAGTGGGTCGCCTTCGACAGCATCGTGGGCAAGGTCACGGCTCCCTTCGAGCGGATGTTTGGCTTCGCCCTGCTCGGTTCGAGTGCCGTGCAGCAGATCAACCGGTTCCCCTTCGGCTTCAATCCGAACTTCGGGTTCTGCTGGGTGGCTCGCGAGGTCTACGGGGCCGAGAACCCCGACTGGCTGCTGTTCCGGGCTTGGCTGCTGACCGAGGCCCCGGACTGGCTGCGTGAGGCCTACGCCGCCCACGGCGAGGACTTCGCTGCCTGGATCCACGACAAGCCCGTCATGAAGGCGGCGGTCAAGGCCCTGATGGATCAGGTGGTCGAGCGGTACAAGGCGGAGATGCCGAAACTGGCCGACGCCGCGGCAGGGCTGCAGAACTGAGCCCGGCGCGGGGTATAATTTCAGGAACGCAGGCGGGTTGCGATCGATCACCGACCACGGAGAACGAGGAAAAATCAATGCGAATCACAAAGATGGTTCAGGGTGTGGTTGCCGGCGGCCTGATCATGGCGTGCACGGGCGAGGCCCTCGCCCAGGGGCAGCGCAATGCCGGTAGCGAGTTGCCATTCACGCAGACCTATCGCAGGCCGGCCCTGAGCCCCTACTATCAGCTGCAGCAGCAAAGCTTCAATCCGTTGCAGACGCAGAACATTTATCAAACGACGATCATGCCGCAGCTCGAGCAGCAGAAGCAACAGATCGCCCAGATTCAGCAAAGCCGCCAGATCGGCCGACTGCAGAATCAGGTGCAGCAGATCCAGCGCGACACGACGGCCCGCCAGGTGGACGAGTCGATTCGGCCGACTGGCCACCGGGCGACCTACATGAACTACTCGCACTTCTACCCGATGGGCCGCTGACCGACGCGATGCTGCCGGCGTCTTGCCGGCCTCAGGGCTCGTCGAACGGCCGGCGCCGCGGCCGCGGCTCTTCGGGTTGGGCCGGCTCCCGGGCCGGCGGTGTGTCGGCCGCATCGGCCAGTTCCTGCCGCTCGCGCCACGGCTTGCTCGCCTCGTAGCTGGCGAGTTCCTTCTCCAACTGGCCGCGAATCTCGGTCTCCTTCTCGGTCGCCTCCACCGCCTGCTTGCTGAACTTGCGGGCCGCCGCAAAATCCCCGCTCTCCGCATGGCCGGCGGCCAGCGTGCTGATGATGTGGGGCTGCTTCCATTCGGTTTTCTCGCAGGCCTTCTCGGCGAGGGCGATCGCCCGCTTGCCGTTGCGAATCCCATCGTCGGGAGAGGTGGCGAGCAGCCAGGCGAGGTTGTTGAGCACGCCGGAATCGTCGGGCCGGAGTTCGAGGGCCTTTTCCAGGTCGGCGAGCGCCGCCTTGTGGTCGCCGATCGAGATCGCCGCGTCGCTGCGGCCGCGGCGACTGGGGAAGTGCTCCTCGTCGATTTCCAGCGCCCGGGTGAACCGGCGAATCGCCTCGCGCGGCTGCTTGGCCGCGAGATACAGGGCGCCGAGCTGCGACACGAGCACCGCGTCGTCGCCGTTGCGGGCCACGAGCCGACGGAAGTCGCGGATCGCGGCCGGGTAGTCGTCGCGCTCGGCGGCCATCAGGCCGCGCATCTCCAGCGCGGAGGCGTTGTCGGGGGCGTCGCGGAGCACGCCCTCGATCTCGGCGAGCGCCTTGTCGTTCTCGCCGGCCTGCTGCAGGATCCGGGCCCGCAGGACCCGCGGCTGCGGGTCGTCGGGGGCGAGTTCGATCGCCTTGCCCACGTCGGCCAGCGAGCGGTCCTGCTTGCCCCGGACGGCCAGCAGCCGAGCCCGCTGCAGCAGGACGCCGGGGGAGTCGGGCGCGAGTTCGAGGGCCTTGTCGAACGCCTCCTCGGCCTCGTCGAGCCGATCCGCCATCGTGCAGGCCAGCCCGAGGGCCTCGAAGATCGCCGCGTCGTCCGGATCCTCCTCGCCGGCGACGAGCAGGTCTTCCCGGGCGGCGTCGAACTGGTCGGCCACGAGCCGGGCGTGGGCGCGCGCGCGGCGGATCTCCACGTCGCGCGGGGCGAGTTCTATCGCCTTGTCGAGATGCCCGAGGCGCTTCTCGGGCGCGGCGACGGCGCCGAGCACCATGTGGGCGCGGGCGAGCTGCAGCCGGTCGTCGCCGAGCGCCTCGACCGCCTTGCCGGCGGCCTCGGCGGCCCGGTCACGGTTGCCCCCCGGCAGCGACTCGAGCCGGGCGACCATCAAGAGTGCCTGACCGTTGGCCGGGGATTTTTCCAGCACCTCGCCGAGGTCGCGGAGGGCGAAGGCCCGCAGTCGCGGCCACTGCGCGTCAGGTTTGCGGCCGTTGAAGATCGCCTCGACGAGCATCGCCGACCGGTCCACGAGCGTGCCGATGTACAGCTCCTCGGCGAACTTTCGCGAGTCCTCCGCCAGCCCCTTCTTCAGGGCCCGGTTGCAAAGCTCGAGCACCGTGGCGTAATCCTCGAGCTGGTCGGCCGACAGCTTGGTCTCGATCGCCGAGTCGAGATCGGCCTGCCCCGGGCTGTCTTCGGCCGACACGCGGGCGGCGATCGCGACGGCGAGGAGCAGGCCCAGGCCGGCCCGGCCCGCGCGGATTCGGAAACGATGGTGCATCGGCGATCCTCCCGTCCGTGCCTGCCGCGGCCGACGCCGGCCCCGTCCACAGCGAAATAGTATGCGGCAAACCCCGCCGGGGCTCAAAGAGGAGCCGGCAGCGGCGGTCGGACTCGGGACCGCAGCCGGCCGCGCCGGCCATGCCATCCCGCCAACCCCCGATCTCCGTCGGCCGTTCCGTTTGGCTATTCTTGAAGCCATGAACGCTACGCCGCTTCTTGGCCGGATCGCCGATGCCCTTCGCGAACAGCGGCTGGAGGCGGTCCTCATCGGCAACGCCGCCGCCGCGATCCACGGGGCCCCGGTCACGACGCTCGACTTCGACTTCATGTTTCGCAGCACGCCGCAGAATCTTCGCAAGCTCAAAGCCGTGGCCCGGTCGCTCGACGCCATGATCCTCCGCCCCTACTATCCGGTGTCTCAGCTCTATCGCGTCGTCGATGACGCAGGCGGACTGCAGGCCGACTTCATGCCCGCCATCCACGGCGTGCGGTCGTTCGAGGGGCTCCGGTCGCGGTCCGTCGCCCGCGAGATCGCCGGCCGCACCATCCTCGTGGCATCGCTCGACGACATCATCGCCAGCAAGAAGGCGGCTGGTCGCGATCGGGATCTGGCGGTGTTGCCGGTGCTCGAACAGACCCGGAAGGCGGCGGCGCAGACCCGCCCGAGAACGTGAGATGAGAAGCAAGAAGAAGATGGCGACCAGGCCGGGCCGATCCCGTGCGGGCCAACTGGCCGCGATCAAGGCCGAGAGTGAGCGGCAGATGGAGGATCTGATCCGGCGCCGGCTGGCGCTGCCGATCGAGCAGCGGATGAACTTTCTCCGTCGGCGGCTCCCCGGCGGCGGCAGCTGCCTGTGATGGCGCGGCTCATAGCCCGTGGATGGTGGCCCCCGGGATGACGAATGACGCGGCCAAACCCGCCGAGGCTCAAAGAGGAGCCGGCAGGTCGCGGCGGGCGAAGAGCACCGCGCCGAGGACGTAGGCTCCGAGTCCGACGGCCAGCAGGATGCCGTCGTACTGGGCCAGCAGCCACCACGACCCCGCCGTGCCATCCACCAGCCGTTGCGGCTCGTAGGCGTTGAGCACCGAGAGATATCCGCACCACGACACGGCCGCGGGGCCCAGCCGGCCGACGAGCTTCAGCAGGATCGTGAACACGTAGAAGCCGCCGAGGATGCCGATCGTCCGCCAGCGGTGGCTGTCGGCCGCGGAGACGCAGGCGGCGAGGCCGGCCATGCAGACCATCAGGCCGAAGACGTTGGCGGCCGCGGGGACGAAGCACCGGGGATCGACCCGCCCTGCCCACGGGCCGAAGGCGACGGCCGTCCAGACCGCGGCGAGGAGGACGCCGCTCAGGATCGCCGCGGCCGCCGTGGTGGCCAGGGCATGGGTGCAGAACAGGGCCGTGCGCCGCAGCGGCGCTGCCAGCGTCATCTCCAGGGTGCCGCGTTCGAGCGGCCCCGACACGACGTCGCTGCCGCGGGTGATCCCCCAGGCCGTGGCCGCGAGCACGACGACGGGATCGACGAACGCCAGCGCCACCCGCCCGGGGTAGGTGGCGACCTCGGCGATCGGCACGGCCGAGAGCTTCTGCCAGTCGGCCGGGATCAGCCCGAGCAGCATCTGGAAGTTGGGCATCTCGATCTGGGCCGAGAGCCCGAGGTAGATCCAGGGAAACGCCCCCCAGAGCGCGGCGAGGGACAGGAACAACAGTCGCTGCTCGCCCCAGGTCTTCTTCCAGATCGCGGTGTTCCACATCGGCGGCGGCCCTGTTTGGCGCGGGGTGAGAAAATCAGCGGTGAGCCCGCTCGTAGACGGCGGTGAGGCCGATGGGCTCGACCTGCACCTCCTCCAGCGGCAGCGTCGCCAGCCAGCCGAGCAGCGGCACGAGCGAACCGGACGCCTCCAGCACGAGACGGTTGGCTGCGCACTCCACGACGGCCACCTGCGGGGCCAGGGCCCCGGGCACACCGGCGAAGGGACCGGCGAGCCGGGCCCGGATGAGGTGGCCGCGACGGAGCGACGCCAGCGACTCCTCGTGCACCACCCGGCCGGACCGCAGGATCGCCACCCGGTCGCAGATCTCCTCGACCTCCGAGAGCACGTGCGACGAGAAGATCACGGTCTTGCCCGCATCGCGGGCCTCGCGGACCAGCCGCAGCACCTCGGCCCGGGCGTTCGGGTCGAGGTTCGCCGTCGGCTCGTCGAGGATCGCCAGCGGCACCTCCGTGGCCAGCACCACCGCGATCGCCAGTTTCTGCCGCATGCCGGTGCTCATCCGGCCGACCTGGCGCGAGCGGTCGAGGCCGAGCCGGTCGGCGATCGCGACGGCGGCCTCGCGCCGGCAGTCGCCGCGCAGTTCGGCGAAGAACCGGATCACGCCATCCCCGTTCATCCGGCGAAACAGCCGGGCCTCGCCCGGGAGATAGGCCGTCCGGCGGCGCACGCCGCGCGAGTCGGTCGCGCAGTCGTGGCCGCAGACCGTGGCCCGGCCCGCCGTGGGACGGATGTAGCCGAGCAGCAGCCGGAGCAGCGTCGTCTTGCCGGCGCCGTTGGGGCCGAGCAGGCCGAAAATTTCCCCCTCGCGCACCCCGAGCGAGCAGGCGTCGAGGGCCGTGAAGGTGGCGTAGCGTTTCGTGAGCCCGGCGGTATCAACGATCATGGTCTGCGATGGAGAGTGTGTGTCGGCTCAGCCGCGCTGCCAGAAATAGTAGGCCGCGAGCGCGAATCCGATCAGGGACACGGCCCGGCGCACGACCCGTGCCGGGAGCCGGCGGGCGAACCGGGCGGCGCCGACGCTGCCGAGGATCGACGCCCCGGCCATCACCGCCGCGTGGGGCCAGGCGATGTCGTGCAGGCCGAGCGCGTCGCCGACGACGAAGGCCGCGGCCGCGGTCCCGTTGACCACGGTCGCGAGCAGGTTCTTCGCGGCGTTGAGCTGGTGGATGTCGCCGAGGTCGAGCATGCCGAGCACCGCGAGCATCAGGATGCCGATGCCGGCACCGAAATAGCCGCCGTACACGGCGACCAGCAGTTGCAGCCCGCAGGCCGCCACGATCCGCGCCGGCGTCGGGGCGGCGCCGGCCGCGGGCCCGGCGGTCGGCGCGAGCGCTGCCAGCTGCGGCTGGAGGGCGAACAGCACCGCCGCCAGCAGGATCAGCCACGGGACGGCGCCGGCGAACGTCCGCTCGGGCAGCACGAGGACGAGCAGCACGCCGATGGCCGCGCCGACGACGCTCGGCAGCAGCAGCCAGCGGGCCCATGCCGGCTGCCGCGTCCGCTCGTGGCGATAGGCCCACGACGCGGCGAGCGAGGCCGGCCAGAGGCCGAGCGTGCTCGTGGCGTTGGCCGTCACAAACCGGCCCGGATCGGGCGGCAGGATCAGGCCGAGCACCGGAAAGGTGAGGATCGTGCCACCACCGGCGACCGAGTTGATTCCGCCGGCGACCGCGGCCGCACAGGCGAGCCACACGAGCCCCCACGGCCCGTCCGGGCCGAGCCAGGCTGACGATGCCCCGACACCCTCTCCCCCCATCATGGCTTCTTCGGCGGAGCGCCGCCGGCCACCGCGTCAGGCTGTCGCCCCGCCCCGCAGTCGATCAGCATGTAGCCCGCCCAGAAGAACGGATGCTTCGCGTCGGCGAGCGGCCGTTTCGCCACCTGCTTGATCCGCGGCTCGCGGGCCGGATCGAGGGCCTCGGGCGTGACGACGTCCACCGCCCGTCGCCAACTCTCGGAGGGAGCGGGCTGCGCGGGCGTGGAGACGTCGCGCATGAATTCGGAGACGAGTTCGGTGGCGACCCGGCCGCCGGTCCGCCACCGGCTCAGCACCGCGGTCTGCGCCCCGGCGGCGACGAGGCCCGTCGCCGCCAGAAACAGATCCTCACCCGGCCGCTCCGGTACCCGATCGAACCCGGTGGCGATCGCCGACTGGAAGCCCGGCAGCATCATGCGCCGGGGCCGCTTGGTCGGAGCCGTGACCCAGTCGGCGAACGTGATCCCCGGGCCGGCCGGCGTCGGTCCGATCAGCGGCCGCCTCGCCAGCGGGCCCTCGCCGGCGAGTTCCTCGGAGATCACGAGATCGTCGCACAGCGAGGCCAGGAGCAGGACGGGCGGGCCACCGGCCTGGGCCGCCACCGGCAGCACGCGGTCGAACGCCGCGCCAAACTCCGCCGCGAACTGCTCGGCGACCGCCGGCTTGTCGCCGCGATACAACTTCCCCGCCCGCAAGCCGATCGTGCCATCCGGACGGCCCGCTGCGGCCGGCATCACCGCGAGACTGCGGGTCGGGGCATAGCGGATGCGGCAGGTATCACGCAGCAGCGGCACCTCGCCCGCGGGCTGCCCAGCGGCGGGCTGGTTCGTCGTCGCCGGCAGCAGTTCGAAGGGCACGTACCACAGCCAGCCGTCGGGCACGATCACGAGCTCGTCGATCCCATCGCCAAGGGTGACCTTCGAGTTCTCGAGCAGGATTCGTTCGATCGCCGCGGCCGCGCCGCGCCAGTCTCCGTCCGCCAGCCGGTCGCTGGGGACCGCCGCGTTGGCGTCGAACAGGCCAAGCGCGCGGGCGAGCTGCTGCACCTCGCCGGGCAGGCCGGCCACCTGTCGCACCTGCCAGACGGCTGTCCGGTCCCGAGACTCGAGGGCCCCGAAGAGCCCCGATTTCGTCCAGTGGAAGGAAAGGATCAGCTGCCGCGGCGCCAGCCGGCTGCGGATCTCGCCGCTCGGCGTGAGCGGTGGGAAATCGAGTGGCGTGAAATCGCGGCCGGCGGAGATCGCCGCCACCCCCTGGACGAGCTGCCGCGACAGGCCCGCGTAGGTCTCCCAGTCGGCCGCCGCGCCCGGCACGGCCGGACCTGCTGCGGCCGGTGCGGCCATGCCGGCGGAAAGCCTGCCTTTGACCTGCGTCAGGCCGTCGAGCAGGCGGCCCAGCCACGGATGGCGGGCGAGCAGGTCGGCCCGCCGTCGGGCCTCCGCGACCGGCAGCAGTTGTGGGTCGGCGGCGAGCATCCGCTGCACCGCCACCCGCCTGCCGCCGACGGGGAGCGTCGCCAGCCAGCGTTGACGGGCCGTTGCTTCGGCGGCATCGAGCGCCGGGTCGGGGCCGCGCCGGGCCGCGACCGCGACCCACGTGTCGAAGGCCTCGCCGCGCGGCGTCGAGATCACGGCGAGCGTGTCGAGCGGATCGCGGGCCAGCTGCCGGGGCGTGGGATCGCCGAGCAGGGAGGCGAACAGTTCCTCGGCCCGCCGCTCGGAGATGACGGTCGAACCGGCCTGCAGCACCTCGACGAGTCGGACGGTCTGAAACAGCCGCGCCGACCGCAGGGCCGCGATGCGCAGCGACGTGTCGAGCGCGACGTCGCCGGCCGTGACATCGCCGCTCGCGTACTCCACGAGCGCCGTCGCGTAGGCCGCCTGGGCTCCGGCCCGGCCCCGTCCCGGATCCGACTGCCGCAGCCGGCCGTCGATCGCCTTGAGGCTCGCGGCCGCGGTCTGCCGGTCGCCGGCGATCACCAGCGCCTCCGCCTGCATGCCGAGGAGCATGACGCGGAGCACGGGCAGGTTGCCCCGCGCCCATTCGCAGCCGGCGCGGATGGTGGGCGGAACGCCGCGGGTGCCGGCCTCCATGTGGGCCATGAACGCCAGCCGAAACGCCTCCTCGAGCGCGCGGCCGTCGGTGGAGTCGGCGGCCGAGTAGGTCGCCTCCTCGAAGAGCTTGGCCGCCACCTCGGGCCTGCCCGCATCGAGGGCGATCCGACCGAGGACGATCAAGCCCCAGGCCGTCAGCCCGTGGTCGAGTCCATCCCCGGCGAGCAGCCCGCCTTCGAGCAGCGGCTGGGCCTGGTCGGGCTTGCCCATCGACCACAGCGCCGTGCCGAGCGCGATGCTGATCCACGACTGCGAGTAATGGTTGGCCGGCGCGGGGCGGCGGGCCAGCGTGCGGGTCACGCCGGCGAGCGCGACGCTCTCGCGCGACAGTTCGCCGAGGATGTCGGCGTGACGGTAGATCGCGATCACGAGCGACCGCATGATCTCCTCCGGCCGGATCGGATAGTCGGCCGGTGCCACGAGCGTGCCCCCCTTCTTCAGCACCTGCTCGGGGTCTTCACCGCCGCGCCGGATCGTCATCGTCGGCGGCACGATGGCCGGAAGCGTGTTGCGGGTGCTGCGGCCCCAGGGCGCGGCCCGGCCTGCCGCCGTCCGCAGCGGCTGCTGGGGGAACTGCACCGCGAGCAGCCAGTCTCCCTGCGTGGCGGCCATGACCATCGACTCCTCGTAGGCCGTGACCGCATCGCGCAGGGCGCCGAGTTCGAACTGGCACTCGCCGACGATCGCCGCGGAGGCGATCGAGTCGATCCAGCGTTGCAGGCCGATCTTCACGCCGCGCTGATACTCGGCGGTGGCGGCCGCCAGGGCGGCGGTGTAGTCGCCGTCGTCGAGGGACTCGAGGGCGAGGTCGTACGTCGGCGACGGGACGTTCTGCGCTTCCCCGGGCTGGCCGAGACCCGGCGGCAGCACGATCTGGCCGGCGGCCGTGGCCGCGAGGGCGATCAGCGTCACCCCGATGGACAGGGAAACGATCCGGCAACGCACGCGACGTGGGGCGAGCATGATGCCCTTGTTGTATCCGCCCGACGGTCGATCCGGGATCACGGCCCGGCCGCCGCCCACCGGACGGGAACTGGGACAGGCGGGAACTAGGGCGGGAACTAGGACAGGCATCTTCCGGGCGGGCAGGCCGGAAACTGGGGGGTTTTGGGAGGGGAGGTCGTCGGCCGGAGGGGCGGATTCACCAGTTGCAACGGTCGATCAAAGTTTGCGGTTTGGCGCGGTCGATAGGAGATGCAGGGTCGTGCAGGTGCGCGAACCGTCCGCCCGGGGCCACTCCCATGCATCCTTCGAACCGTCTCACGGCCGGCATCTTCCGCGGCCTCAAAGGGCTCGCCGTCCTGGCAGTTTCGGCCGCGCCGCTTGGTTTCACGGGATGCCAGGTGGACGTTGGGGGCCAGACCCTTCCAAGCGCCTACTACCTGCAGGACGACATCCAGTACTTCCCGGCCGGCCCCGAATTCAAGCTTTCCAAGGAGGCCGCCGCCCAGAAGGCCTACAAGAAGGAACTCGGGGAGGCGGGCAACTGCGGTGGCAACTGCCAGGGCGGCTGCCAGACCTGCGGGCACTGAACCGGGCTCACGCCCGTCGTTCAAGCCGTTTCCGGCCCCCTTCGGCCCGCCGATTTCTGCCGGCGGCGCTGCCAAATTCGCCAGTGGCTTGCAGCCTCCACGCCGGTCGCTAGAATGCCGCTCCGTGGGTTCAAAGCCCACAAACGGTTTTCTAAGTCGCTTTTTGTGGGTTTCTAACCCCATTTAGCGAAACGGAGTGACGAGGGCCGGCGTTACGGCCCGGGAAGTTTCCCGCGGAGCGGGTTGCGTGGGCGTTGAGAAGCACAGGCATGGCTGCGGCCGAGTTGCTGATCGGCGAGTTCGCCCGGACGCTCGACGAGCGGTTCCGGCTGGCGATTCCGCCGGAACTCCTCGATCCGCTCCTGGCGAGTGGCTCCCGGCTGGTGCTGGCGAAGGAGCGGGCCGGCTGCCTGTCGCTCTGGCCGGCCGCGATCTGGAAGCCGCGGATCGACGCTGCGGTGGACGTGGTGCGGAGCAAGATGGAGGCCGGGCTGCTCGCACAGCGGGTGGGGCAGGTTCAGGAACTCGGCCGGCTCCTGTCGACGCGGCAGCGGGTGGTGACGCTGGCGGCGCGGGGGCGGCTGGTGGTGCCCGAGGGGTTTCGCGAGTTTCTCGCGGTGGAACCGGGCGCCGACGTGATGGTGGTGGGCGCGGCTGTGTGCGTGGAGCTGTGGCAGCCCGCCGCCTGGACGACATTCGTGACCGACGAGATGCCCGGCTTCCGCCGGCGGATCGACGAATTGACCGCGTGATTGCACGCGGTGGCAGCGGTTTGGCCGTGCCCGGATGAGAGGAAAGAGTTTCAGCCTGTCGGTCTCATCCGGCGACGAAACACGATAGCCACGGAACGGGCCCCATCAGCACGGATGCTGCCGCGGGACCTCCTCCGGGCACGGCCTTTTGCTTGACGCCGGTCAGCGCGCCGGCGCCGCGTCGGCCAGACCGGGCAGCGCGGCTTCGAGTGGCCAGTCGATGCGGCGGCCCGACAAGGCTGACGCGTAGACCGCCGCCGTCATCTCCACCGTCGTCCGCCCCGCAAACATGCCCGTCTCCGGCTCCCGATCCTCCACGATCGCCGCCAGCAGATCGGCCGCGGCACGCCGCGACCAGGCGGCCCGCTCCTCAGAACGCTCCGCATCGCTCAACGCCGGCAGGGACTCGACCACGCCCTCCGCACCGATCGGCTTCCAGGGGTGCGGCTTGTCGATCCGCCAGAGCGGCGCCTCGCGAAGATACGCATACGGCACATGGTCGGGCCGGATGTGGATCGCCCCCTTCGTGCCCACGATCGTGAGGCCGAAATTCGGCTGCTTCAGGCCGGCCTCGCGGACGCTGGCAAAAGAGCCGACCGGGCCGTT
>JBIKKQ010000146.1:0-8633 GCA_044360305.1 Pirellulales bacterium
TCCTCCGCGGCAGAACGCCCCGATTCCCTCGATTTCACGATCGCCGTCGGGGGGACGCCGGCCTCGTGCCTGCGCCCGGGCAACGACACATGGACGAGAGCCGTGGCACCGGGACTCGGTCCCTTAGGGTAGCGCAGGGTGCCCGCGAACGAGGATACGACGACACGGACTCCCGGGCAATCCGCAGCGACGACAGATGCCAACAACAACCTGCTCCCAGGTAGTACATCCTCCGACTGACCTGTCGCCCGAAGTCAGGCGATCAGTAATTCAGCGAGCGGTCCGGCGAGTGTGGGATTTTCCCGGTCCTCGCCGATCAGGTTGAAGTGGGGCCGCTGGTCGCCCACGGCGTGCAGCAGCGTGTTGTAGAGCGTGTTGATCGTCGGGTTCGACGGCAGGCCCTTGCCGCCGATCCCTATGCTTTCTTTCGCCACCCGGTCGCCCAGCTGGTGTTCGCGCATCGGGTACAGCACGAGCTGGTTGGTGCGGATGCGGCCGCCAAGATTGCCCAGCAGCACGAACGGCCAGTTGTGCGCCGCGCTGTGCTGGGTCTCGGCGCTGTCGCTCATGAACACGACGAGGGTGTTGTCGAGCATCGTGCCGGAATCCTCGGGTGCGGCCCGCAGTCTCTCCAGCAACGCCGCCGTCCGTTCCGCCATGTGCCTGCGCGTCATCGACAAAACCTTCCAGCCGGGCAGGTTCAATGCCTTGTCAGGGTCGTCGTGCCCCAACTGGTGCGTGGTCACCTCGGATACGCCCGTGTATCTGCCGCGAATCGCGCACAACTCCGACGTGATGGTCACCACGTTGGTCAGGCCCGCCGTCAACGCGGCGGCCGCGATGTCGAATTGTGCGTCGACCGTGTCCTTCCAGGTGACCGGGAAGGGGGACGGCAGCGTCGGGGCGGCCTTGGTCAGCAGGCCCGCGGCGAACTTCTCCGCGAGGATCGTGTCACGATTGGACAGGGATTCGAGGGCGGCGATGTGGTGATCGAGTTGCTCACGCTCCACCCCGGACAGGAGCGGCTTCAGTTTCCTGATGTCGCCGGACATCAGGTCGAGCAGATTCCGCCGCGACGCGAAGTCGTTCTTCGTGGCACCGATGCCGCCAAACAGCGATTGATAGGCGAGTTCCGGCCGGCATTGCGAGGCGATGGGCCGCCCCGGGGCCCAGGCCGAGGAGCAGTAGTACGTCTTGGTATGGGCGTTTCCCGGATCGATGCCCAGGTTGAGGATCGGAAACACCCCGGGTAGTTTCCGGGCGATGGCGGCATCGATCGATTCCCCCGCCACCTTGGTGAAGCGTTCCGTCCCCCCGCCGTTGAACAGGCCGGAGAGGGCGCCGAAACCGCCGCCGTGATAGGGCATCACCCGGCCGCCTCGCAGCCCGTGCACGATGGCCAGCCGTTCCTTGTGGGGCGCGAAGGGCTCGATGTCGTAAGGCAATTCGTGCTCGACGAGCGGAATCTGTCGCGTCTCAGGGACTTCCAGCGACACGCCCTTGGGAACGGAGCCGAACTCGGGAAAGCCGTTGCCGAACAGCACGAACACGACCCGCCGGGGCGGCCGGTAGGTTCCCCGTTCCTGGGCCTCCAGTTTCTGGAGGAAGGGGGTGAGCAGCATGCCGCCGGCACCAGCGGAAAACTGCTGCAAAAGGGTGCGACGATTCCCCATGACGGGTCACTCCTTGGTGCGGTGGAGAAACGAATCGGAGGTCAGAAGCGACGCCAGGGCCGCCTTGAGGCTGCCGCCGCTTTCCCGGTAGGCGCGGTGTGCGGCGACCAGCGTGGGGCCGTCGGCGAGCGTCTCGTTGCGGCCGATGAAAAACCGGAACAGGTGCCGCACGAACACCTGCTCCACCCGCTGCGAGGCCGCCAGGCGACGGATCAGGTCGAAGGGATCCTTCACCGGGCCATCGAGCGCGGGATCGCCGGTACCGTCGAGGACGCCCGTCGTGTCGAGCGGCACCGTGGTGGAGACCGGCCCGCGCGGCTTGCCGTCCGCGTCGAGGTTCTTCCTGTCGTTGGTCTTGGCCTCGTCCACGACCTCCTCCTCGGTCCGGAAGCGGCCCACGTGACTGAACTGCTCGAAGGGGAGACCCAGCGGGTCCATCTGCCTGTGGCATTTCCAGCAGTATTCCTCCCGGGTCACCCGCATCCGCGTCCGCAGCGTGCTGTGCGGCTCGTCGGGAAGCTTGGCATCGACGGTGATCGGCACGTCGGGGATGCGCTGGCCGAGGAGCTTTTCGCGGATCCATCGGCCGCGATGGATGGGGTGGTTGTCGGTGTTGTTCGACTGCGCCATTAACCAGCTGGGATGGGTGAGAATGCCCATGCGATGATCCGCGGGCATCTCGTAGATGCGGTGCGACGACCAGCCGATGAGGGTGAATGACTTGGCGTCGTAATCGGCGATCTCGTAGAGGCTGGGTGCATGCCGCTCGGGAGCCCTGAGCTTGACGTCCGTGGGAGCATCCACGGGCTTCGCCCGGACGTCCGTCTGGCGGCTGGGGAAGTCCGGGTTGTACGCGAGCACGAAGATCTTGTTGGAGGTGAGCAACTCGCGCAGGACGTTCCTGTCCTCCGCCACGATCCAGCGAATCAATTGGTCGGTGTCGTTGACAAGAAACTCCGCATTGAAGGACGGGTCGCTGTTGAGGATGATCCGGCCGCCGGACGGGGGGAGGGCCCGCATCAAGGTCTTCTCGTCCTTGAACACCTCCTTGGCGGCGTGGTGGCCGAAGTATTCGCGGAAGAACTGGACGAGCCGTGGTTTGTCGATGGTCGTGTCGGCGAGGATGCGGACAACCTGCTCGCGAACCTGCTCGACGGTGGTGAGCCTGTTCTCCCTGGCGGCCTGGAGCAGGACGGCGTCAGGCTCGCGTTCGGTGAGCGTGAACGAGATGGCCCGGGCGAGATCGGGCGGGGCCAGCAGCGCCGTGCCGTCCCTGGCAGGCTCGACCTGATACACCAGCCGCGGAGTGCAGAGCACCCCGATCAGCAGCAGCCGGGCCGCGTCCTCGACGCCGTTCGCTTCGAGTTCCTTGCGGATCACCGCGGAGTACCGGGCCAGTTCGTCGGCATCGGGCTCCCGCCCGAGGATGGCGCCGAAGGTTTCCCCTACGGCCGCCCCGACCTGAGCGGGCGTCGCCTGCGGCCCGGCCTTCATGAGGGTGTCGAGCTGGGCGATCCGCTCCCCCGTCTTCCTGCTCGGCTTGCCGTTCCTGAGTCTGCCCTTGAATTGCAGGAGCATGGCGTCGGCCAATGCGCCGGCGTTCCGCAGTTGAATCTCGACCTCGGATTCACCGACGCGCAGGGTCTGCGCGTAGTTGGTGAAATCCCATTGCGGCGCGAGGGTCCAGGGGGCCTTCATTTGGCCCTGTGGCAGATGGGGCATGCCGAACCCATATTCCCGCGGCTTTTCGGAACAGAGCGGCAGGTCGACCTGGAACTGCCGGATCTTGTCGTCGAGGAAGTTTTCGTACGCCTTGCCGGTCAGTCGCCAGAGCCGCGCCCGGGTGCCGGGAGCGGCAGCCCCGGACTGACCGGCGGCGCCGCCGAACAGGGCCTCGTGATCGACGCTGTTGCCCCGGTTCGCCGCCACGTTCGCGGATCCATCGACGAGCACGCCCAGCCCCCGGAGCAGGTCCCGGGTCCGGCCGAGGGCGGCGGCGCGCTCGACCGCCGCAGGCTGCTTCGCGTCCCTGGGCGGCATCTCGCCCCCCTCGACCATGGTGAACACCCGCTGCCAGAGCTGGATGTCGGGCCAGCGGTCGAGGGCCACATCGCCCTCCTTTTGCCGCGCGTTGTGGCAACGCACGCAGTGGGCGTCGAGGAATGCCCGCAGGTGCGGGGAATCGGTCGCTGACGCGACGGCCAGCGCACGTGCAGGAGGCTCCGCACCGACGGCCGTCCGCGAGCAGCCCGCGACCGCGACGACCGTCACGACAGTGCGGATCAGCCCCGCGGACCGCCACAAAGCCCCAAAGGGCACTTGCGTCTCCACTGCCATCCACCTCCCGATCCAGACACTATACCGGCAAAGTCAGGCCGAATCTGCGCTGGCTGCCATGGGCCGGCGGGGCACGACATTGGAAGCGGGCGTGTCATACGGTTCCCACTCGAGCCTCGCTGGGTTCGCGGGTCGGGGCGGCCCATGCCCCATCGCCGGACGTTCCCTGCGGGCCTCCAGCCCTCGCTTACTCGGATCTGCCTGCGCTCCGGCATCCTGCCTGTGCGTGGCAGCTCACGCCGGCTCCTGGGGCACGAGCAGCCCCGCCCGGCATTCGATTCCGGACGCACCGTTTGGTGCCCGAGGATCAGGTGTGTCCCGTATCAGAGCCGCATGCCTTCGAGGCTCGGGCGACCCTGCCTGCGGCCCTCCCCGGCGAGCATACTCCCGGGAGCATCCAGGCGTGAACGCCATCCGGGTGCGTGCGGAGATCGCCCGCGCGATAGGATCGGACCGTGTGGTTCCTCCAATCCGGCGGGCCGCTGTTCGCCGACGTTCGGCTGAGGAGCATACCGGCAGGCACAACCAGGATGGCGTCGATGACATTTCAGGGTGGCAGTCGGCAGATCGTGATTCACGGGATGTTGCTCGTGCTGGTCGGACTGGTGTGGGGCCTCGCCGTCCCGTGGACTCCGCACCCCAGACTGGCACTTGGGGCCCACATGCAGTTCGTCACCAACGGCATGCTGTTCATCGTGCTCGCGACCGCGATGCTGACGTTTCCGCACGCTGCCGGCCGCACGACTGTCCGGGGGGTGGTGGTGGCGGCTTGGCTGACGTGGGCGATGGCGCTGTCCGAAGTGGCAAATTCCTGGTGGGGAACGACGCGGATGCTGCCTCTTGCCGCACGTCAGGCCGGTGCCACAGGGGGCGAGCCATGGCAGGAACTCGTCGTCACGCTCACGCACATCGGTGCAGGACTGGGGCTGATCATCGCCTGGGGTTTGGTGCTTGCCGGATTCCTCAGGCGCGCCTCCGGCACGGACAAGGAATGACGGGGCGCCCCCGGCAGGCCACGCCGGGGATCCACGCCGGTCGACGCCCATGGTAGAACCGGACGTCCAGCGGTGGGGGACAGGTCGCCTGTCGCCGAAGTCCGCGGATCACGTGGAACGGACAGGCCGACCCGGCCAGAGCGTCATGACGCCTCCGCCCGCAACGCCGGCCGCCCCTGGACGCATCCGTCTCCTCGTTCTCGACGTCGATGGCACCGTGACCGACAGCCGCCACGAGGTTACGGCCGGCGCCGAACGGGCGATCGACCGCGTCCGGGCGGCGGGCGTGCGCGTCCTGCTGGCCACGGGCCGCCGGTACCGCGACGCGCTGCCGGTGGCCGCGCGGCTCGGCATCGTCGATCCGCTCGTCACGGCCACCGGCGCGCTCGTGAAGCGACCCACCGACCATGCCACGCTCCAGCGGGCCGCGTTTCCTCCCGGCGTGCTCCAGGGTGTCGTGGACATGATCGTCGACTCCGGCCACGAGCCGGTGCTGTACACCGACAGTTACGCCGCCGGCTTCGACTTCCACTGCCGCAGCCTCGAGGGGGGCGGCCGTGGCCTCGGCGAGTATCTCGACCGCAACCGGAGCCTGGCCGACGTCCGCCCCGACCTGCACGTCGCCCCGCCCGCCGACGCCTTCGCGGGCTTCGCGATGGGCGCGCGCGAGGCGATGCTCGCCCTCGAGGCCGCGCTGCGCGACGCGTTCCCCGGCCAGCTCGCCCTGCACACGATCCGCAGCCCGCGGTATCGGGACTGGCTCTGCGAGATCGCCCCGGCCGGAGTGACGAAGTGGACCGCCGTCGCCGCGCTGGCCGCAGGGTTCGGGATTGCCGCGCACGAGGTGTGCGCCGTGGGGGACGACGTCAACGACCTGCCGATGCTCGAGGCCGCCGGCCTCGGCATCGCCATGGGCAACGCCGTGCCCGAGGTTCGCGCGGCCATGCGGCACGTCGTCGGGTCGCACGACGGCAGCGGATTGGAAGACGTGGCCGACCTCGTCCTTGCCAGTCTCGGCTAGCCCGCGCCGGCGCGGCCTGCGCCGGTCCGGACACGATTACACAGGGCAGACCATGGGAAACGTCTCGCAGCCGGAGGCACGGTCAGAGGATCGGGTGCCGCACCACGTCACGGCGGACATGGCGAACGCGTTCGCCGGCGTCGCCCTGGCCAACATCAGCCGCGCCTATCCGCACAAGCTCGACCACCTTCTCGTGGCGGCGGAGCCGGCTGCCGCCGACCACGTCGCGGCGCATCCGGTGTTTTACGGGAGCTACGACTGGCATTCGAGCGTCCACATGCACTGGCTGCTGGTCCGGCTGCTGCGGCTCCAGGCCCGGTTCGACGCGCGCGAGGAGATCATTGCGGCGCTCGCCGCCCGGCTCACGCCCGCCCGCCTGGCCGCTGAACGGGAGTACTGCGCCCGCCCCGCGGCGGCGACGTTCGAGCGGCCGTACGGCTGGGCCTGGCTCCTCGAACTCCGGGCCGAGCTGGAGCGGCTGCGGCCGCTGCTGCCGCAGGCGAGCGACTGGGCAGAGGCCGTCGATCCCCTCGCGGCGGATCTGGCCGTCCGCCTGGCGGCGTTCGTGGACGCCGCGCCGTATCCGATCCGCTCCGGCACGCACGCCAGCTCGGCCTTCGCCGGCATCCTCGCCTGCGACTATTGCATCACCTGCCGGGACACGGAACTGGAGCGGATCATCCGCCGAGCCGCGGTCCGCTGGTATCGCGACGATCGCGATGCCCCGCTGGCCTACGAGCCGTCGCTGACGGATTTCCTGTCGCCGATTCTGGCGGAAGCGGGCCTGATGCGGGCCGTTTTGCCGCGCGGGGAATTCGTCGCCTGGTGCGAGGCGTTTTTTCCGCGCGGCCTCGGGCCGATTGCCATGCCGCCGCAGGTCGTCGATCGGTGCGATCCGCAGATCGCCCACCTCGACGGCCTCTGCCTGTCCCGCGGCTGGCTGCTGCGGCGGCTCGCGGCCAGCCTGCCGACCGACCATCCGCGCGCCGCCGAGATGGCGGTGGCGGCGGACCGGCACCTCGCGGTCGGTCTGCCCCGGACGGTCGGTGGCGACTACGTGGGCGAGCACTGGCTGGCGTCGTTCGCGGCCCTCGCCCTGGGTGACGTCCCATGAGCCTTCCAGCGTTGGGGCCGGTGGGCGACTCGGCGGTCGAGATCGTTCTCCCCTCCGGCACGCCGCCGGAGATGATCGCCGCGGCGCGGGCGATCGCCGATGCCATCGATGCCGCCGGGCATCCCGAAGTCATCGACGTCGTTCCCGCGATCGACCGGGTGCTCGTCGTCTACGACCCCGTCCGCGGCGGCGACCTGGGCGGGCTGCAGGACAGGCTCGCGGCCTCCGCGGCGACCGCGAGACGGTGCGACGCGCACGGGACGCGGCACGAGATCCCCGTCTGCTACGGCGGGCCGCACGGCCCCGACCTGGAGGAGGTCTGCACGCTGCACGCCCTCGATCGCCACGACGTCGTCCGGCTGCACACGGCCCCCGACTATCTCGTGCAGGCGATCGGCTTCGTGCCCGGCTTCGCCTACCTCCACGGCCTGCCCGAACCGCTCGTCACGCCCCGCCGGACGACGCCCCGCGCCCGGGTGGCGGCCGGGTCCGTGGGCATCGGCGGAGCACAGACGGGCGTTTATCCGTTCGCCACCCCGGGCGGCTGGAACGTGATCGGCCGTTCGCCGGCGGTCCTGTTCGACGTCGCGCGGCGCCCGGCCGCCCGCTTGCGCGCGGGTGACAGCGTGCGGTTTGTCGCGATCGACGCCGGCGACTGCGCCGCGGAGTTCGCCCGTCGCGAGACGGCTGCCGCCGGCTTCGCGGCGCCGGCACCTGCGCCGGGCCTGATCGTCGCCGACGCGGGTTTGTGGACCAGCATCCAGGATCTCGGCCGGCCGGGGCAGCGGGCGGCCGGGCTGCCACTCTCCGGTGCCGTCGATGCCCCGGCGCTGCGCCTGGCCAACCTGCTCGTGGGCAATCACGAGGCGGCTGCCGGCATCGAGTTCACGCTCGTCGGTCCGACGCTCGTGTTCGAGCGCGACGCGGTCGTGGCCGTCGCGGGGGGCGAGTTCACCGGCCTGCCGCGCGGGCGGCCGGTGCGGATCGGAGCGGGCACCGAGCTCGCACTCGGTCAGGCCCGCAGCGGATGTCGCGGCGTCCTCGCCGTCGCCGGCGGGATCGCTGTGCCCCGCGTGCTGGGGAGCGCGAGCACCTACGAGCCGGCGGCGCTGGGCGGGCTGTCCGGCCGCAGGCTCGCGGCCGGCGACCGGCTCCCCGTGGGAGATCCGCGGCACGGAGTCGGCATCGATCCTGTCGTCGCGGCCGCGGTCGTCCCGGATCCGCCCCATCCGTGCACGCTGCGCATCATTCCCGCCGCGGAGGCCGGTCCCGGCCTCGACGCCCTGTGGCGACACGCCTGGCGAACCAGCGCCCGTTCCGATCGGATGGGGGTGCGGTTCGACGGCCAGCCGCTCCCGCCACATGCCGTCCCTGATCGCGGCCGCTTCGTTTCGCGGCCCGTGCTCCCGGGCGCGGTGCAGCTGCCGCCGGACGGCAGGCCGATCCTGCTCCTGGCCGACGCCCAGACGATGGGCGGCTACCCCGTGATCGGC